>JBGPIT010000007.1:0-38490 GCA_041485125.1 Binatia bacterium | reverse complement strand
CGCCGGCGGGGCGGACCTCGCATGGGCCGTGGCCGGTCTGTCGCTGCGCGCCGAGGTGTCCTACCAGGAGCGACGGCCGTTCTCGCGCAACATCAAGCGCGACCTCTCCGGCCACGGCAACGTTCCCGACGACGTCTTCGCGTTCCTGCGCGACTTCAGCGCCGGTGAGGTCACGCCGGCATTCGTCGAGCGCGACGCGATCATGTGGGGGATCGGCGCCGACTGTCCCGTCGCGGGCTTCATGCCGGTCGCCGAGGTGGTGCAGACGCGCGTGCTACGCAACGACCGGCGCCTCCTCATCGAGGACGTCGAGACCCAGCTGATCGGGATCGTGCGCAAGCGTTGGCTCGACGACCGGCTCGAGACCAGAGCCGTGGTGATCTATGGCGTCGAGGGTAGGTACTTCGCCGTGATCCCGCGCGTCAGCTACGCGTTACGGGACGACCTCGCGGTCGCCGCCGGGTTTCTCGCGATCGGCGGCTCGCGACAGTCGTTGCTCGGGCAGTTCGCGGAGAACGACGAGGGGTTCGTGACGATCCGCTACACCTTCTGATCGAGGGATACGCGGGCGCACGGGGCGGTGGCTTTTCCGCCGCCGTCTTGTAAGACGGCGCGGTCATGAGCCTGCTCGAGCGCATCGCCGGCATGGTCGTCGGCCGTCCGTACGTTTTCGTCTTCTTCACGATCTATCTCGTCGTTGCCGTCACCCGCCTCGGCTGGCGACGCACCGCGCTCTTCAGCATGATCGCGTACCTGGTGGCGTTCGCGGCGGAATACTCGTCGACGCGGAATGGCATCCCGTTCGGCCTGTACCATTACATCGAGACCACCAAACCAAAGGAGGTGTGGATCGGCAACGTGCCGTTCTGGGACTCCCTGTCGTTCACCTTTCTTTGCTACCTCGGCTGGCGGCTGGCGGTACTGCTCTACGCGCCGTTGGTGATCACGCGCGCGGACGTGCAAGTCGCGGAGACGCGCGTGGTCGCGACCTCGTGGATCGTCTGCCTGACCGGCGCGCTCCTCATGACGCTCCTCGACGTCGTGATCGATCCGCTCACGCTGCGGGGCGACCGCTGGTTTCTCGGCCAGGTCTACTACTATCCGAACGGCGGGATCTATTTCGGTGTGCCGCTCAGCAACTTCGTCGGCTGGTTCGTCGTCGGCGCGACGACGATCGCGCTCTACCAATGGGCCGAGCAGCGCGGGTTCTTCGGCCGCGCCAGTGGGGGCGTCCGCCACATCCCGTACGGCGGTCTGCTCGAGCCGCTGCTCTATCTCGGCATCCTCGCCTTCAACGTCGCGCTCACGTTCGCAATCGGCGAAGGGCTGCTCGGCGCGATCGCGGTGCTCCTCTATCTGCCGGTGATCGCGCTCTTCGTGCCCCATTTTCTGAGCGCGCAGCGACGAGCGACGGCCGCCGACGTGCTCGCCCATCTGCGCGACTATCCGGTCTCGCCGCTCGACCCGGTGGGACCTCCGCCGCAGCCGTCGAGGCGCGTCGGTGCGCCGGCCGTCGATGCGCGATGAGACGTCTCGTCGTCGTGACGGCGGTCCGCGCCGAGACGCGCGCCGTCCTAGTGACGTTGCGCGCGCCGCGCCGCGAGCGCGGCGGCGCGGTGCGATGCTGGCGGGGGCGCGCCGGCGAGCGTGAGATCGTCGTCCTCGAGGGCGGCGTCGGGGGAGCGGCGGCGGGCCGGGCCGTCGAACAGGCCGGCCTCGACTGCGATCTGCTGGTCTCGGTGGGTTTCGGCGGCGCGCTCGTTCCGGCGCTCCTGCCCGGCGATCTGACCGTGCCCCCACGCGTGGTGTGGGACGACGATTGGGGAGGGCGCCGGACCTACGAGGTTCCCGCCGCGCTCCACGCGGCCGCGGTCGCGGTGCTGCCGCACGGTCTGCGCGTCGATCACGAGGGCACGCTCTACTCGTCACCGGTGATCGTCACGACGCCGATCGCGAAGGCGGACGCGGCGCGGCGCTACGGTGCCGTCGCGGTCGAGATGGAGGCGCATGCGCTGGTGGCGTACGCGCTCGCGCGGGACATTCCGTTTCTCGCGCTACGGGCGATTCTGGATGCGTCCGACCTCTCGCTCGAGGCCTTGCCCCCGGACCTCTCGACGAGCTGGTCGGCGCGCGCCGGGCTGATCGTCGCGCCCGCCGCGTGGCCGCTGGTGCTCGCGCTCCGTCGCCACGTCGCGACGGCATCGCGCACGCTCAGCGCCGCGCTCGCGGCGTTCTTCGCGGCACCGCTGCAGAACGGATGAGCGCGCGGCGTGCGCGATCCGATCCGCGCTCGGCGGCTCGCTTGCCTCGTAAGATGGTGAACCATATAGTTTCGCGCCTACACGCGGAGGGGGTCGTTCATGCGGTTTCCGGCACACATCACCAGCGACATGCTCAAGTGGCAGGCCAAGAACTGGCTGCAGGGGAAGAAGCGCTACCCGGTCGTCCTCATGCTCGAGCCGCTTCACACCTGCAACCTCGCCTGCTTGGGGTGCTCGCCCGAACGGTATAGCGGCGACCTCAAGGACCGTCTGTCGCTCGACGAATGCTTCAAGGCGATGGACGAGTCGGGCGCCCCGGTGGTCTCGATCTGCGGCGGTGAGCCGACGATCTATCCCGAGCTCAGCGAGCTCCTCGCCGGCGCCTACGAGCGCAAGCGGCATGTCTATCTCTGCACCAACGGCATCCTCCTCGACCGCTTCTACAAGAAGAACTCGCCGCACTCGCGGCTCTCGATCAACGTCCACCTCGACGGCATGGCGAAGACCCACGACTTCGTGGTCGATCGTCCCGGCGTCTTCGAGAAGGCGATCGAGATGATCAAGGTCGGCAAGTCGCTCGGCTACAACGTCTGCACCAACACCACGATCTTCCGCGAGACCGACATGGCCGAGATCGAGCAGATGCTCGCGTACCTCGACTCGATCGGTGTCGACGGCATGCTGCTCTCGCCCGGCTACCACTACGAGGTCCTGCCGGAGCGCCACTTTCTGTTCCGCAACGAGGTGAACGAGAAGTTCAAGCGCGTCCTCGAGCTCTCGAAGCGCTACCGCTTCTACTCGACGCCGCTCTTCCTGGAGTTCGCCGCCGGCCTGCGCGACTACCCGTGCACGCCGTGGGGCAACGTCACCCGCACGCCCCAGGGCTGGAAAGGCCCATGCTACTTGATCGGGGAAAAGTTCTTTCCCACCTGGGACGAGTTTTGGAACGGCGTCGACTGGGACTACTGGGAGAAGCGCGAGGATCACCGTTGCAAGGACTGCCTCATGCACAGCGGCTTCGAGGCGTCGGTCGTCCGCAAGCTTCCTGACAGCGGGAAAGACATGTGGACGATGGCGAGGTGGAACTTCCTGGGCTGACGCCGAGGCGCGTCGCTCCCCCGCCAGCATCGTCCGTCGCAACCTCGCGGCTCGCAGCATAGCGTGCCGCGGCGTGGCGGCTCCTAGTCATCTCGCACGTCGTTCGCGCCGTCCGTGCGCGCGTGCGTGGCACAGCGAGCGTCGCGGGAGTGACGATCGCGACACGGCGCGGCGGTCCGCGGCTCCGCGCGGTCGCGCCCGGACTACACTTCCCGACGGTGGCGTCGGGCATGGCGGTTGCACTCTGCCTCTGTCATGGCCGCGCGTGACACCCTGATCCGACTGCTCACGCCACTCTACCGCGAGGCCGTGCATTCGCCGTGGACCGGTCTCTCCGCGCTCCGCGCCCACACTGGTGTCTCTTCGGCCTACGCGCTGGGCGAGGAAGACGACGTCGCCGCCAGCGACGACTCGCCGGTGCTGGTCATCGGCGGTTTCATGAGCCACCCCTACTACTACGCGCCGTTCGCACGGATGCTCCGCCGCGCTGGATACAGCGTCCACATCGACGACCTTTTCAACTGCCGCCGTTTCATTCCGTACGTCGAACGCCTGTGCAAACGCGTAGACGAGATCGCGGCCGCCACGGGAAGGCCGGTGCGAATCGTCGGGCATTCGCTCGGTGGCCTGCAGGCGTTCGCCGTCTTGGCGCAATGTCCGGACGCCATCGGGCAAGTGGTCGCGGTCGCGAGCCCGATCCTCGGCGGCACGCCGTGGCGCCCGCTGCAGCAGCTCGCCGAACGCGTGCTCGGCGTGCGCGCGCGCGACTCGCGTGTGCTGTACGAGCAGATCGAGCCCTACGCCAACCGTGTCACGACGATCTCCTCGCCACGTGATCTGATCGCGCCGCCACGGGTGTGCGCGATCGCGGGTGCCGGGAACGTCGTGCTCTCGACCATCACCAGCGCAGACCGCGCGCTCGCGAGCCACACCGGCGTGATCTTCATGCCGACCGCCGTTCGCGTGATCCTCCGCTCGCTGCTCCGGCCGTGCCCCTTCCCGATGTCGGTACAGCACGCCATCTGATTCCGCTCGCAGCGCCGCCGTTCCTGTCCCCGAAACGATAAGTCCGCGCACACGCGCCATTTTCTGCGTTGCGACCGCGCGGCTACCTCGCTTGACTCGCTCACCACCTTTGGCCAGAATTCGGCGCCTTTTAACAAAATGGCGCGAGGAGGACGCATGAAAGTCTCGCTCTTGATGATGGTGGGCGCTCTGGCGGCCGTGTGTACCGCGGGTTGTACGCGGAGTGAGGAGAAGGCGAGCACGGCGCCGACCGCGACACCTGTCACGAGTCCGGCCGCGGCCGGGTCGCCGGCCGCGGCTGCGGAAGCGGACGAAGGCGAAGAGATCCTGATGGTGTGGGCGGAAGCGGAACCCGAGGACGGCAAGCCGCCGCTCTCGGTGCAGCTCAAAGCCGACATCTCCGGCGGCAGTGGCCAGCGCACGATCAAGTGGGATTTCGGCGATGGATCGCCGACCAGCGGCGACGTGAACCCGACCCACGTCTACGACAAGGCCGGCACGTACCGGGCCTCGGTGGAGGTCGGCGACTCGACCGGCGACTCCGATTCCGACTACGTCGATATCGAGGTCGGCGGCACCGAGTAGTGATAGCGGCGGGCGGCGTCGCGCGGCGCGCCGCCCTGCCGAATCCCGCCGCGCCCGCCGATCACCGGCGGCGCCCGAGAGCCCGCGCATCCACACCGCAGCTGCGGAACGCGTACATCGACGAGATCGCGGCAGAGATGTTGGCGGCGTGAGTCGCCGGCGGGTGTGAGAGTCGGCTCGTCGAAGGCTGAGTACCGCGCTCAGTGGCGCGGTGTGATCGTGAACACGGTCGCGTCGTGCTTCAAGCGCACGCCCGTAGGCGTGATCGCGGCAACCGTCATGCCGCCTGCCGTGTCGCCCTCTTGCACGCGCTGACTCGGCGCGCCCTCGATGCTGATGACCGCGAAGCGTCGTGCCGGGTCGGCCGACCACTGCAGAAAGCTCAACACGACCTTCGGTTGACCCGCGGGCGACCGGCCGGTGTCGAAGAGCTTCTCTTGCGGCGGTGGTGGTGCCGCCTCTTCGGGTTCTTCTTCGGGCTCGACCGCTTCTTCCGGCGGCGGAAGTACGAGCGGCTGGACTTCCCCGTTTGGCGACACGACCAGGGGCGGCGGCGCTTGCGGTGCCTTGGGCGGTGCGCCGGGCACCGGCATTCCCGTCGACGTTCTCGGCGCATTGGCGACGACCGTGCCGGCGCGTGGAGGCACCGCTCGTGGTTGTGCCGCGTCGGGCACGGCCCCACCGCCGCGTCGCGGGCCGAAGGGTGACGGCTCGAGCGCCGATCCTTCCGGTTCGACGGCGGACGGCGCATTCGGGGCGGGTGCAGCCGCATTCGGCGCGCTTTCGACAGGCGGTGGAACATCGGCCTGGCGCGCGCTCGCAACCTGCTCCGGCTCGGCGGCGCTGGGCGCCGCGGGCTCGCCGTTCGCCGCGCCAGTCGCCGGTTGCTCCGCTGCCGCGACCTGCTCGGGGGCGGGCTGTGGCGGGACCGCCGGTACCACCGCGACGGCGGGCGCGGCCGGTTGCGGCGGGGCGACCTCGGCTTGCGGTGGTACGTCGACCGCGTCCGGCACCGCGGCGATCTCGACCGGTGCCGTGTTGCGCCACAACGCGAGGCCGACGCCGGCCGCGAAGCCGAGCGTCGCGCACGCGACGATCATGGCGAGCGACACCCGGCGCCGCCGCTTCGGCTCCTCGGGTGTGGGCACGTCGAGAAGCGGCCCGCGCGCCGGTTGGCGCTCGCGCTCCACCTTCTTCAGTGCGTCGAGGATCGTGCTCACGTGTCGTCGCGCAGGCGGGGGCGTTCATACCCCGCGACGCCGCCGTAGAGAAGGATCTTGGTCAGAGGGCCGACGATACCATCGGGTGGCAGGCGGCGCGAGCGCTGGAAGCGCGCGATCGCCTCCGCCGTCGCGCTGTTGAAATGCGACGACGGCGCCTCGCGGTACTCTCCGACGCGACCAAGCAGCCGCTGCAAGCGCTCGACCTCCGGACCGCTGCTGCCGAGCGTGAGGAATGGCGGAAAGCGCTCGAAGTCGCGCCAGAAGACGTGCGCGTCGCCGAGCCACGCGCCGCCGATCTCCTCGGGGTCGAGGCGCGCTTCGAGACCACCGAAGCGTATCACCGGCCGCGTCCCGTCCATGCGTGCGAGGAGCGCGAACCGTCGCTGACCCGACGGTGGCAGCGACAGCTCGAGCACGGCGGGAAGATCGAGCAGCTGGAGGCGGGTCAGATTCCCGCTCGTCGGGAGGTAACGAAGCCCGCGTCGCGCCGCGATCGCTTCGAGGTCGAGACTCCCCGCGGCGCGCTCCTCGGCGGTGAGCGGATCGGTCTTCCACGCCGTAAGCAGCGCGCTCACGGCGGCGATGGCGGCCTCCCGGTGATCGACGGCGGCGAGCGCCTCCCACAAGGCGGGCGCGGCGGTGAGGGGCGGGCGGCCCGCGCGCGCGACCGTAGCGCCGCTCGGTGCGTCGGCGGGCGCGAGCGCGGCGTGCTGGTCGGCGGCGCCAGGTGGTTCGGCCGATGCCGACGGCGGTGCGGGGTCCGCGACCGCGGGCGCGGCCTGCGCACCGTCCCGCGCCGGCTCGGTCGCTGCAACCGAAGCGGACTCGCGCGGCGCCGCGGCCGGCGCTGCATCGGATGCGCTGCGCGGCTCGGCGGGTGATGGCTCGGCCGTCGCAGGCGCGGCGAGCGCGAGGCTCTGCGGCCCGCGCTCGGCCGCCGGGTGATGTGGCGGCCGCAAGGCGGCGAACGCGGCCGCGATCCCGAGGACGAGCGCGGCGGCGGTGGCGCCGATCGCCCGCCATCCGAGGACGTGATCGATCCGGCGGTGGGCCGCGGCGTCGTCGCGGCGGAGCTCACGCACCGCGCGCGACACGATCGCGCGCGTGATCGAACGGCGCTCTTCCGTGTAGCCGATCAATAGCGTGCGGTGCGCCACGATGTTGATGAGACGCGGAACGCCGGCGGCGTAGCCGTAGATTCGGCGTAAGGCAGCCGAGGTGAAGAGCCCGGCGGCGGCCGGGCCGCCGGCGACGCGCAGGCGGTGGCGGACGTACGCCGCGGTCTCGTCGCGGTCGAGCGCGGCGAGATGCCAGCGGACCGTGATCCGTTGGTTCAGCTGCTCGAGGTCGGGTCGCCCTAGCATGTCGCGCAGCTCGGGCTGGCCGACGAGCACGATTTGCAGCAGCTTGTCGGTCTCGGTCTCGAGGTTCGAGAGCAGCCGGAGCTGCTCGAGCACCGACGGGGCCAGATTCTGCGCCTCGTCGACGATGACGATCACGCGCCGGCCGGCTTCCTTCTCCGCGACCAGGAAACGATTCAGCGCGTCGACCAGCTCCTTCTTGCTCGTCGAGCCCGACGGCAGGGCAAACTCGCTGTTGACCGTCTGCAGCAGCTCGAGGTCCGAGAGCGCCGGATTGAAAATGTAGGCGACGACCGTGTTCGACTCGAGCTCGCGCAGCAGCGTACGGAGCAGCGTCGTCTTGCCGGTGCCGATCTCGCCGGTGACCGCGACGAAGCCCGCGCCCTCGCGAATCCCGAACAAGAGATGTCCGAGCGCTTCGCGGTGGTGCTCGCTCAGGAAGAGATAGTGCGGGTCCGGGGTGAGCCGGAACGGCAGCTCCCGGAGACCATAGAGAGCCTCATACATCGGTGCGGACCGGGATCATCGAATACGACTCCTCTCGGGTTTGCAAGACGACTCGCACTTTCAGCTTGACTTCTGAACCGGGGCCGCCGTCTAATCCGCGCGCGCGACTCCGATTCTTCGACTCGCGTCGTATGCCGCGTCGGGTGAGCCGCGAGAGTGCCGTAGCCCCGATCCCCACATCCGAAGGAGGGTAGCCATGAGTCGTATCGTCCGGCGTCTCGTGCCGTATCTCGCCGCTGTCGCGATGGTGGTGCCGCAAGTCGCTTCCGCCACCGACGTGACCGATCTCCCGATTGCGCAGACCCTGACGTTCGCGCAGCTCTCGCAGCCCGTCGACGTGGTGCGGGACAATCTCGGCATCCCGCACGTCTACGCGTCGACTCTCAACGACGCCGCGTTCGTGCTCGGCTACATCCACGCCAGCGAGCGCATGTTCCAGATGGACATGTTCCGCCGCATCCCGAGCGGCACCGTCTCCGAGGTGCTCGGCTTTCCCGATTTCCAGATCGGCTCCGGTCCCGATCCGACCGTCCCGCCGTTTCCCGGCAACATCAGCAACCTCACCCAAGACCTGTTCTTCCAGACCCTCGGATTGCGGCGCGCCGCGGTCGACTCCTTCAACGCGCTGTCGCCGTCGGTGCAGAGCGCGCTGCAGTCGTACGCCGACGGTGTGAACGAGTACATCACGCTGGCGAACGTCACCGGCAACCTGCCGGCGGAGTACGGCCTCCTGCACGTGACCCAGATTGCGCCCTGGACGCCGGTCGACTCGGTGGTCTTCGGCAAGCTGCAGGCCTTTCAGCTCTCCTTCGACTTCGACGACGGTCCGACCGGTGATCTGAAAAACCTGACCGACACCCTCGGTCCGACCGGCGAGACCGCCTACTACGAGGACCTCGCCCGGGCGCGACCGGAGGAGAACGCCTTCACCGTGCCCGACGCCAGCAACGTGCCGATCCCGCTGAGCGCGCTCACGGTCGAAAAGACGATCATGCTGGCGCGAGGCGAATCCAACGTCGAGGCGAGCGTCGCGAAACCCGCGCCCCGAAAGGTCGGATCGCAAAACGCGGGAGCCGCCGTCGCGAAAGCGCCGGCCGCGCCGCGCCGGGTGCCGAGCGCGGCCCAGCGGAAGGCCGTCGCGAGCGCACGCAAGGCGACGATCACCAAGGCGCGCGAGTACATCGCCCAGCTCATGCAGCAGCCGGCGATGCGCGCGATCCGCGAGCGCGGCACGGTCGGCTCGAACGAATGGGGCGTCGACGGCACCGTCACCGACAGCGGTCACCCGATCCTCGCCAACGATCCGCACCTCGGCCTCGGCAGCCCGCCGACCTTTTACGAGCTGCACGTCAACACCAAAGATCGCGGCGGCAATCTCAACGTGACCGGCATCGGCTTTGCCGGCGCGCCCGGCGTCGTCCAAGGGCACAACGAGAACATCGCGTGGGGCTCGACGACGAACCCGGCCGACGTCACCGACTGGTACCTCGAGGACGTCTCCAGCGACGGCGCCGGCAACCTCTTCAGCCACTACCTCGGCAACCCGGAGCCGATCACCAAGCTGCCGCTGGTCGTGAAGGTGAATGCCGAGAACGGCAACGTGACCGGCTTCG
Source organism: Binatia bacterium (assembly GCA_041485125.1). GTDB lineage: Bacteria > Desulfobacterota > Binatia > UTPRO1 > UTPRO1 > JBGPIT01. Next base: position 28,816 of record JBGPIT010000007.1, on the reverse strand, counting down.
AGCGCAACGTCCTCGCGAGCGCCCTCGGGCTGAATCCGTTCCAGCAGCTGCCACCGTCGCCGATCGACGTGTCGGCGCTTCTCGCCAACTTCGTGCCGACCAACGTGCTCGTCGTGCCCCGTCACGGACCGATCTTTCCGCAGACCCTGGAGCCGTTCCCATTCCCCGCGAGCCACAGCGGCGGCTCGGCGCTCTCGATCCAGTTCACCGGCCTCTATCCGACACGCGAGCTCGAGACGTTCTTCGTCTGGAACGCCGCGACCAACCTCACCCAGTTCAAGAGCGGTCTCCAGTTTTTCGACTTCGGCTCGCAGAATTGGGGCTACGCCGACACCGCCGGCAACCTCGCCTACTTCGCGAGCGGCGAGTTTCCGGTGCGCGAGGACATCGATGCCGGCGCGGTCTCCGGCAACCCGCCCTGGGTGATCCGCAACGGCACCGGCGGCAACGAGTGGAAAGCGCTCGGCGGACCGCAGCCGGCGGGTCAGGCGGTGCCGTACGAGGTCGTGCCGCCCGCCGAGGTACCGCAGATCGAGAACCCGCCGGCGCACTTCTTCGTGAACGCCAACAACGACCCGATCGGCAACACCGCCGACAACGATCCGCTCGACGAGCCGCTCGCCGGCACCGCGCCCTATCTGAGCCGCGGCTACGACGAGTTCCGCGCCGCCCGTATCACCGAGATGATCAAGAGCGAGCTGAACCTCATTCCGACGCCGCCGGGAACGCCCGCGGGTGACGGCGTGATCTCGTTCGCCGACATGCAGCGCATGCAGGCGGACGTGAACCAGCTCGAGGGACGCCGGCTCGCCAAGTATTTCGTCACCGCCGTCGACGACGCGCAGGGCGGGGGCGCGCCGCCGCAGCTCGCTGCGCTGGTGAATCCGAAGATCATCGACGCCCGCAACCGTCTGAACGCGTGGACCTTCAACACGCCGGCGGGCTTCAACACGGCGGGCGATCCGGGCGTGCCGACGCCGCAAGACCTGATCAATAGCGTCGCGACCACGATCTACAACGTGGCGGTCGGCCGCCTGGTCGTGAACACCTTCGACGCCGCGCTCGCGGCGAGCAGCGTCGGCTATCGACCCGGCGATCTCGACGCCCTCCGCGGTCTGATGCGCCTACTCGACGCGGTGCCGTTCACGGGAGTCGGCGCTTCGGGCATCAACTTCTTCAATGACACGACCGTGAGCCTGACCGCGGCGCAGGAGCGCGACATGCTCCTGGTGAAGAGCTTGCAGGGTGCTCTCGACTTGCTCTCGGGACCGAGCTTCGTAAACGCGTACGCGAGCTCGGTGAACGTCGACGACTATCTCTGGGGCAAGGTCCACTATCTGATCTTCCAGAGCTTCATCGACGGCGATCTCAACGACACCCGCATCGCCGGCGGTGGCGCCTTCAGCATCCCGACACAGCCGGCGCCGTACCCGCCCGGCTTCCCCGCCGATGGCGCGCGTTTCACCGTCGACGTCGCGAGCTACGGCATCCGCCCGACGCAGGCCGCCAGTCTCTCGTTCGGCAGCGGCGCGAATCGGCGCAGCGTGGTCCAGATGGCACCCGGCGCGATCGTCGCCAAGAACGTCATCCCGGGTGGTGAGAACGGCGAGCCGGGACGTCCGCATTACGGCGATCAGGTCGATCTCTGGCTCGGCAACGGCTACCACGACGCCCTGCTGACGACCGCCGACGTGGTCGCGGCGGCGGCGGCGCGTGAGAACTATCCGACCTTCGGCGGCTGCACCGTGGCCGGTCCGGGCCGCTGCATCCCCGGCAAGGGCAGCCCCAAGACCGACTGCTCGGCCGAGGTGCTGGTGGACGCGCCGGCCACGCCCGAGAACCTTGCCAAGGCGCAGATCACGCTCACCGATGGTGGCAGCGCCGACTTCGACGAGAGCGCGAACGGTACCTGCGTGGTCCATCTCTTCCTCTGCCTCAACAACACCGACCCGCGCATCGTCGACAACCACGCCGTGCAGTGTCAGAGCGCCGACGTGAATCTCTTCGAGCTGAAGAAGCCGCGCCCCGACGCGAAGAAGGTCGTCGAGGCCGCGAACGGGGTCGCGCTCATGAACGCCGCCCGGGCGCTCGGGGCGTCGGTGACGATCGGCGACCACGGCAGCATCCTCGACTACGGCCCGGCCGTGACGGCGCAGAACGTCTGCGCTCCGACCTACCTGAGGGTGCCGCTGAAGAAGCCCGGCGTGAAAGGCAAGCAGACCTTCAAGATCCTCGTCACCCGGAGCGACGGCCAGAAGGACACCGACACGATCAAGGTCACCTGCAACCCCTGACGTGCCGAGCGGAGCGGGCACGTGTAGGCGCGTGCCCGCTCGCTCCACGTCGCTTCGATCCGACCGGACGCGGCCGACGCGTCGACCGGGGCGCGTGGTGGTTGCGCGGCTCGTGCGCCCGTCAGCGCGCGCGCCGGCGCGTGATCAGCATGACGGCCGCAGCCGCCACGACCGTCCACGCGAAGAGGTCGCCGGCCACCCCGTAGATGGTCGAGCCGTGCAGGAGACGCACCTCCACCGGTAGCGCGGCGCCCTCGAAGAGCGGGAGCTCGGCAAGCACCTCGCCGGTCGCCGTGATCGCGCTCGTCAGGCCGGTGTTGGTCGCGCGGATGAGGTCGCGCCGGGTCTCGACCGCGCGCCAGATCGCGAGCGCTTGGTGCTGCACCGGCTCGGCGGTGGGACCGTACCAGGCGTCGTTGGTGAGGTTCACGAGCAGCGTCGCGCCCTTCGCGACCGCGTCCCGCGCTGGTCCCGGGATCACGTCCTCGTAGCAAATGAGCGGCGCGATGCGCGCCTGCGGCGTTGCCGCCAACACGACCGCCTCGACGCCGGCGGTGAAGTTGCTGGTGGCGGGGCTCAGCTCCCGCAGCTTGGGGAAGCGCTCGCCGAACGGCATGTACTCGCCGAACGGCACCAGGACGCGCTTGTCGTAGCGGCCGGCGACGCGCCCATCCTCCCGCACGAGAAAGGCGCTGTTGAAGAGTCGGCGCTGCCCGCCGATCCAGGTGGCGCCGAGGCCGCCGAAGACGAGGGGGCGCGGCGCATCGGGGAACGGATGCTCCGCCGGCGGCAAGATCGAGGTCCGGACGTCGATGTGCTGCTGGACGACCGTCTCCGGCCAGATGAGGAGATCGACCGCCGGCGCGACCTGGCGCGAGAGGGCGCGGTACTCGTCGAGATTCCGCGTGAAGAGGCTGCGGTTGCCTTTGCGCTCGATGCCGATGTTGCCTTGGATGACGCCGGCACGGAACGCGGGAGCCGCGGCGCGCGCCTGGCGGACGACGGCGAGGCGCCAGACCCCGTACCCGAGCAGCGCGACGAGTAGGCCGGCCGCCGGTAGGACCGCCCGCGCGATGCGCCCTGTGGTCACGGCGCGCGACGGCGCCGCTGCGCGGAGCATGGACCATGTGGCGGCGATCGCGGCAGCGACCCACACCATCGTGAAGCTCAGCAGCGACGGTCCGGCGAGATCGCCACTCTGAAGCAGCACCGGCACGCGGTACTGGGTGTGCGCGAGCCGCCACGGGAAGAGCGACGGGAAGAGGAACTCCACCGCCGTGAACACGATCGGCGCGCTGAGGGCGAAGGGCAGGGCGCGCACTGACGCGAGCGCGCCCGTGAAGCACGCGATCTGGAGTCCCATCCACGCGACCGGCGCGGCATAGATCGCGAGCGCCAGCGGCGTCGCGAAGCCGCCGAACACCCGCACGGCGTAGACCAGCCAGGAGAAGGCGAGGGCTATCCCACTCACGCCGGCAAGCATGCCGAGGCCGAACGCCCGTCGCGGCGACGAGCGTTCGGCGAGAACGATCAACGGCGCGACCGCGACCCAGGGTACCAGCCACAGACGGAAGTCGAGGAAGCTCGCGCCGAGCGCGAGACCCGCGGCGGTCGCGAGCAGCGCATCGCGGCCGAACGCCCAGGTGTCGCGGCGCCCGGGCGCCGCGGCGCGCTCAGGAGAGCGGGACGATCGCGAGGTCGTTGGGGAACGAGTCGACGTCTTTCCCCGTCGGCCCCAGTATGGGGCCGGTACTGGTCGCGGGGAGATCGGTCAGGCCGCCGTCGGGCTGGATGCGGAATCCGTCGACTCGTCCGCGGCCGCCTTCCGCGACGTAGAGCGTCGAGGCACTGGTTGGGTCGAGCGCCAGGCCGACCGGCAACGTATCTGGATCTTCCGCGGTGCGGCTGAAGGTCGGCCCGGGAAGCAGACCATTCTCGAGCTGGAAGACATCCACCCGGCCCTCGTTGAAGATGCTGACGTACAGGATCGAGCTGCCGCCGCGTTGCGTGAGAAGCATGTTCTGAGGCACGCCGGTGCGTTTGGTGCTGCTCGACTCCGAGTCGGCGAGCGCGCCCGCCGCGTCGAGCGGAAAGGTGAGACTCCGGCGGCTCACCTCCTCGGCGATGAACAGCTGGCCGAGCGGGGTCGCCGGCGTGGGCATGAAGAACGCATCCGTGACGAACGCGGCGCCGAGCGACGATGCGACCGTCGAGACGGTGGTCGCGCCGATACACGACGATTCGGTCGTGCCATCGGGCTTGGTGCGCGGGGGGAACTGTCCGTTGCTGCGTTCGTAGACGTCGATGCGGGTGCGGCCGCCGGCGACGATGAAGCCGGCGCCGGCGAGCGTGACCGCGGCGTATTCCGACTGATTGGGGCCGACTGCGCACGAGGTGGCTTGGCTCGGGATCGTCCCGTCGGCGGCGATCGTGTACGCGTCGACCCGGTCCGCGCCTTTGGACGCGACGTAGAGGATGCCCTTCTCGCCGAACGTCGGATCGATGACCATGTCGATCGGGTCGAGCTCGTCCTTGACGTCCGGCTTGATCTCTTTCTCGGAGGCGGTCTGGGCGATGCAGCTGGTGCCGCCGCCGCTCGCGAGCCGAAAGACCTGGATACGCTTCTCGGTCGCGACGTAGACCAGGGTCGGGTCGGCGGGGTGCACCACCACGCGACGCGGGTTGTCGCTGGTGCCGATCACGCGCTCCGGCGCCGCTGCCGGACGCGTGTCGGCCGGATCCTGGAACAGAAGGCCGGTGCTGCCGAGGCGATAGATCGCGAGGCCGCGCACGTTCCCGTTGCCGAGCTCGCAAGGACCGGAGGTCGGTGCCGCGCACTCGCCTTCGTTCGCGCATTCGTTGTGCGTCTCGACGACGATGAGGGCGCGGCCGCTACGGGTCGCGTCGAACTCGATTCCGGGGGGTAGCTGAAAGCTGCGGTCCTTGCCGCCGCTCGAGCCGCATCCTGCGAGCGCGAGCGACAGCGCGAGGCAGGTAGCCGCGCCGACCGCACGTCGCCGCTCGTTGCTCAGGGTCGTCGCGTGCCGCATGCCACCTCGCGCCTCCACGTGCCGCGTGCGTCTATCGTATTCACCCGAGCCCGTCCATACAGTAGTCACCCGGCGCGACGATCATTCCACGCCGACACCGCCCGCGTTGGCATCGCAGGGGAACTGCGGTATCAGCGCGACGGTGAGCCGAGGCGAGGCGTGCGTGCGAGAGCGGGTCGGCGGCGGAAGAATGAGAGGCGCGCATCTCGTCGGCTTCGCGCTCCTCGCCGCCGCGGCGGTGTCGGTCCGTGCGCGCGCCGACGATCTCGGCGCCAATGAGATCATGCGCCGCAACTTCACGGTCGGCAAAGTGGCCGACTCGCGCGCCGAGATCACCATGACCTTGATGAGCAAGGACGGCGCCCGCCGCGAGCGCTCCACGGTCGGCTTCACCAAGCTCGCCGAGAACGGCGTCGACCAGAAGCGCCTGGTCCGCTTTCTCACGCCCGCGGACGTCAAGGGCACGGCGACCCTGCTGATCGAGCACGCCGACGGTGACGACGACATCTGGATCTACCTGCCGGCGTTGCGCAAGGTGCGCAGGCTGGTGGCGAGCAACAAGAAGGACAGCTTCGTCGGCACCGACTTCTCGTACGGCGACGTCATCGGCCACAAAGTCGAGGAGTGGAAGCACGTGCTCGTCGGCGAGGAGACCGTCGACGGCGTCGAGACCTACGTCGTCGAGTCGGTGTCGCGTACCGACACGGTCCGCGACACCAGCGGCTACTCCAAGCGCAAGCAGTGGATCCGCCGCGACAACTTCGTCGCGATCAAGGCGCAGTACTGGGACACCGGCGGCGCGCTGCTGAAGGAGAGCATCGGACGCGACGTGCGTGAGGTCGACGCCGCGAAGCACAAGTGGCAGGCCTTCACGTTGACGATGCAGAACGTGCAGACGGGCCACAGCACCGAGATCGTGTGGACGAAGCTCGACGTCGGCGTCGGGCTCGGGGACGATGTGTTCACCGAGCGGACCCTCGAGAAGGACGTCTGAGCACGACGGCCACGCGCGCCGCGCGGCGCGCTTCGGGAGGGCGCCGGCGCTGGCTCGCGTTCGGCGCGGTCGTCGCGATCGCGGGCGCGCTTCCGCCAACCGCCGCCGCGGCCGTTGCGGACGTACGCGAGCGCCTCGCCGCTGCCGGTCTCAGCGGCTCGGTCGGTCTTCAGTATTTCAGCTCGAACCACGACATCGACGACCGCGAGCACTTCCCCGGCGCGAGCCTCGTCCTCAAGCAGCGCCTCTCGCTCGCCGAGGGGGTGCGGTGGATCGCCGAGGCGCGCGTCCTCGCACAGCAGGTCGGGCACGAGGACGCGGATGCATCGCACGGGTCGGTGCGGAGCCTGCGCTACTCGGACGAGGTCACGACGGAGCTGCGTGAGGGTTACTTCGAGGTCGTCCGCGAGCGCTGGGAGGTTCGCGCCGGCAAGCAGATCATCGTCTGGGGGCGCGCCGACGAGGTCAATCCGACCGACGTGATCACGCCGAAGAACTTCCTGCTGCTGATGCCGGAGGGCCAGCCCGGGTATCGCTTCGGCACGAGCGCCGTCAAGCTCGACGCCTTCCTGCCGTGGTCGCTGCGCGCGACCGGCGTGTGGGTGCCGTTCTTCACGCCGTCGGTGATCCCGCTCGACGTGCCGCCCGGTGTCCGGCTCGAGGAGCGGTTGCCGCCCATCCAGCTCGACGAGAGCTCGGCGGGCGTGAAGCTCGACCGCAGCGGTGGCACCGTCGACGGCTCGCTCTCGTACTTCTACGGCTTCAATCCGCTGCCGGAAGTGCGAGTCGAGGAGGCGCGCCAGGATCCCGAGACCGGGAGCCTCCGCGGGCGCGTCGCGCTGACGCACGCGCGCCAGCACATGATCGGCGCCGACGCCGCGAGCGCGCGCGGCCGCTTCGGCTACCGCGCCGAGGTGGCGTACGTCCAGACCGCGAACGACGACGGCCGGCGGGTCGACGGGATCACGCCGTACCTCTTTTATGTCGTCGGCATCGAGCGGAGCTTTTTCGAGAACCTGAGCGTGATCGTCCAGTACGTCGGGCGCTTCGTGCCGAACCGGGTCGATCCCGCGGGCGCGCTCGACGATCCCGATCCCATACGTGGCCGCGCCCGCTTTCTCGCCGCGCGCGAGACCTTCGTCATCAATCAGCAGCTCGATACGGTCCAGAACGGCTGGTCGCTCAGACTCGACAAGAAGTTCTGGAACGATACGCTCGACTGCGAGCTCCTGAGCCTGCACTACATCGAGCGCAACGACTTCTACCTCCGCCCGAAGATCAGCTACGAGCTCGCCGACGGGTGGCGGGGGACGGTCGGCGGCGAGGTCTTCGGCGGCCCACAGCATTCCTTCTTCGGCCGCATCCGGAAGAACACCGGCGCCTTCGTGGAGCTCGCCTACAGCTTCTAGCGTCCGGTCCGCGCTTCAGCCTGCCGGCAGGACGCCGACCTTGAGCGAGCCCGAGGACTTGTCGGCCGCGATCGCGAACCCGCGAGCGACCTCGGCGAGGGACACGCGGTGGGTGATCAACCGCGCCAGCCGGTCCCGCTCGGCCGCGAGGAGCTCGAGGGCGTGGACGAAGTCCGGCTGCGCGCCGCTCCGGCGATAGGTCATCGAGCCCACCAGGCGCACCTCCTTCATGAGGAACCGGAGTGGGTGCAGGCTGATCGTGTCGTTGAACTTGCCGAGCCCGACGATGCGCCCGCCCGGCCGCACGACCTCGAGCGCGAGGTCGAGGGTTGGTGCCGAGCCGCCGACCGTCTCGAGGACGACGTCGGGTGGGTGGGCGGCACACGCCGTGAGGATCGCCGAGCGCTCGGTGTCGATGACGTGGCTCGCGCCGAGATCGGACGCCGCCGCACGCTGCTGCGGGTAGCGCGCGCTGATCGTGATGACGCCCCCGCGCTTCGCCGCCGCGAAGGCGGCGAGGAGACCGATCACGCCGGCGCCGAGAACCAGGACCGATTCGCCGGGCGTGATCGCGGCGAGCTCGGCCGCATGGACGCCGACCGCGAGCGGCTCCGCGAGCATTGCGGTGTCCAGGTCGATCGTCGCCGGCACGCGATAGATCGACGACGCGGGCACCGCGACGGCATCGGCGAAGCCGCCGGGCGCGCGATTCCCCAGCACTCGGACCTTGGCGCAGAGGTTCGGCTCGCCCGCTTGGCAGCGGTCGCAGTGGTCGCACGAGATCAACGGCTCGACGACGACCGGCTCGTCGACGGCGAACGCGCTCGAGCCCGGATCGGCGATGCGCCCGCTGATCTCGTGGCCAAGGGGGACGCGCGGTGGTGCCGCTCCGCCGCAGTAGTAATGAAGGTCGCTGCCGCAGATCCCACAGGCATGGACGCGGACGACCACCGTGTCACCGGCCGAAACGGGTGCGGCAATGTCACGGAGCTCGATCTGACGTTCGGCGGGGCAAAAGGCGGCGCGCATGGCGATGGACGTTGCAGCGGATCCGGGCCGCGCCTACCTAGATTCTGTGCCGCAGCGATGCAAGTCGCTGCGGGTTTCGGCGCGATTGCGACGGTTGTGCCCGTCCATCGACTCCGCCATGGAGATTCGCGGTGCGTGCTCTGCTCGTCACCGTCGTGATGCCGGCCGTCGTCGTTTCGGCTTGCTCGCCTCGTTCACCGCACCTCGTGTGGGAAGGCCGGGGCGACGCCAAGGTCGTGAGCGTCGAGGAGGCCGTCATACCCTTGCCGGAGGTCGCGCCCGGGGTTCGGACGGGGCCGTGGGCGAGCACCGAGGACGCGACCTTCCAGTTGCTCGATGCGGAGGCGGCCGAGCGGCCACATGTCCACGACGACCACGACCTCACCGTCGTCGTGCTGCGCGGCGCCGGCGTCCTCGTCGTCGAGGATCGTGAGTACGCGCTGCAAGTGGGCGACGTCGTTCACGTCGGTCGCGGTCGCGCCCATCACTTTCATCCCCATGGGACCGTGACGGGACTGGCCATCTACACGCCCCGATTGGAGCGGAGCGATTATCGAGAGCCGTAGAGGCGCGTGCGATATCGCTCGCTAGCGGGGTTGACGGGGAGGATGCGGGAGGGTACCAAAGGCGACCGCGCGCTTTCCCCCGGCGCCAAAGAGGAGGACGACCCATGAGGTTGATCAGCATGCGGCTCGCCCTGCTCGTCGCTCTTCTGCTAGCGAGCGCGAGCGACATCCCGGCACCAACGCTCTCAGCTACCGGTCCTACATCGGTTCGAGTCGCCTACGCTGCCGTTGAGCGTCCCACCTGGACCGCCGGTGCGGTTTCCGGACGGGCAGCCCTGGCTGCCGCTGGGCGCGTCGACGCCGTGGAGGCGTTTTCGGTCTCCGGCCGAGTCGTCGGTCGAGCTGATGGCAGCGCGCACGTCACAGGCTATGCAATCCCCGCCGACCATCCCCATCCCCCCCTCGGGAAGTTCAAGCTCACCGCATACTCTGGGCCGCAGCTCGGCCAGGCCTTGCCGATCACCGCGACAGGGACGTCCGCCCGGGCCGGCCGCACCGTGGCGGTCGATCCCAAGGTGATTCCGCTCGGCTCGCGCGTCTACATCGAAGGCGTCGGCGAGCGGATCGCCGAAGACATCGGAGGAGGGGTTCGGGGACGCCACATCGACGTCTACGTCCCGAGCGTTCCCCAAGCGAAGACCTTTGGGGTAAAGCGCAGCACCGTCAGCGTCATCGCGCTTCCCGAAGACCGGGGCTGAGCGCTTCCCGCGCGGCGGAGGGCTCGACCTCCCGCTCCCGACCGACCGCGGACTGCTAGACCACCCTGCAGCAAATCGTCGCTCACGATCGCACGCCACGCCTGCGTCGCCCGCGTGCGCAGCGGCGATCGCGCCGAGATCATGCTCGACGCCGAGTACACCCTCGACATCACGCAGGCCGGCGAGGTGATCTCGACGCGCGCGGAGGAGCACGTGACCGCGGATCGCATCGAGCTCACGTCGACCGTGACGGTCGGGGGCGAGGAGCGTTACCGTCGGACGTGGGAGCGCAGCTGGCGCGCGCCGTGACGACCGGTCACGGTCATCGTTCCGATCGAGGCGATCCTGCCGGGCGCCGGTCGTCGCGACGCGCGACCTTCCGAGCCGGCTCGGTTGCCGCCCCCACGACTTTTGGTATGGTGACGCGCTCGTGCGACGCGTGAATGTGAGTCTGCCGCTGCGGACCGAAGGGAACGGCAACTCGCATCCTGGCGTGCGGTCGTGAGCGCTCCGCCAGCCCGCGCGCCTTCGGGACGCCCGCTCCTCGCCGTCGCCTGTGCGCTCGTCATCGCCGGCCAGTGGATGGTGCTGCGGATCGCCGGCGTCCATTTCGAGCCGCACTGGACCGCGCTGCTCGCCGGCGCCGGCATCTTCGGCGCCGCGTTTCTCTTGTCGTGGGGCGCCGAGGTGGCGCAGCTCGACATTCCACAAGCGCTGGCGCTCGCGTTCCTCGCGCTCGTCGCGGTCTTGCCGGAGTACACCGTCGACATCTACTTCGCGTGGCAGGCGGGCAAGAACCCGGCGTACACCGCGTACGCGACCGCGAACATGACCGGGGCGAACCGCCTGCTGATCGGTGTCGGGTGGGCGAGCATCATCTTCGCGGTGTGGCTGAAGACGCGCCGCCGTCACATCGAGATCCAACGCGATCACGGCGTCGAGCTCTTTTATCTACTCGTCGCGACCGCCTACTCGTTCGTGCTGCCGTGGAAGGCGACCATTTCGATCATCGACGCGATCGTCCTGCTCACGATCTTCGTCTTCTACGCGGTGACGGCGGCGCGGGCGCACGTCGTCGAGCCGGAGCTCGAAGGACCCTCGGAGATGATCGCGTCGCTGTCACCGGCGCTGCGCCGTCTCGCGACCGTCGGTCTCTTCGCGGTCGCCGGCGCGACCATCTTGCTCGCCGCCGAGCCTTTCGCCGAGGGCCTGCTCGAGTCGGGTCGCCGCTTCGGCATCGAGGAGTTCGTGTTGGTGCAGTGGCTCGCGCCGCTCGCCTCGGAGGCGCCGGAGTTCATCGTCGCGATCCTGTTCTCGCTGCGTGGCAACGCGGGCGCGGCGATGGGCACCTTGATCTCGTCCAAGGTCAATCAGTGGACGCTCCTGATCGGCATGTTGCCGCTGGCGTACGGCGCCTCGGCGGGACAGTTCAGCGCACCGATGCATCTCGATAGCCGGCAGGTGGAGGAGATCCTGTTGACGGCGGCGCAGTCGTTGTTCGCTGTGATCATCCTCGCCGACTTCCGCTTCTCGCTGCTCGACGGGCTCGTGCTCTTCGGGCTTTTCAGCACGCAGCTGCTCTCGACCGATCCGGTCTTCCGTTACTGGTACAGCTTCCTCTACCTGCTGCTCGCGGTCGGCTTGGTGTTGTTCCGCTCCGACGTGCGCCAGTCGCTGTGGATGCTGGTGCGCCGGGCCTCGACGGGGGAGGTAGTCCCGCCGGCATGAGCGTACGCTGCCGCGACGCCGTCCGACAGCTCGACGATGTGGAGGCCGGCGGCGCCGCGCCGACGTCGGTCACGGGGCGCTGAGCAGGTCGAGCAGTCGCTTGGGGTCCGCCGGCTCCTCGTGCTCGCCGAGCGCGATCATGACGTCGGTGTGCGACCGCTCGGTCACCTTCCACTCGCGCATGACGCGCCACTCACCGCCACGCTCGCGTTCGAAGAGCTGGACCACCTGACCTTCGGTGAGGCCGATCGCGGCGCGACCGCTCGGCGTCATCGCGAACAGGACGTACCCGGGCTTCTTGCTGGTCACGAAGTACATCAGCGTCAGTGTTGGGCGCAGATCCCGAGGGTTCCGAAGCGCACCGCGCGCGAGTACCCGAGGATGTGGAGGCCTCTCGTGTCGAACTCTCCCGCGGTGACGTAGCCGCCGTCCGCGGTCGGGGTGTCGGACCAGTCCCAGGCGCGCGCGAGGAGCCGCGCGCCGCGCGCGCGCTCGACCATGATCGTGTCGTAGACCATCTCGATGCCGCTGCGCCGCTGCAGGCGAGACTCGAGGCCGATGCTCTCCGCGTAGCGCGCCAGCGCGGCGTCCTGCAGCTCGTAGCTCAGATTGCACGTGCTCGGGATCGGCTCGCGATGCACCAGCCGCCATTCCAGCCGGCAGGTCGCGGTCGCGGCGAACGGCTCCTGATCGAGCGTCCACTCGTCCTTGAGGAGATAGCCGACGCCCTTGAAGAGCTTCGGATCGATCGCCTCCGGGAAACGCTCACGCAGCCGCAGCACCGTGAGCGGCGCGGCCCCGTCGTTCGGAACGCGGAAGACGAGCACTTCGCCACGGGCATGCGCCGCTTCGAGGATGTCGAGAGCGTAAGGAACCTCGCGCAGCAGGCTCGCCTCCTCGCTCGCGAGCGCGACCGGCTCGACGCCGAGCGCCCGGCCGACATCGTCGGGGCCGATCAAGTCGGATCCGAAGAGCGCCCGGGCGCGATCGAGAGGTGTCGTCGTCCGTACGAGCGTCATCAGCCGCCGAGTTCGAACATCTCGCGCTGCTCGATGGTGCGGCCTTCGGCGAGCCGGTGGCCGACGGGCTTGGCGGTGATCGCGCGCAACAGCACCGCGGCGACAGCGTCGGCGCCGCCGGTACGCAACGCCGCGCGCACGTCGAGCTCGCCATCGTTCAGCAGGCACAGATGGAACCGCCCGGTGGCGGTGAGGCGCATGCGATTGCAGCTGCCGCAGTACGGCTCGCTCACTGGACTGATGAAGCCGACGACCCCGGCCGCGCCCGCGAGTCTGTAGTTGCGTGACTCGTCGGCGGCATCCCGTATCGGCATGGGAGCCAAGGGCCCGAGTGCGCGCTCGATGCGGGTGCGGGTCTCGGCACTTGCCACGAACGCGTCGCGCGAGATCGCCGCGGGCTCGCCGGTCCCGAGCGGCATGAGCTCGATGAAGCGGACGTGCCAATCGCGGTCGCGCGTGAGCGCCGCGAGCTCGACGACGTCCTCGTCGTTGTAGCCGCGGGCGACCACGGCGTTCAGCTTGATCGGCCTGAGGCCCGCGCTTTCCGCCGCCATGATGCCTGCCCAGATCTCGCCGAGGTTGCCGAGGCGCATGACGCGCGTGAGCCGCTCCGGATGCAAGGTGTCGACGTGGATGTTGATGCGGCGAAGGCCGGCGGCGGCGAGCGGCGCCGCGAGCCGCGGCAGCAACACCCCATTGGTCGTGAGCGCGAGGTCGTCGACGCCGGGAACGGCGGCGACGCGAGCGACGATCTCGAGGAGATCAGGGCGTAGGGTCGGCTCGCCGCCCGTCAAACGGATCTTGCGGAATCCCGTCTGCATCGCTGCGCGCGCGACCACCTCGATCTCCTCGGGCGTGAGCAGATCGGCGCTCCGTACGAACGCCGTGCCCGACAGCGGCATGCAGTAGACACAGCGCAAATTGCAGTGATCGATCAACGAAATCCGAAGGTAGTCGATCTCTCTGCCGAAACGGTCCCGCGCCACGCGCGAATTGTCCAAGGCGCTCGGACCCCTGTCAAGGATGAAGCCCCGCGTTCACGATCGAACGCGCGTTCCGTGTCGCAAGCCGGTCACCGGGGGGGGAGTTGGAGCTCCGCGAATTCACTTCGCGGAGCGACGCCCATCGGAGCGCAGCGCACACGGGGGCGAAATGTACTAAACCCGGCGCTCTTCGATCTCGGTGATGATCCCGTCGAGCGCCTGACGGTACGCCGAGTAGGGCAGCGCGCCGAGAACGGCGCGCGCGCGCTCGGTGTAGTCCTCGGCGAGCCGCCGGACTGCCTTGAGGACGCCGAGACGCCGCACGCGATCGAGCGCCGCCGTGATGTCGGCCGCGGTCGGCTCGGCGTGCACGAATACGCGGCGGACCTCAGGATCCTTGGCGATGGCGAGCACGAGCGGGAGGGAGGGGTTTCCGTCGCGCAAATCGATCCCGACCGGCTTGCCCGTGACTTCCTCGCTGCCCTCGACGTCCAGCAGATCGTCGACGATTTGGAATGCCATTCCGATGTTGAAGCCGCAGGTCCACATCGCCTGCGTCGCCTCGGCAGTCATGCCGGCGAGGTGGGCGGCGACGCGGGCGCCCTGCGAGAACAGCGACGCCGTCTTGCGGGCAATGATCTCGAGGTAGTCGTCGACGGTCACGGCCGGGTTGCGGCGAAAACGTCCTTGCATCACCTCGCCTTCAGTGAGGCTGATGCAGGCGTCCGCGGCCCAGCGCACGATCCCTTCCTCGAAACGGCCGCAGAGCTCGAACGCCTTGCTGAAGAGAAAGTCGCCCGTCACCAGGGTGTTGGCGAGACCGAAGCGCCCGAAGGCGGACGGTCGTCCGCGCCGCGTCTCGCCGCCGTCGATGATGTCGTCGTGGAGCAGCGTCGCCGAGTGGATGAGCTCCAGTGCCACCGCGACGTCGATCATGTCGGTGACGTCGTCACCGCCACACGCTTTGAACACCAGGAGCGCGACCGCGGGACGGATACGTTTCCCGCCGCCGCCGATGAGATAGTGCGCGATCTCGTTGAGCAACGGCTCGCGCGAAACCAAGAGTCTGGTGAGCTGCGACTCGACGCGGGCGAGATCGGGAGCGATCAGATCCAGCGCCGCGGCACCGTTCGTGCGGAACGACGCGCTGCGCTCGATCGAGTCATGGGAATCGCTCAATCCCGCATCCTTCCTGAAGAATCGACGGTGGGCGCGCGTCAGCTAACGGGAATCAAAAGCCGTTGTCAAGGCGAATGGGCGCGTTGCATTTGCGGGCGGCCGCTACTAGCGTCACGCGATGGCGCTCGACGACGACGTGCGCGCTCGGCTCGCCCGGGTGCTCTACCCGGGATACCAGCGCGACATCGTGAGCTTCGGGATGGTGCGAGACGTGGCGGTCGAGGAAGGCCGCGCGATCGTGCTCCTCGATCCCGGCAGCGCCGAGCCACGTGTCGTCGAGGAGCTGCGGGTACGCATCGTCGACGCAGTGAGCGGCACGCCGGGGATCACCGTCGTCGACGTGCGTGTCACCGGCGCGGAAGCGGCGCGCGCCGCGGCGCGCAATCCCTTCGACGAGACGGCGCCGTTGCCGGGCGTGCGCGACATCGTCGCGGTCGCGAGCGGGAAGGGCGGCGTCGGAAAATCGACGGTCGCGGTCAATCTCGCGCTGGCGCTGCAGCGTCGCGGCCTCCGCGTCGGCCTCCTCGATGCTGACATCTACGGGCCGAGCGTACCACTCATGATGGGCGTGCCGGACGCGCGGCCGCGGATGACGGAAGGAAAGAAGATCCATCCGATCGAACAGCACGGCGTCGCGATGATCTCGATGGGCTTCTTTCTCGACGATCGCTCGCCGGTGATCTGGCGCGGTCCGATGGTGATGAGCATCGTGCGGCAGTTCCTCAAGGACGTCGTCTGGGGCGAGCTCGACGTGCTGGTCGTCGATCTACCGCCCGGTACCGGCGACGCACAGCTGACCTTGCTGCAGCAGGTTCCCGTTGCCGGCGGCGTGATCGTCACCACGCCGCAGGACGTCGCGCTGCAGGACGTGAAGCGCGGAATCAGCATGTTCCAGACCGTCAACGCGCCGGTGCTCGGCATCGTCGAGAACATGAGCGTGTTCGTCTGCCCCTCGTGCGGCACGCGTGACGAGATCTTCGGGCACGGTGGTGGTCGGCGTGAGGCGGCTGAGCTCGGGGTTCCGTTTCTGGGCGAGATTCCGCTCGTGCCAGAGCTGCGCGCGAGCATGGATGCAGGTAGACCGCTGGTCGCGGCGGACCCAGGTCACGAGGTCGCGCAACGATTCGCCGACGTCGCAGCGCAGGTCGTCGCGACGCTCGATCGGACGCGGGTCACGCTGCGGGCGTCCTGACACAAACGACTCTTTACGCTGTTCCTCCGCCATGTTACCGCTGGCTGTTTCCAAGGAGACCCCTCGATGTCGACGATGATCACCGAAGAGTGCATCAACTGTGGCGCCTGCGAGCCGGAGTGCCCCAACACCGCGATCTACGAGGGTGGCGCCCGGTGGGAATACGAAGGTGAGACGCACGACGCGATCACGGCGGACATCTACTACATCGTTCCGGTGAAGTGCACCGAGTGCGTCGGCTTCTTCGACCAAGAACAATGCGCCGCGGTGTGTCCGGTCGATTGCTGCGTCCCGAATCCCGACGACCCGGAGTCCGAAGAGCAGCTGATGGAGAAGGCGCGGCACATCCACCCGGATCGCCCCTTCGCCCCGGATTTCCCGTCGCGCTTCCGGAAGTAGCCCTCCGCACTCACAACTCGCGGGCTGGCTCGCCCGCCTGATACCCCAGCCGGACGGTGGCGCACCCTTTTCCTCCTGACCGTCTTACTGACCGAGTCTTTACAACCCTGTGACGGTCGAATATAAGCCCCATTTCGTTCGGTATTTCACTGAGTTGTGATGCTGGCTCGGGCCGAAAGCGAGCCGGCGCAGGTGGCAGGGGAGCGGCTATGACGAAGATCCGGGTCGGCATCGTCGGCGTTGGCAATTGCGCGAGCAGCCTCGTCCAGGGCATCGAGTACTACCGTCACCTGAATGGTGCGGCGCACACCGAGCATACCGGGTTGATGCACTACGACCTGGCGGGCTACCGGCCCGACGACCTCGAGATCTCGTGCGCATTCGACATCGACCAGCGCAAGGTCGGAGAGCCGCTGCATCGCGCCATCTTCGCCAAGCCAAACAAGGCGATCGAGATCTGGCGAGAGCTCCCCGACTACGGCGTCACGGTCGAGATGGGGCCGGTGCTCGACGGCGTCTCGGAGCACATGGCCGACTATCCCGAGGATGAGACCTTCGTCCCATCCGATCGCACCCCGAGCGACGTCGCTGCCATCCTGCGGGCGACCGGCACCGAGGTTTTGATCAGCTACCTGCCGGTAGGTAGCCAGCGCGCGGCCGAGCACTACGCCACGGCCTGCCTCGAGACCGGGACGAGCCTGGTGAACTGCATGCCGGTGTTCTTGGTGTCGAACGCAGATTGGGCCGAGCGCTTCGCGAGTCGCGGGATCCCGGTCGTCGGCGACGACATCAAGTCGCAGCTCGGTGCGACCATCGTCCACCGCACGCTCGCCAAGCTCTTTGCCGACCGTGGCATCAAGCTCGAGCGCACCTACCAGCTGAACACCGGCGGCAACACCGACTTCCTCAACATGCTGAACCGCAGTCGTCTTGGATCGAAAAAGATCTCCAAGACCGAGGCGGTCCAGGCCGTGCTGCCCCAGCGGCTGCCCGCGCGGGACATTCACATCGGGCCGAGCGATTACGTTCCGTGGCAGGGCGACAACAAGATCTGCTTTCTACGCATCGAAGGGCGCGCGTTCGGCAACGTGCCGATGGAGCTCGAGCTTCGCCTGTCGGTGCAAGACAGTCCGAACTCGGCGGGCGTCGCGATCGACGCGATCCGCTGCTGCAGGGTCGCCCGCGACCGGCGCGTCGGCGGCCCGCTGCGCAGCGTGTCCGCCTATCTAATGAAGCATCCGCCGACGCAAATCACCGACGACCTGGCGCGGGACCTGGTCGAGAAGTTCATTCGCGGAGAAATTGATCACTGAACGCGCGTGACGGTCGCGGTGATGTGCCACCCCTGGCTCGCCGCGGGCGTGATCTGCTTCATCGTCGTTCAGATCTTCCGCGAGATCTCTCCCGTTCTCCGGCGGCATGGATGGCGTGCCGGTGAGCCGCCGAGCGGTTTCCTCGGCTCCGCGGTGCGCGACTGGTTTCGCGCCCGCGTCGATCCCCTCGCCGAAAGCTTGCTGCGCATCGGCGTGACGCCCAACGGGGTCACCGGACTGCAGCTCGCCGGCAGCGTCGTCTGCGGGGTGGCCTACGCGAGCGGGTGGATCTTCACCGCCGGGTGGCTGCTCATCAGCACCGGCACGCTCGACGTGCTCGACGGCGCGATGGCACGTCGGCGCGGCGCCGCCTCCCCGCGCGGCGCGTTCATGGACTCGGTCGTCGACCGCTACGGCGAGTTCGCCGTCTTCGCCGGCTTGGCCGTGTACTTCGGCGGCGGGATCGTGCTGTGGCTCGTCCTCGCGGCGGCCGTTGGAGCGTTCATGGTGAGCTACACACGCGCGCGCGCCGAGGCTCTCGGCGCGGAATGCCGTATCGGCGTCATGCAACGTCCGGAGCGGTACGTCACCCTCGGTTTCGGGTCGATGGCGAGCGTCCTTGCGGCGCACCTCGTCTGCGCGCCGGAGCCTCGACATGGCATCCTGGTCGGGAGCATCGCGATCGTCGCGGTGCTCGCGAACGTCACCGCCGTGCAACGCGTGGCGTTCGTCATGCGGCGCCTGGCGTGAGCGCCGCCGGTGCCGCCGCGCGTCGGCCATACGGCGTCGTCGGCGTCTTCCTGCTCCTGCTCGGAGTCGGCGTGATCCTCGACGCCGATCGCACCGTCTGGGGCTCCGGACTCGTCCTCGCCGGCGCCGCGTGCCTGATCGCCGAGCGGCGGCACGCTGGAGAGGAGTGAGCCATGCGGCGCTGGGGACGGATCGCGTTCGGTGTGGTGATCTCCGCGGTCGCGCTGTATTTCGCGCTGCCACCGCGCGCCGAATGGGCGAGCGTGCGCGCGGCTTTCGAGCGCGTGCAGTACGGCTATCTCGTGCCGATCGCGATCCTTTCGGCCTACAGCGTCTTCGTGCGCTGCCAACGTTGGCGACTCTTGCTGCGGCCGGTCGCGCCGGTTCCGTTCATGCCGCTCTTCTCCGCTACCTGCATCGGATTCTTTTGCAACATGGTGCTGCCGCTGCGGGTCGGGGAGGTCGTGCGACCGGTGCTGCTCGCACGCCGTACCGGCCTGCCGGTCAGCAGCGTGCTCGGCTCGGTCTTGCTGGAGCGCCTGCTCGACATGCTGACGATCCTGCTCTTTCTCGGCATCACGGTGGCGCTGGTGCCGGTACCGGACACGATTCGGCGGAGCGGGATCGCGTTCGTGTTCTTCGCCGCGTTCGCGGTCGCGCTGGTGGCTGCGCTGCAGCGCCGGCACCCGCTGGCGTTGCGGTTGATGAACGCGCTCTTCGGCCGCTTGCCGATCGCCGTCAGTACGCGTGCCGAGGCGGCGCTGAACGGCTTCATCGACGGCCTGCAAGGCGTCGGCGGCGCGCTCTTCATGCTCGCGCTGTGGTCGGTCTATCTCTGGCTGGTGATCGCGGGCGTGTTTGCGATCGGCTTCGTGGCCTGCGGCTTGCCGGTGCCGATCGTGAGCGGCGCGATCGGCCTGGTGACGATCGTCGCCGGTGCCGTGTCGGCGCCGTCGGCGCCAGGCTTCATCGGAACGTTCCAAGCCGGCTGCGTCCTGGCGCTCGCGCTCTTCGGCGTTTCGCGCGCCGACGCAATCCCGTACGCGTTCGTCGTCTGGGCCGCGCAATGGCTGACGCAGATCGTGTTGGGGGTTGTGTTTCTGCTCAGGGAGAACGTAAGCTTCCGAGACATCCAGGCGGCGGAAGAGACCACCACGGCCGCGGAGTCCGACCGATGAGCGTCAAAGGAAAGACGATCGTTCTCGGCATCACGGGGGGCATCGCCGCCTACAAGAGCTGCGAGCTCGTACGGCTGCTCGTGCAGGCCGGCGCGACCGTCCGGGTCATCCTCACCCGCGCCGGCGCCGAGTTCGTGACGCCGCTCACCTTGCAGACGCTCTCCGGCAATCCGGTCGCGCGCCACACTTTCGATCTCACCGAGGAGTCGGAGATCGGACACATCCGGCTCGCCGACAGCGCCGACGCGCTGGTGATCGCGCCGGCGACGGCGAACGTCATCGCCAAGCTCGCCGGCGGTCTCGCCGACGACCTGCTGACGACCGTCGCGCTGGCGACGCGGGCGCCGGTCATGGTCGCGCCGGCGATGAACGTGCACATGTACGAGCACCGTCTGGTGCGGGAGAACATCGCGCGCCTCGCCCAGAGTGGGACGACGATCGTCGAGCCGGGTGTCGGTTTTCTCGCCTGCGGCTACGAAGGCGGCGGACGGCTCGCCGAGCCAGCGGTGATCTTCGAAGAGATCCAGTCGGCGCTGAGCGCGAAGGATTTCGCCGGCACGCGCGTCGTCGTCACCGCCGGGCCGACCTGGGAGATGCTCGATCCGGTGCGCCACCTCGCCAACCGCTCCTCCGGCAAGATGGGCTTCGCGGTGGCACGGGTAGCGCGGCGGCGTGGCGCGCAGGTCACCCTCGTGGCCGGTCCGACGCCGCTGGCGCCGCCGCATGGGGTCGAGGTCGTGCGGGTGACGAGCGCGCGCGAGATGGAGCAGGCGGTGCTCGAGCATGCCGCCGGGGCCGGTCTCGTCGTCATGGCCGCGGCCGTCGGTGACTATCGGCCGGCGCAAGCGGCGCGGCACAAGATGAAGCGCGGTCGGGGCGAGATCGAGGTACGTCTGGTGCCGAATCCCGACATCCTCGCGCGTCTCAGCGCGCTCCCCGGCAACCGCTTGCTGGTGGGGTTCGCGGCCGAGACCCGCGACCTGGTCGCGAACGCGCGCCGCAAGCTGCAGGCGAAAGGCGTGCATCTGATGGTCGCGAACGACGTCACGGCGGAAGGCGCGGGCTTCGACGTCGACACCAACGTCGTCACGTTGCTCGACCGCGGCGGCCGGATCGAGCGGCTGACGATCATGAGCAAAGATGACGTTGCGGCGGCGATTCTCGATCGCGTGCGTCAGATGCGAACGCCGCGCCGGTCCGAGACCAGCGAGCCGCGCCGGCTACCGCGCTCGCGCTGAGCGCGAGTGTCAGGCCGCGCCGATCTCCGCCTGCAATGCGGGGACGACCCGCGCCAAGATCGCATCGTGCAGCGCGGGCGTCAGCTCGCGCCGCCGTCGCAGCGCGCGCAGCCGTTTCCGGATGTGCTCGGCACGCGCGATGTTCTCCCGACCGGTCGGATCGAGCGCGATGCAGCAGGCGTCGGGACCCGACTTCAAGACGTCGAGAGCCGCGTCGCCGCAGAGGGTGTCGTAACGCTCGATCTCGGACTGCGTCAGCGCGAAGCGCGACCGCGTCGCCACCCGCTGCATCAAGCGACGCCACTGCTCGAGCCGGTGCAACGCGAGGATCGAGCTGAAGATGCGCTTGTTGGTGCGGAACGAGAAGAGCGTGCGCTCGATCGTCCGTTCCATGAGGTCGTCGCAATCCGGGTAGAGATGGCTGACGACCGCTTGGACGCGCTGCCAGCACTCGGTCTCCTGCATCGCATCGAAGCGCGCTTCCCAGTAGGCGTGCTTCAAGGCCCGTGCCCGGAAGCTCACGATCAGCTGCAGCGGCACGAAGTAGTTGTGCGAGTACGTGTCGCCTGCGAGGTGGGTGAGATAGCCGTACGCGAACGCCTTTTCCTCGTCGGTGCGGGCGTTGTCGAGCACTTGCCAGCCGACCGCCCACGAATGGCAGTGCAGGCGCAGATCGCGGGTGAACTTCTTCGCTTGGATGATGTCGGCGCCGACGCAGCCGTAGAGATACGCGTCGCGGTTCACGCGCAGGATTTCTTGTAGCGCCGGGGCCAGAGTGTTAAGACGCGACAACACGGTTGCGCCATGCACGAGATGGGTAACCGGTCCCCACGCGAGCGCGTCACCCGGCGCGACCAAGACGAGAACCGCCGAAATGACTCCGATGACGACGAGCACCATTGCCCAAAAGACTACTCCGGGCAGGGTGAGGCGACAACCGGAAACCTGCGCGGCGCTTGGCGTCCGCGGCGACCGTCACTGCGACGGCGGGTCGGTGGCGACGACCTGAGGGGGGCGTGCGATGAGTGAGCGGCAGGCGCTTCGTGAGCTCGTGGTGGCGGCTCGGGCCCACGTCGAGTGGTTGCGCGATACCTGCGTCGACGGAGTCGCGGTCGCCGGTGATGTAGTCGGGTCGTCCGAGGCAAAAGACGCCCAGCCGGCGACGTCACCACGAACCACCGAGAGGAGCCGCGAGACAGCGGCCGCGGAGAGGCCGCCGCCGGGAGCGCCGCCTGCGGAGGTGCGCGCGCCCACTACGCCGCCCGCGGTGAGCGACCTCTTCTTCCCGAGCGAAGCCCGCAGCGCGGAGAGCCTCGACGACCTGCGTGCCGCGATCGGCGACTGCCAGCGCTGCAAGCTCGCCCCGCACCGCACCAATCTGGTCTTCGGCGTCGGCAATCCGCACGCCGGGCTGGTTTTCGTCGGCGAGGCGCCGGGACGCGACGAGGATTTGAAAGGCGAGCCCTTCGTCGGTCGGGCGGGTCAGCTGCTCACCGAGATCATCGTCAAGGGCATGAAGCTCAGGCGTGAGGACGTCTACATCGCCAACATCATCAAGTGCCGTCCGCCGCAGAATCGCAATCCCGAGCCCGACGAGATCGCGTCCTGTGAGCCCTTCCTGGTACGGCAGCTCGCGATCATCGGCCCCAAGGTCATCGTCGCGCTCGGCACCTTCGCGGCGCAGACGCTCCTCAAGACCCGGACGCCGATCACGCGCTTGCGCGGCGTGTGGACCGACTATCACGGCATCCCATTGATGCCGACCTTCCACCCGGCCTACCTACTGCGGAACCCCGCCGAGAAGCGGGTGGTGTGGCAGGACATCCAGGAAGTGATGAAACGACTGGGCTTGCCGAAATGACTCGAGCGGCCGCGGTCTGCGCGCTCGCGACGTTGCTCGTCGCCGCGCCGGCGCTCGCGGCGGCGCACGTAAACCTGATCGTCATCGATGGCTCGATCAACCCGGCGAGCGACGACTTCATCCGCGAGAGCATCGCGACCAGTGCCGGCGACGGCGCGCAGGCGCTGGTGATCCAGCTCGATACGCCCGGTGGCTTGCTCACCTCGGCCAAACACATCGTGAAGGAGATCCTCGGCGCGCCGGTGCCGGTGGTCGTCTACGTGGCGCCCTCGGGTGCGAGCGCGTCGTCGGCGGGCGTGTTCGTCACGATGGCGGCGCACATCGCGGCGATGGCCCCCGGGACGACGATCGGCGCGGCGCACCCGGTCGGCGCCGGCGGCTCGGACGTCGGCGGCGACATGCGTGAGAAGATCGAGAACTTCACCGTCTCGTTCGGCCAGTCGATCGCGCAGCGACGCGGGCGCAACGTCGCGTGGGCGGAGAAGGCGGTGCGAGAGAGCGTCTCGATCACCGAGAAGGACGCGCTCGAGAAGAAAGTCATCGACCTGGTCGCGCCCGACTTGACGACGCTCCTGGCGCGCGTCGAAGGGCGCGAGGTGCAGATCGGTGACGAGAAGCGGAAGCTGGCGCTCGGCGCCGATCCGGAGATCCGTCACCTCGAGATGCGCCTCAAGCACCGGGTGCTCGACCGGATCGCCGACCCGAACGTCGCGTATCTGCTCTTCATGGCGGGGTTGCTCGGCCTGTATTTCGAGTTCGCGCATCCGGGCGTGATCTTTCCCGGCGTGGCGGGCGCCATCTGCCTGTTGCTCGCGCTCGCCGCGTTTCAAGTCCTGCCGATCAGCTCGACGGGCCTGCTGTTGTTGCTGCTGGGCATCGCGATGCTGATCGCCGAGATCTTCGTCACCAGCTTCGGGGTGCTCGGCGTCGGCGGCATCGCGGCGTTCGTCTTGGGATCGCTGCTGCTCTTCGACGGCGCGGATCCGACCGTCATGGTGTACCGGCCGATCATCGCTGCCGCCGCCGTGACCGTGAGCGCGTTCATGCTCGGTATCGGCTATCTCGTGGTGCGCACGCAGGCGCGGCGTGCCACCACTGGAAGCGAAGGGCTCGTCGGCGAAGTCGGCGTCGTGCGCGAGCGCGTGGATCGCACCGGCAAGGTCTTCGTGCACGGCGAGTATTGGAACGCGGTGAGCGACGTGCCGCTCGAGGTGGGCGACCGCATCGAGGTGACGTCGGTCGAGCCGGGCATGCGCGTCCGCGTGCGCCGGGCCGCACTATCGTAAGGAGGGCATATGCTGGAACTGGGACCGGTGTTGACTGTGGTGCTGTTCGTCGTGGTGCTGCTCTTCAGCGGGCTCAAAGTGCTGCGCGAGTACGAACGCGCAGTCGTCTTCCGGCTCGGGCGCCTGGTGTCGTACCGCGGGCCGGGGGTGATCTACGTGATCCCGATGATCGAGAAGATGCTCAAGGTGGATCTCCGCACGATCACCATGGACATCCCGCCGCAGGACGTGATCACCAAGGACAACGTCTCGGTGAAGGTGAACGCGGTGCTCTACTTTCGTGTCATGGATCCGAACCGCGCCGTGGTCGAGGTCGAGAACTATCTCTTCGCGACCTCGCAGCTCGCGCAAACCACGTTGCGGAGCGTCTGCGGCGAGGGCGAGCTCGACGAGCTCCTCGCCGAGCGCGAGAAGATCAACTCCCGCATTCAGTCGATTCTCGACGCGCAGACCGAGCCGTGGGGGATCAAGGTCGTGTTGGTCGAGCTCAAGCACATCGACCTGCCGGAGGCGATGCAGCGAGCGATGGCCCGTCAGGCGGAGGCCGAGCGCGAGCGGCGCGGCAAGGTGATCGCGGCCGAGGGCGAGTTCCAAGCGGCGCAGAAGATCACCGACGCCGCCCGCATCATCGAGGCGCACCCGGTCGCGATCCAACTCCGCTTCCTTCAGACGCTCGTCGAGGTGGCATCCGGCAACAACACGACGACGATCTTCCCGGTGCCGATCGACCTCCTCGGACCGTTGCTGCACCCGAGGGAGGCGCCGTCGCGCGAGCCTTAATTTGACTGCCTTCGGGCTTCCGGGTTACATGAGCCGTTTCCCCATGGACCCGCAGCTTCTCGACTATGCGCTCGATCCGGCGCTGATCGCGCAACGGCCGTTGCCGGAGCGCGACGGCGGGCGCCTGCTCGTCGTCGACCGCCATCGCGGCCCGCGTGCGCATACGGCGGTGAGACGGCTGGACGAGTGGTTCCGTCCCGGCGACTTGCTGGTCGTGAATGATGCCGAGGTGATTCCCGCGCGGCTGCGCGGTGCGCGCGTGAGCGGCGGAGCGGTCGAGGTCTTGCTCAACGAGCCGGTCGGCGACGACGGCTTGTGGTCATGTCTCGGTCGCGGTACCGGGCGCCTTCGTTGTGGCGAGGTGATCCAGTTCGGCGAGGCGCTCGAAGGCGTGTGGGAAGGTCGCGACGGCCTCACGCAACGCATCCGTCTGCGCACGAGCGGTGATCTCGCCGCGGCGATCCACAGCCATGGCGAGCTGCCGCTGCCGCCGTACATCCATCGGCCCGCGGGTCCGCTCGCCGAGGATCAGGTCCGCTATCAGACCGTGTTCGCGCGTGTCCCGGGCGCGGTGGCGGCGCCGACGGCGGGCCTGCATTTCACTCCCACGTTGCTGGCGCGCCTCGCCGCCGGTGGGGTGGGACGCACGGCGATCACGCTGCTGGTCGGTCCGGCGACGTTCCTACCCGTGCGCGAGAGCTTCGAGACCCACGCCGTCCCGAGCGAGCGGTACGAGATCAGCGGCGAGGCCGCCGCCGCGATCGAGGCGACACGCGCCTCCGGCCATCGTGTCGTCGCGGTCGGTACGACGACCGTTCGCGCGCTCGAGAGCGCCGCCGCCGCCGACGGTACGGTCAGGGCAGGGCGCGCGCGCACCGATCTCATGATCACGCCGGGCCATCGCTACCGCGCGGTGGATGCATTGCTCACGAATCTTCACCTGCCACGCTCGAGCCTGCTCGCGTTGGTTGCGGCGTTCGCCGGCGTCGAGCCCGTGCTGGCAGCGTATCGCGCCGCCGTTCGCACCGGGTATCGCTTCTACAGCTACGGCGATGCCATGCTGATCCAGTGATCGGTTTCCGGGTCCTGCAGCAAGCGGCCGGCTCCGCCGCGCGGCTCGGGCGTCTCGCGCTCGCGCACGGCGAGGTTGCGACGCCGGCGTTCATGCCGGTCGGGACGCACGGCAGCGTGAAAGGACTCACGCCCGCGCACCTCCGCGACACCGGCACCGCGATGATCCTCGCCAATGCCTACCACCTGTCGCTCCGGCCCGGATCGGCCACCATCGCGACTCTTGGCGGTCTGCACCGATTCATGGGCTGGGACGGACCGATCCTCACCGATAGCGGCGGCTACCAACTGTTCTCGCTCGCGCCGCTCGCGCGGGTCGGCGAGGACGGCATCACCTTTCGCTCGCATCTCGACGGCAGCACGCACCTGGTCACACCCGAGACGATCGTGCGCGTGCAGGAAGAGCTCGGCAGCGACGTCGCGATGATCCTCGACGAGTGTTTGCCGGCGGGGGCGACGCGCGATCGCGTCGAGGCGGCGGTCGAGCGCACCGCCGCGTGGGGGGCACGCGCGGTCGCGGCGCGCCGTCGCGCCGACCAAGCGCTCTTCGGGATCGTGCAGGGCGGCACGGAGCTGGATCTCCGTCGGCAAAGCGCGACCGCCATGGTGGCGCTCGGGTTCGACGGCTACGCCGTCGGCGGTTTGGCGGTGGGTGAGCCGCGCGAGACGACATGGGCCGTCGCCGCCACCACGGCGGCGGAGCTTCCGGTCGATCGTCCCCGCTACTTCATGGGCGGCGGGACCCCGGAAGATCTGGTGCGGCTCGTTGCCGGCGGCCTGGACCTCTTCGATTGCGTCCTGCCGACGCGGCACGCGCGCAATGGCACGCTTTTTACCGCGAGTGGTACGGTCGTCATCCGGAACGCGCGTCACACGACCGACGAAGCGGCGGTTGACGCGACCTGCCCGTGCTATACGTGTGGACGCTTCAGCCGCGCGTATCTCCGCCACCTGGTGATGGCGCGCGAGCCGCTCGCTGTGACGCTCAACACGATCCACAACGTCACCTACTATCAACGCCTGATGTCCGAGATCCGCACTGCGATTGCGACCGGCACGTTCGAAGCCTTCGCCCGGCAACGGGCGGCGGAACAACCCGACGACGACGGAGAAGCCGCACGATGCCTGATGTAGCCTACGCACAAGGAGCCCCCGGCGCGGCAGGGCCGAGTACCTTGGTCAACCTGATGCCGATCGCGCTGATGTTCGTGATCCTCTACTTTCTCCTGATCCGGCCGCAGCAGAAGCGGGCGCGCGAGCACGACACGATGGTGCAGAACATCAAGCGGAACGACGAGATCGTCACGACCGGCGGCATCTACGGCCGGGTGTTCGGGATGACGGACAAGATCCTCACGATCGAGATTGCGCCGAACGTGAAGATCCGCCTCGAGCGGGCACAGGTGGCGAGCGTCGTGCGGGCCGGCAAGCCCGAGGAGCGCGAGAAGGAGAAAGCATGAAAGTCGGGGTCGGATATCGGATGCTGTTGGTCGCGGGCTTGTTCGTCGTCTCGTTGGTCTATCTGGCGCCGACACTGATGCGGCCGCTGCCCGACTGGTGGCCGTCGGCCTTCCCGCGCGAGCCGATCCGGCTCGGTCTCGATCTCCAGGGCGGCATTCATCTCGTCTTGCAGGTCGAGGTCGACAAGGCGGTCGAGAACGCCCTCAACGGTACGATGGAAGACCTCAAGCGAGAGCTCGCCGCGGCGCAAATCCAAACCGCGCGCATCGAGCGCAAGGCCGACCGTATCTTGGTGCAGGTGCGCGATCCGGCACAGGGCTCCGCGCTGTCCGATCTCTTGAAGAATCAGTTCCCCGTGCTGGTGAACGCCTCGCAAGACGGCGCCGAGGCCGGCGTGCTGGCACTGACCTTCGACCCGAAGGAGCAGCGCCGCATTCGCGAGTTCGCGGTCGATCAATCGATCGAGACGATCCGCAACCGCATCGACCAATTCGGCGTCCGCGAGCCGGTCATCCAACGCAGCGGCACAACCGACATCCTCGTGCAGCTCCCAGGCATCCAGGACGCGCAGCGCGCCAAGGATCTGATCGGCAAGACCGCGGTGCTGGAGTTCAAGATCGTCAAGGACGCCGCGGACGATCCGTCGAAGCCGTCGACGGGCAGCGAAGTGGTGTACGGCCAGGAGCGTGACTCGACCACCGGCCAGGTGAATCGCAAGGTGCCGTACACGCTCGAGCGCAAGACCTTGATGACCGGCGAGGTCATCGCCGACGCGCGCGTGCGGCCCTCGACACAGCTCGAGGGGCCGTACGTCGAGATCATCCTCAACAGCCGCGGTGCCAAACTCTTCGAACAGATCACCTCGGCGAACGTCGGCCGCCGGCTTGCCATCGTGCTCGACAACACGGTGTACTCCGCGCCGGTCATTCGTGAGCGAATCGGCGGCGGGCGCGCGTCGATTACCGGCAACTTCGACATCAAGGAGGCGCGCGATCTCGCGATCGTGCTGCGCGCCGGTGCGCTTCCGGCCCCGGTGACGATCGCCGAGGAGCGGACGATCGGACCGACGCTCGGCGAGGACTCGATCCGCCGTGGTATGATCTCCTTCGCGGTCGGCGGCCTTTTGGTCGTGCTGTTCATGGTCATCTACTACCGGGGCGCGGGATTGATCGCCGATATGGCGCTGACCTTGAACGTACTGTTCATCATCGGCGCCTTGGCGGCTTTCGAAGCGACGCTCACGCTGCCGGGCATTGCCGGTCTGGTGCTCACGACCGGAATGGCCGTCGACGCGAACGTCCTGATCAACGAGCGCATCCGCGAGGAGCTACGTCTCGG
>JBGPIT010000006.1:0-40295 GCA_041485125.1 Binatia bacterium | reverse complement strand
GTTTCCGCCGACGCGGAAACGCCATGCCCCGCCGCCGCCGCGTCTCACGCCGGAATCACGTCGGACAGATCGTGAACGCGCCCACGGTGCTTCCGCTGGCCCGCCGCGCTTCGCGCGGCGCGACTGGCAACAGCCGACGCCAACGTCGCGGTGCTTTTGTCCACGCCATCCGAAGGCGCGCGCCGTCTTCTTCGACGTTCGACGCGCGCCCGGCGCGCGAGGCGCAGGTCGACGTGTCGTCACAGTCTCGATGACGAAGGATGTCCTCCCTGTCTTCGCGGCGGCCGAGCGGGAGGGATTGGCTGGTCCTCATCCCGCGCCGTTTCCGCCGGCGCGGGATGAGGACCAGCCAATCCCTCCCGCGGTCGACTCCACCTCGAATGCCACGGCGGACGTCTCTTCTGTCTTCGTGGGCTGTTTTGACGCCATCACCCGCCTGCGCTACATGTGGACGGCCGCACGCCGAGGGGCTGGGGCGATGGCCGTGTGCCGGGGGGCCTATAGCTCAGCTGGTTAGAGCGACCGGCTCATAACCGGTTGGTCCCAGGTTCGAGTCCTGGTGGGCCCATTCCTTGGACGCGAGGAGAACGTTTGGGGACGCAAGTCGAGCTGCTCGTTGGCCTGCAAACGATCGATCAGCAGCTCCGTGAGCGCACGGACGCGATAGAATCTCTCCGCCGTCGCATGGTCGAGCTCGACGCCGAGCTCGACGAGCAAACGACGAAGCTCGAGGCCGTCCGCGCCGAGCGTGCGGAGCTCGAGACCCGCAAGCGCGACATCGAAGGCACCCTCAGCAGCGAAGAGTCCAAGATGAAAGAGCGCCGGATGCGTTTGAACCGCATCCGCAACGAGAAGGAAGCGTCCGCGGTACGGCGCGAGATCGAGCTCGGCAAAGAGGCCACGGGCAACCTCGAAGAGAACATGCTGATGCTCTACGAGGCGCTCGACGGCGTCGGCACCCGCGAGCGCGAGCTGCAGGAGATCGTCGACTCGCTCACCACGCGCCGCGCCGACGAGGACGCCCGGGTGACGGAGGAGATCGCGACGTTGAGCCACGGCCTCGACGACGCACGCCACCGCCGCGAAGAGATCGCGCGTGAGCTCGAGGCGCCGCTCCGGCGCCAGTACGAAAGCATCCTCGTGCGCCGGCGCGGTCTCGTCGTCGTCGAGGTACGCGACGGCAGCTGCCAGGGGTGTCACATGCGGGTCGCGCCGCAGCTCTTCAACGAGATCGTCCGCAATCAGCGTGTGATAGTGTGTCCGAGCTGTCACCGCATTCTGTATCGACGGCCCGAACAGGCCGTCACCGAAGCCTGAACGCACGACCAGACTGGATCGGACGGTCGCCTGCACGGGGTGTCCCGGCAGGAGGAAAGTCCGGACTCCACAGGGCAGGGTGGCCGCTAACGGCGGCCCGTCGCGAGACGGGGAAAGTGCCACAGAAAGCAGACCGCCGGCGCGTGAGCGCCGGTAAGGGTGAAACGGTGAGGTAAGAGCTCACCAGCTCCCGAGGTGACTCGGAAGGCTCGGCAAACCCCACCCGGAGCAAGACCAAGAAGGAGGCTCGGCGGCCCGCCGGAAGCCTTCGGGTATGGTCGCTGGAGCCGGTCAGCAATGACCGGCCTAGAGGAATGACCGTCAGCCCTCGCGAGAGGGCGACAGAATCCGGCTTATAGATCCAGTCTGGTCACTACTTGGGGCAACTTAGGGCGCGCTCGTATGGAGCGCGCGCCTCTCTTCTCGTCCTCCACACCCGCTCAAAAGAAAAATTCTCGTCACGGTATTTTGTCCTTGACTTGATGCGAGCTGGGCCTGTATCTCAGCCGCGTGGGATGGAGTGGGTGATGGTGGGAGACAAAATCAAATGTGGGTCATGTAGTGGGGTAGGCGGGTGTTCTCCGGTCAGTTCGCTCACACCATCGACGCCAAGGGACGGGTCAGCATCCCCGCGACTTTCCGCGATCACCTGCTCGATGATCCTCGCATCGTCCTCGCGCCGTTTGCCGCGTTCGGCAACCAGTGTCTCGACGCGTATCCTCCTTCGGAGTGGCAGAAGCTCTTGGAGAAGTTCGAGGCCCTACCGAGGTTCAGTCCCGGCGCCGTACGGTTCGAGCTCGGGTATCTCGGTCGCGCGCATTGGTGTGACCTCGACGCCGCCGGCCGCGTGCTCGTGCCGCCGGCGCTCAGAAAATACGCTGATCTCAAGAAGGACGTGGTGTTCCTGGGGCAACACCGGAGGTTTCGCCTGCTGAGTCAGGAAGCGTGGGCGAAAATTGAGGGCGGGATCGATGCCCTGGGTGCCGGCAGCTCGTCGATGTACGAGGACACCGGCATCTGATTCCCGCCCGAGGGTGTGGTGGTGCGGAGGGGTGGTGGTGGAGAGCGGGTGCGCCCGGATTGAAAGACCGGGGGGTCGCCGGGCGCGCCCCACAATTTTGAAAGCGAAGCTGACATGTCGGCGTACCAACTCCGACTCTCTCCAGGGTGTGGCGGTGCGGATGGTGGGGGAGAGAGCGGACGGCGACACAAACCGGTCATGGTCGAAGAGGTCTTGCACCATCTTCGGCCACGGCCGGGTGGCCGTTACGTCGACGGGACACTCGGCGACGGAGGGCACACCGAGCGCATCTTGGCGTGCCATCCGTCGATCGAGGTGCTCGGTCTCGATCGCGATCCCCTGAGCATTGCCGCGACCGCTCGCCGGTTGGCGTCGTTCGGTCCGCGTCTACACACACACCTCGGCAACTACAGCGATCTCGGCGCGGCGCTCGCCGCGCGCGGATGGGAGCGCACCGACGGCATCGTTCTCGATCTCGGCGTCTCCTCACGGCAGCTCGACGATCCGGGGCGCGGCTTCAGCTTCCGCGCCGCGGGGCCTCTCGACATGCGCATGACCCCGACCGGCGAGCAGTCGGCCGCGGGGATCGTGGCGACCGCGAGCGAGCGCGAGCTGACCGAGCTCTTCCGCCGCTACGGCGAGGAGCCGGCGGCGCGGCGGATCGCGCGCGCGATCGTCCAACACCGTGACACGGAGCCGATCACCGATACCGCGACCCTTGCCGACATCGTCGCGCGCGCGGTGCCTCGGCGCGGCACGCTCCACCCCGCGACCCGGATCTTTCAGGCGCTGCGCATCGCGGTGAACGAGGAGATCACGCACCTCGAGCGCTTTCTCGCGCACGCGCTCGACTGGCTCGCGCCCGCCGGCCGTCTGGTCGTGATCGCGTATCACTCGCTCGAGGATCGCGCCGTGAAGCAGGCGATGCGGAGTTGGACCGGCCGCTGCACCTGTCCGCCCGAAGCGCCGCAATGCACCTGCGAGGCGCGGGCCCGGGTTACCCTGCTCACCCGCAAGGTCGTCACGCCGAGCGCCGACGAGGTGCTCGAGAACCGCCGCGCGCGGAGCGCCCGCCTGCGCGCCGCCGAGGTGTTGCCGTGAGTCCGGCCGCGGCGGCCGTCCGTCTCTACGAGCGCGTGCGGGCCGGCGTGCCCGCGGCGCCGACCGTGATTCCGTTCCGGCGCCTGCGCTCGGCCGCCCGGCTCGCGCGCCAGGATCACGCGCCGGCGCCGGCCGAGCCGCCGGTGAAGACGCGCGCCTCGGTGCGCGCTTCCGTCGCCCTCGAGCGCGGCTTCACGGACAGCCACCGCGACCTCGCGCGCTCGCCGCGGCACGCCGACCTCTCGCCGCGCCGCCGGCGCGGTGCCATCGCCGGCCTGCGTGCGCGGACACGGGAAACCGCGCGGCCGTCCTTCAAAGCGATCGCGGCTGCCGGCACGGTCGTGCTCGTCATGGCCGCGCTGCTGGTGTGGATCCGTCTCCAGGTCGTCGGCGTGGGCTACCAGCTCTCGAGCGGCCGCCAGCTCGAGCAGGGGCTCGAGCAGGAGCAGCGCGAGCTCGAGCTCGAGATCGCGACCCTCAGCTCGCCGCGGCGCCTCGAACAGGTCGCGCGTGAGCGCCTCGGCATGGGACCACCCGCTCCCGGGCAGATCATCACCGCGCCGTGAAGTTCCGCATCATCGCGATCGCGGGTGGGATCAGCGTCCTGCTCGTCATGGTGGCGCTCCGCATCGTCCAGCTGACGATGGCGGACAGCCCGGACCTGACCCGGCTCGCCCGTCGCCAGCACCGCGAGTCGATCCAGATCGCGGCGCAGCGCGGCCCGATCCTCGACCGCCACGGCGACACGCTGGCCTCGAGCGTCGACCGCTCGTCGATCTTCGTCCGGCCCGCGCGCATCACCGATCGGGCGCGGGTGAGCCGCGATCTCGCTGCGGCGCTGGCGATGCCCGTGCAGACCGTCGCGTCGCGACTCGGCCGCGACGCGTCTTTCGTCTGGGTGAAGCGCGCGGTGAGCGCCCGTGAGCGCGACGTCGTCCGCGCCCTCGATCGCGACGGCGTCGGCGAGGTCACCGAGGCGCGGCGCTACTATCCGCACGGCCGCGCGGCCGCCCACGTCCTCGGCTTCGCCGGCGTCGATCTCCAGGGCCTCGAAGGCATCGAGCGCTACTACGAGCATGATCTGCGCGCCGCGCCGCGGACGCTCGAGGTCGAGCGCGACGCGCGCGGGCGCGAGATCTTGAGCGACGGCGTCGACACCGAGGCGCGCCAGGGCGCGACCGTCCAGCTCACCATCGACATCGGCCTGCAGGACGTCGTCGAGCGCGCGCTCGAGGACGGCGTGCAAGCGGCGGGAGCGCGCTCCGGTCTCGCGCTCGTCCTCGACCCGTGGACCGGCGAGATCCTGGCGCTCGCGAACTGGCCCGGTTTCGATCCGAACGACCGCGGCAGCGCGGTCGCGTCGCGGCGGCGGAACCGCGTCGTCACCGACTTCTACGAGCCCGGCTCGACCTTCAAGACGCTGCTCGTCGCCGCCGCCGTCGAGCACGGACTGGTGCGGAGCGACGAGAAGATCTTCTGCGAGAACGGCCGCTTTCCCGTCGGCAAGTGGACGATCCACGATCACCACCCGCACGGCTGGCTCTCGGTCGCCGAGATCCTGCAAGTGTCGAGCAACATCGGCGCGGCGAAGATCGGCGAGCGTGTCGGGCGCGAGCGCTTGCGGAGCTTTCTCAGCGACTTCGGCATCGGCGAGCCGACCGGCGTCGACCTGCCGGGTGAGGTCGGCGGCTTGCTCCGGCCGCTCGGCGACTGGTCGCGCATCACGCTGGTGACGACGAGCTTCGGCCAGGGCGTGGCGGTGACGCCCCTCCAGCTGGCACGCGCATACGCGGCGATCGCCAACGGCGGTCTTCTCGTGCAGCCCTACGTCGGACTCCGTGCGGTGGCATCCGACGGCGTGCCGGTGTGGGAGCATCGGCCGCAAGTCGTCCGCCGGGTGATGCGACCGCAGACGGCGGCCGCGGTGACGACGATGCTCGAGCGCGTGCTCGAGGAGGGCGGCACGGGCACCAAGGCGCAAGTCGCCGGCTTCCGCGTCGCCGGTAAGACCGGCACCGCGCAGAAGATCGACGTCGGCACCGGCCACTACTCTGCGCACGGTCGCATCGCCTCGTTCGTCGGCTTCTTGCCCGCCGAGGCGCCGCGGGCGGTGGTCCTCGCCCTCGTCGACGAGCCGCGCACGTCCACGTACGGTGGCATCGTCGCGGCACCGATCTTCCAGGTCATCGCGGCGGCGGCGATGGAGCGCCTCGGCGTGAGCGCCGATCAGCCCGCCGGCGTGTTGGAGGCGGCGCTCGAGGCGTCGCCGCCGGTGCCGGCCGTGCCCGAGACGGTCACGCGGGTCGGCGTGCCGTCCTTCCTCGGACTCAGCATGCACACCGCACTGGCACGGGCGCGGGACCTGGGATGGATCGTGCAGGTGGACGGCAACGGCTATGTAATCGAGCAGACCCCGGCGCCCGGCGCGGCGGCTGCACCCGGAAAGACCCTGAAGCTCCGACTCGCCGCCGCGGGCGACAGTCTGTGAGGGCGGTCGCGCGGACCCCGACGTTCATGACCCTACGCGAGCTCCTGGCAACGATCGACGATCCATCCGTCACCCTGCGTGGTGACGGCGACGTCGAGGTCGGCGGCATCGCCGCCGATTCGCGCCAGGTCCGCCCGGGCGACGTCTTCTTCGCGCTCGCTGGGACGCGTACCGACGGCGCCCGTTTCGTCGACGAGGCCTGCGCGCGCGGCGCGATCGCCGTCGTCGGTGCGCGGCCGGTCAGCGCGCCGGCGGGAACCGCGGTCGTCGAGACCGATCGCCCGGCCGCGTTGCTGGCGCGCGCCGCCTCGCGCTTCCACGGCGATCCGAGCGCCGCGCTCACGATGGTCGGGATCACCGGCACCAACGGCAAGACCACCACGAGCTTCCTCCTCGAGGCGATCTGGCGCGCCGCCGGCCATCGTCCCGGCGTCCTCGGGACGATCAGCTACCGTTTCGAGGACGACGTGACGCCGGCACCGCTCACGACGCCGCCCGCCCCCGAGCTCTTCGCGCGGCTCGCGCGCATGCGCGACCGCGGCGCGACCCACGTCGCGATGGAGGTCTCGTCGCATGCGCTCGCGCAGGGGCGCGCCGACGCGGTCGAATGGGACGCGGCGGTGTTCACCAACCTCGGCCGCGACCATCTCGATTTCCACGCTGACGAGGACGCGTACTTCACCGCGAAGGCGGCGCTCTTCCGGGCGCTCGACGCGAGCCCGAAGCCGCGCCGGGTCGCGGTCGTGAATGCCGACGATCCGCGTGGCCGCGCGCTCGCGGCGCAGGTGTCGAGCACGGTCGTCACCTTCGGGCGTGGCGGGGACGTGCGTGCGGAGCAGGTTGCGATGACGCTCGCCGGCACGACCGCCGAGCTGGTCTTCGCTCCGAGCGGCGCGCGCGTCCCGATCCGCACCCGGCTGATCGGTGCGAAGCACCTCGAAAACGTCCTTGCCGCCGCTGCGACGGCGCACGCGTTCGGCGTTGCGCCGGCGAGCATCGCCGCCGCGCTCGCCGACTTTCCCGGCGTGCCGGGCCGCCTCGAGTCGATCACCGGCGACGGCGAGCTCGCCGTCCTCGTCGACTACGCGCACACGCCCGACGCGCTCGAGGGCGTCCTCACCTCGCTCGCGTCGATCGTCCACGGCCGGCTCGTCTGCGTGTTCGGCTGCGGCGGCGATCGCGACCGCGGCAAGCGTCCGCTGATGGCGGCCGCCGTTGGCGCCGCCGCCGACCTCGCCGTCCTCACCTCCGACAATCCCCGCACCGAGGACCCGCTCGCGATCATCGCCGACGCGGAGCCGGGACTCGTCGCGAGCGGCATGCCGCGGGTCGACGACCTCCGGACCGCGGCGCGCGGCTACGTCGTCGTCGCCGACCGCGCCCAGGCGATCGCGACCGCGATCGACGCCGCGGGCGCGGGCGATTGCGTCGTCATCGCCGGCAAGGGTCATGAGGACTACCAGATCCTCGGCACCGTCAAGGTGCCGTTCGACGACCGGGTGGTCGCGCGCGAGATCCTCGCGCGGCGGGCACGGCGATGAGTGAGAGCAGGTCGCCGTCCGGCTGGACGATCGACGAGATCGTCGCCGCGACCGGTGCCCAGGTCCGGCAGCGCGGTGCCGCCGATGCGTTCACGGCGATCGCCACCAACTCGCGCGAGCTTCCCACCGGCGCGCTCTTCGTGGCGCTCCGTGGCGAGCACCACGATGGGCACGCGTTCGTCGCCGATGCCGCCGCCGCGGGGGCGCGCGGCGTGCTCGTCGATCGCGACGTGACGGTCGCACGCGACGTCGCCGTCCTCGCCGTGCCCGACACGCTGCGCGGGTTACAGGATATCGCCGCGTCGCTGCGCCACCGCCGCGCCCTGCGCGTGGTCGCCATCACCGGCTCGAACGGCAAGACGACGACCAAGGAGATGCTCGCCGCGATCCTCGAGGCCGCGAGCGCGCCGGCGGACGTGTTGAAGACGCAGGGCAACCTCAACAACCTGATCGGCGTGCCGCTCACCTTGCTGCGCCTCTCGGGCGCCGAGCGCTACGCGGTGATCGAGATGGGCATGAACGCGCCGGGGGAGATCGCGCGCCTCACCGAGATCGCCGATCCCGACGTCGGCGTGATCACCAACGTCGCCGCGGCTCATCTCGAGGGCCTCGGCACGCTCGACGGCGTGGCGCGCGCGAAAGGCGAGCTCTACGAGCACATGCGGCCCGACGGGGTCGCGATCGCGAACGCCGACGATGCCCGTGTCGCGGCGCTCGCCGCGCGCTTTCCGGGCCCGGTCGTTCGCTTCGGCGCCGGCACCGAGGTCGACGCGGCGCACGTCGAGTGCGACGCGGCGGGGGCGGCCGCTTTCGAGCTTCGTGTCGAAGGGCGAGGCACGCGCGTGCGCCTGGCGATTCCCGGCCGGCACAACGTCGTGAACGCGCTCGCCGCCGCCGCGGCCGCCCATGCGCTGGGCGTCGACCTCGACGCGGTCCGCCGCGGGCTCGAGGTCGTCGCGCCGATCGGCAACCGCATGCGGCGCATCACGCTTCCGAACGGAGTCACGATCGTGAACGACAGCTACAACGCCAATCCGGCCTCGGTGGCGGCTGGGCTGCGGAGCCTGCGCGACGCGGCGGCGGCGCGGCGGATCGCCGTCCTCGGCGACATGCTCGAGCTCGGCGCCGCCAGCGCCGCGCTGCACCGTGAGGTCGGTCGCCTCGCCGGCGAGCTCGGCATCGACGCGCTCTACGTCTGCGGCGACTTCGCGGGCGACACCGCCGCGGGCGCCCGCGAGGCGATGCCGGCGGCCGCCGTCCACGTCGAGGACTCGCACCAGGCGATCGCGGCGCGGCTCGGGGACGCGATGCGCGTCGGCGACTGCGTGCTGGTCAAGGGATCACGCGGTCAGCGGATGGAGGAAGTCGTGCGCTTGCTCGGTGTCACGGACTGACATGCTCTACCAGGTCCTCTACTCGCTGCGCTCGAGCTACAACGCGTTCAACGTCTTCCGGTACATCACCTTCCGGACGCTGGTGGCGGCGCTGATGGCGCTGACGATCTCGTTCCTCCTCGGCCCGGCGCTGATCCGGCGCCTGTCCAAGAACAACATCGGCCAGGTGATCCGCTCGGACGGACCGGCGCGCCATCAGGTGAAGGCCGGGACGCCGACCATGGGCGGCACGCTCATCCTGTTCTCGCTGATCCTCGCCACCTTGCTCCTCGCCGATCTCTCGAATCCCTACATCTGGCTGGTGCTCTTGGTGACGGTCGGCTTCGGCGCGATCGGCTTCGTCGACGATTACCGCAAGTTCCGCCACGGCAACTCGGCCGGCTTGCGGGCGCGCGACAAGTTTCTTGCCCAGTGCGCCGTGGCCGGAGTCGCGGCGGCGCTGCTTTTCCTGGTGCCGCAGTTCCAGCCGACGATCGGGATGCCGTTCTTCAAGAACGCCCACGCGAATCTCGGCCTCTTGTGGCTGCCGTTCGCGGTGCTGGTAATCGTCGGCGCGTCGAACGCCGTCAACCTGACCGACGGCCTCGACGGTCTCGCGATCGGCCCGGTCATGATCGCGGCCGCGACCTACACCGTCTTCGCCTACGTCACCGGCCACGCGCGCCTCGCCGAGTATCTGCAGATCCCCTACGTGGCGGGAGCCGGCGAGCTCGCGGTCTTCTGCGGCGCGCTCGCGGCGGCGGGCCTCGGCTTCCTCTGGTTCAACGCCTATCCGGCGCAGATGTTCATGGGCGACGTCGGCTCGCTGCCGCTCGGCGCGGCGCTCGCGATGGTCGCGCTCATCACTCACCACGAGCTGGTTCTCGCGCTGGTGGGCGCGATCTTCGTCGTCGAGGCGCTCTCGGTGATCACGCAGGTCGCCTATTTCCGCTGGACCGGCGGCAAGCGCATCTTCCGGATGGCGCCGATCCACCATCACTACGAGCTCCTCGGCTGGCCCGAGCCGCAGATCATCGTCCGGTTCTGGATCATCTCGGTCATTTGCGCGCTGATCGCGCTCAGCACGTTGAAGCTCCGGTAGCCCGTGATGGTCGCGCCGCACCTCTCATCTCATCCGTATCGCGGCGCGACCGTGCTGGTGATCGGGCTCGGGCGGACCGGCCGCGCCGTCGCCCGCTATCTCGCCGCGTGCGGCGCGACGGTGCGGATCGCCGAGCGGCGCCCCGCGGCCGAGCTCGGCGACGCGATCGCGGAGCTTCCGCCGGCAGTCGAGACCTTCTGTGGTGACGATGCGGCTGCCGCGCCCGCGACGACGGCGAGCCCGGCGGCGCGCGCCTTCGCCGAGGGTCTCCTCGGCGGGGTGTCGCTGGTCGTGCCGAGCCCGGGCGTGCCCGTCGATCTGGCGCTGCTCGCGATCGCGGCGGAGCGACGCATCGCGATCGTGAGCGAGATCGAGCTCGCGGCGCGCGCCCTGACCATCCCACTCATCGCGATCACCGGCACGAACGGCAAGAGCACGACGACGACCTTGGTCGGTGAGATGCTGCGGGAAGGCGGCGAGCGGCCGTTCGTCGGCGGCAACCTCGGTACTCCACTCATCAGCGCGGTGGCGGTCGACGAGGCTGGACAGGCGACACCCGCCACCTACTCCGCCGGCGTCGTCGAGGTGTCGAGCTTCCAGCTCGAGTGGGTCGATCGTTTCCACCCGCGCATCGGCATCTTCCTGAATCTCACCGACGATCATCTCGATCGCTACGCGGACCTCGACGCGTACGGCGAAACCAAGCTGCGGCTCTTCGCGCGCCAGGGTCCCGGCGACGTCGCGATCCTGAATGGCGGTGATCCGTGGCTGCGGCGCCACGCTGGTAGTCTTGCGGCGCGCCGAATCTGGTTTGGCGAGGGCGAAGGCGTTGCGATCCGCGCCGATGCCGCCGCGATCCGTCTTCGGCTCGACGACCGCGACGACGAGGTCTACCCGCTCCAGCGCGTGAGCCTTGCCGGCGCGCACAACCGCGAGAACATGATGGCGGCGATCGTCGCGGCGCGGACGTTCGGCGTCGCGGCGCCGGTCGTGCGGCGCACCCTCGAGTCGTTCCGCGGCCTCGAGCACCGCCTCGAGCTGGTGCGTGAGCGCGGCGGCGTACGTTGGGTGAACGACTCGAAGGGCACCAACCCGGGCGCGGTGATCAAGTCGCTCGAAGGCCACAGCGGCGACGTCATCCTGCTCGCGGGCGGCATCGAGAAGGGCGGCGACTACGGGGTGCTGCGCGCGCCGGTCGCGCGCGCGGTGCGCCACGCCCTCGTCTTCGGCGCCGCCAAGGCGATGCTGGCGCGGACGCTCGCGGACGAGACCGCGGTCGAGGTCGTCGACTCGCTCGAGACCGCGGTGGCGCGCGCCGCGACGGTGGCGCGGCCGGGCGACACGGTCCTGCTCTCGCCCGCGTGCGCGAGCTTCGACATGTTCCGCGACTACGCCGACCGCGGCCGCCGCTTCAAGGCGCTGGTCGAGGCGCTGCCGTGATCGGCGCCGCCGCGCTGCCGACGTCGAGCCGGCGCTACACGCCGCGCGCGCCGGCGCGCACCGCCGTGGTCGCCCACGGTCCCGATCCCTGGATCATCGTCACGGTTGCGGCGCTCCTCTGCGTGAGCGTCGTCATGGTCCTCAACACCAGCTACTTCTTCGCGACCGAGCGCTTCGGCGACCCCTACCACGTGCTGCGGAAGCACCTGATCTCGATCGTGCTCGGCTGCGTCTCCTGTGCCGTCGCCTCGCGCCTCGACGCGCGCCGCCTCGAGCGCGTCGCGTACCCGGCGCTCGCGATCGCGATGGTCGCGCTGCTCGCGGTGTTGGTGCCCGGCCTCGGCCTCGTCCGCGGCGGCGCGCGGCGCTGGATCGGCCTCGGCGTCCTGAATCTGCAGCCCTCGGAGCTCGCGAAGCTCGTGGTCGTGCTCTATCTGGCGCGCTCGCTGGTGCGAAAATCGGCGCGCCTCGAGACCTTCACCGTCGGCATCCTGCCGCACGTGATCGTGGTCGGCGCCTGCGCCGGCTTGATCGTCCTCGAGCCCGATTTCGGCGGCTGCGCGCTCCTCGCAATGGTCCTCGTGGCGATGCTCTTCGTCGCCGGCGTGCGCGTCAGCCATCTCCTGCTGCCGGCGCTGGCGGCACTGCCGCTCGCCGCCTACGCGATCTGGAGCAGCCCGTACCGACTCGAGCGCCTGATGGTTTTCCTCAATCCGTGGGCGCACCCGCGCGACGCCGGCTTCCAGCTGGTGCAATCGTTTCTCGCCTTCGGGTCGGGGGGCGTGCTCGGCGCCGGCCTCGGCGAGAGCAAGCAGAAGATGTTCTACCTGCCCGAGGCGCACACCGACTTCATCTTCTCGGTGATCGGCGAGGAGCTCGGCTTGATCGGCGCGCTCGCAATCGTCGCGCTCTTCGCGCTGCTGGCGGTGCGCGGGTTCCGCGTCGCGCTCCGCCACCCGACCACGTTCGGGCAGCTCACCGCCTTCGGCGTGACGGTGCTGCTGGTGCTGCAGGCGGGTATCAACATGGCGGTCGTTCTCGGTCTGTTGCCGACCAAGGGCCTGGCGCTGCCCTTCGTCAGCTACGGCGGCTCGGCGATGCTCGGTGCGATGACGAGCGCCGGCGTGCTCCTGGCGCTCTCGCGCGAGTCCGGGTGAGGTGGTGCGCTTGATGATCGCGGGTGGTGGGACGGGCGGGCACCTCTTTCCGGGCATCGCGGTTGCGGAAGCGGCGCGCCGGCTCGATCCGCCCGCCGAGGTGCTCTTCGTCGGCAGCGCGCGCGGCATCGAGGCGCGCGTCGTGCCGGAGCTCGGCTTCGCGCTCGAGACGCTGCCGATCACTCCGCTCCGCGGTCAAGGGATCGGCGGCCGCGCGGCGGCCTTGCGGGCGCTCGGCGCGGGTGTGTTACGCGCGCGCCGCCTCGTCGAGAGCTTCGCGCCCGACGCGGTGATCGGCCTCGGCGGTTACGCCGCGGCCCCCGCCGTCGTCGCCGCGCGCTTGGCGCGGAAGCCGATCGTGCTGCTCGAGCAGAACGCCCGCCCGGGCATGACCACGCGTTTCTTGGCGCCGTTCGCGGACCGGATCTGCGTGAGCTTTCCCGATACCGTCGGACAGTTCGCGCCCGGGAAGGCGGTCGCGACCGGCAATCCGGTGCGCTGGCACTACGATGCGCCGTCCGCGGCGGCGCGGGCGCCGCGCGCGGGGCTGACGATCCTCGTCTTCGGCGGCAGCGGCGGGGCGCGTCGCCTGAACCAGGCGGCGCCGGCGATGCGGGCCGCGCTCGCCGACCTGCCGCAGCTCCGGATCATTCACCAGACCGGCGGCGACATGGAGGCCGCCGTGCGAGCGGACTACGCCGCGCTCGGCGCCGACGCCGACGTGCGCGCCTTCATCACCGACATGCGTGCGGCCTACGATGCCGCCGACCTCGTCATCTGCCGCGCCGGCGCGACCACGGTTGCGGAGATCGCGGCACTCGGCAAGCCGGCGATCCTGGTGCCGTATCCCTTCGCCGCCGACGACCACCAGCGCGCCAACGCCGAGAGTCTGGTGCGTGCCGGCGCCGCGCGCATGGTTCTCGACGCGGAGGCGAGCGGCGCGCGTCTCGCGGCGGAGGTGCGGCAGCTTCTGACGACGCCGGGCGCGCTCGACCGCATGGCGGCGGCGGTGCGGGGCTTCGCGAAACCGGACGCGGCGGCACGGGTTCTGGAGACGACGCTCGCGCTCGTGCGCGAGCGAGGGCATTGAGTGATCGGGTCGCGGTTGGAACGGACGGACGAGCGTGG
The DNA here is from genome assembly GCA_041485125.1 of Binatia bacterium. Taxonomy (GTDB): domain Bacteria; phylum Desulfobacterota; class Binatia; order UTPRO1; family UTPRO1; genus JBGPIT01. Next base: position 26,627 of record JBGPIT010000006.1, on the reverse strand, counting down.
GAGCCCGATCTCGAGCGGAGAGGTCGGGGCGGTGTGCGGGAAGGACGGGGCCGCTCGACCCGACCACTCAATGCTCTCGCTGGCGGCGCGCGCGGGTGCGGCGACGGCGGACGGGCCGTCGCGCCGCTTGCGAGCGGCGTGGACGATCGGGATATCTAGACGAATGAGCTGTCGTCGAAGGAGCAGGGGGAGCACGCGATGGCGCTGACGAGCCGCAAACACCGGGTACACTTCGTCGGGATCGGTGGCATGGGGATGAGCGGCATCGCCGAGGTGTTGCTCACCTTGGGCTTTCCCGTGAGCGGCTCGGACCTCGCCGCGAGCGACACCACCGAGCGTCTGGTCGCGATGGGGGCGCAGATCGCGCTCGGCCACCACGCCGACCGGGTGACGCCGAACACCGACGTCGTGGTGATCTCGTCGGCGGTCAAGTTCTCGAACCCGGAGGTGATGCGGGCGCGCGAGCTCAAGATCCCGGTGATCCCGCGCGCCGAGATGCTCGGCGAGCTGATGCGGATGAAGTGCAGCCTCGCCGTCGCAGGCACGCACGGCAAGACCACGACCACCTCGATGCTGGGCCACGTCCTCGCCGAGGCCGGCCTCGATCCGACGCTCGTGATCGGCGGCAAGGTGAAGGGGCTCGGCTCGAACGCGCGTCTCGGGCAGGGCGAGTACCTGGTGGCGGAGGCGGACGAGAGCGACGGCAGCTTCCTGCTCTTGCCGCCGCACCTCGCGATCGTCACCAACATCGACCGCGAGCACCTCGATCACTACGGCAGCCTCGAGCGCGTCCACGACGCCTTCGTGCAGTTCATCAACAGCGTGCCGTTCTACGGCCTCGCGGTCCTCTGCATCGACAGCGTCGCCGTGCGGGGCCTGCTGCCGCGCGTCCGCAAACGCTTCGTCACCTACGGCATGGCCGGCGACGCCGACCTCGCCGCGGTGCACACGCGGGTGGGAAGGGACGGCACCCGCTTCGACGTTCTCGAGCGCGGGCGCTGGGTCGGCGAGATCCGCCTCCGCATGCTCGGCCGCCACAACGCCCAGAACGCGCTCGCCGTGATCGCGGCCGCGAACGAGCTGGGCGTCCCGTTCGAGACCACGGCCGGCGCGCTCGCATCCTTCGAGGGCATCCACCGGCGCTTCGAGGTGAAGGGCGAGGCCGGTGGTGTGACGGTCGTCGACGACTACGGCCATCACCCCGAGGAGGTGAAGGCGACCTTGCGCGCCGCGCGCGAGTCGCATGCCGGCCGCCTGATCGTCGTCTTCCAGCCGCACCGTCACAGCCGCACCCGCGATCTCTTCGACGAGTTCCTCGCCGCCTTCGACGATGCCGACCTGCTCGTGCTCACCGAGATCTACGCCGCCGGCGAGGACCCGATCGACGGCATCAGCGGCGAGGCGCTCTTCGAGGCGTTCCGGCGCCGGGGCCACGCCGACGTGCGCTTCGTCGCGGAGCGCGCCGCGGTTGCGACGGCGCTGCTGCCGCACCTCCGCGGCGGCGACATGGTCGTCACGCTCGGCGCCGGCGACGTGCATCGCACCGGCGACGATCTCCTCGACGCGCTGGCGCGCGAAAGCCCGGCGGCGCTGCAGTGATCGCGATCGCGCCCGCCGTCGTCGCGACCGACACGCTTGCGGCCGCCCTCGCGGCGACCGGAGCGGAGGTGCGTTGCGACGAGGCGCTGGCGCGCCACACCAGCTTCCGTATCGGCGGGCCGGCGGATTTCCTGGTCGCCGTCGCCTCGGTCGCCGAGCTGCAGGCGCTGCTGCGTGCGTGCACGTCCTGCGAGGCACCGGTCTTCTTCCTCGGCGGCGGGACGAATCTCCTGGTCAGCGATCGCGGTGTGAGGGGCGTCGTTCTCAAGCTCGGCAAGGCGTTCGACTTCGTCGAATGGGCGCCGCATCGTACCGGCGCGAGGTTGCGCGTCGGCGCGGCGGTGCCGTTCAAGCGTCTCGTCTACCAGACGATCGAAGCGGGTCTGGAAGGGCTCGCCTTCGGCGAGGGCATCCCCGGGACGATCGGCGGCGGCCTCCTGATGAACGCCGGCGCCTTCGGTGGCGAGATCGGTCGCGTCGTCGACGCGATCGAGGCCGTCGACGCGGCGGGTGAGCCGGTCACGCTGCCGCGCGCCGAGCTCGGCTTCGCGTACCGGCGTCTCACGTTGCCGCGCGGGCTCATCATCACCGCTGTCCGGCTCGGCCTCGAGCGGGGCGATCCGGCGGCGCTCGCGGGTGCCGTCGCCGACGCCAAGGCCCGCCGCGACCGTCACCAACCGAAAGGACATCCCAACGCCGGCTCGATCTTCAAGAACCCGAACGGCGGGCATGCTGGGAAGCTGATCGAGGCGGCCGGCCTGAAGGGCGCGCGGCTCGGCAACGCGATGATCTCCGACCGGCACGCGAACTTCATCGTCAACCTCGGCGGTGCCCGTGCCGGCGACGTGAAGGGATTGATGGACGTCGCGATGCGCGCGGTCCGCCGCCATGCCGGCCTCGATCTCGAGCCCGAGGTCCGTCTGGTGGGTGAATGGTGAAGTGGCGCCATCTTCCGGCGCGCGCGGTCGCATGCTGCCGCGGTCTCCTCGCCGGCGCGACCGCCCGCTCGTTCCGGCGTCGTCGGCGCGGGCCTCGCGGCCGAGGGGAGGCGGGTCGGGACGCGAAGAGATCGTCTGATCGTCGCCCGCCACGGAGCGGCGTACGCGCCGGTCGTCACCGGTCCGCCGCCCAGCCCATCCGCGCCGACACCGTCCATCGGCCGTCGAGGCTCGCGAGCCGGCTGCTCTCGATCGCCGCCGTCCTCGGCGTCGCCAGCGCGGTCGTGGCCGCTGTGCCGCCGATCGTCGCCGCGTTCCGTGCCCATCCCTACTTCGCGGTCGCGGAGATCGCGGTCTCGCCGACGCAGCGGCTCTCGCGTGCCGCGGTCCTCGACTGGGCGGGCCTCTACGAGGGCATCGGCATCTGGAACGTCGACCTGGACGCAACAGCGCGCCGCCTCGAGGAGCATCCCTGGATCGCGCGCGCCGAGGTCCGTCGCGAGCCGCCGCGACGTCTGATCGTCACCGTCACCGAGCGGCGTCCGGCGGCGATCGTGCTGCTCGATCAGCCCTACTACGTCGATCGCCGCGGTGTCGCATTTTCGCCGCTCGGTCCCGACGAGCCGCTCGCGCTGCCGTTGGTGACCGGCATCGAGGCCGCTCTGGTGGCGGGCGAGGCGCCGTATGCGCGGCACGCGATCCGGCAAGCGCTGCGGGTGATGCGAACAATGCGTGCCGCGGGGCTTCCATTTCGCGTTTCCGAGGTGCATATCGAGCGACAGGAGGGCATCACCGTCTTCCCCGTCGAGCCACGTATCGCGCTCGGCTTCGGATGGCGGGCGCTGCCCGAGCGAGTGGCGCGGTTGGAAGAAGTGCTCGGCACGTTCGGCGGTCGTGAAGCGCAACTGCGCGCGATCGATCTGACCGCGCCGGGCGAAGCGGTGATCCGGTTGCGGACGCCGGCGCAATCCGGCGCGCGCCCGCGTGACGACGCGGGCGGGAAGAGGCGGACGCGGCGCGAGACCTGAACGGCGCCCGGCGCGCTAGGTGTGGGGAGCGGGGAGGAGGGGAATGGCGAAGCGGATGCCGCTCGTTGCGGGCCTCGATCTCGGGACGTGGAAGACGTGCGTCCTGGTCGGCAATCTCGGTGATCACGGCATCGCGGTCTCGGGGTTCGGAACCGCGCAATCACGCGGGCTCCGCAAAGGCGTGATCGTCCACGTCGAGTCGACGGTCGCGGCGATACGTAAGGCGGTCACCGAGGCCGAGGCGATGGCGGGCTGCGAGATCCGCCACGTGGTCGCGAGCATCGGCGGTGCGCACGTACGCGGCGTCAGCAGCCACGGCGTCGTCGCGGTGCGGAACGGTGAGATCTCCGACGGCGACGTGAACCGCGTCCTGGATGCCGCCGGCGCGGTCGCGCTGCCGGCCGAGCGCGAGGTGCTCCACGTCCTGCCGCAAGAGTTCATCATCGACGAGCAGGAGGGCATCAAGGAGCCGCTCGGCATCTCCGGCGTCCGTCTCGAGGCAAAAGTCCACATCGTGACGGCGCAGATGTCGGCGGCGCAGAACCTCATCAAGTGCTGCAAGCGGGCCGGCCTGACGGTCGACGACGTCGTCCTCGGACCGCTCGCGTCGGCCGACGCGGTCTTGACGCCCGAGGAGAAGGACCTCGGCGTCGCGCTCGTCGACATCGGCGGCGGCACCACCGACATCGTCATCTTCCACGGTGGGGCGGTGAAGCACACCGCGGTCTTGCCGCTCGGCGGCGGCCACCTCACCAACGACATCGCGGCCGGTCTCCGTACGCCGACGATCGAGGCCGAGAAGATCAAGCACCGCTTCGGCTGCGCCCGCGCCGCGAACGTCCCGCGCCACACGCAGATCGAGGTGCCGACCGTCGGCGATCGCGAGCCGCGCGTGCTCTCGCGCCACATCCTCTGCGAGATCATCGAGCCGCGGGTCGAGGAGATCTTCACGCTGGTGAGCCGCGAGATCATCCGTTCGGGCTACGAGGATGCCCTCGCTTCAGGGGTGGTGCTCACCGGCGGCACGGCTCTCCTCGACAGCATCTCGGAGGTCGCGGAGCGAACGTTCGGTCTGCCCGTCCGTATCGGCGTGCCGCAGCACGTGACCGGGCTCGCCGATCTGGTCGAGAGCCCGCTTTACTCGTCGGCGATCGGTCTCGTCCTCGCGAGCGTGAGCGGCGGCGGCGCGTCGCGTGTGGTGTCGCTCCGCGACCAAGGCGTCCTCGGACGCGTTCGTCATCGGATGACGGAATGGCTGCGCGAATTTTTTTGAGCGAGATGAGCATCGGACGCAATATCTAGATGACACCGATTTCGAATTACGCTACAGGAGGTGCGGTATGAGGCGGCAGGGACGTGGGGCTGTTGGAAGCCACGAGCACCGTTCACCCCAGAGCGAGAGCAGCACCGTGGCACGGGTTGAAGGAGGAGGGGTTATGATCGATTCGTCGGAGCGCGCGCAGCTCGGCGCGCGGATCAAAGTCGTCGGGGTGGGGGGTGGCGGTGGCAACGCGGTCAACACGATGATCGCGGCGGGCCTCGCGGGCGTCGACTTCATCACCGCCAACACGGATGTGCAGGCTCTGCGCGCCAATCTCGCGCCGCTGAAGCTGCAGATCGGCCAAGAGGTCACCAAAGGACTCGGCGCCGGCGGAGTTCCCGATGTCGGTCGCAAGGCGGCGACGGAAGACATCGAGAAGATTCGCGAGTGCCTGCAGGGCTCCGACATGGTGTTCATCACCGCCGGTATGGGCGGCGGCACCGGCACCGGCGGCGCGCCGGTGGTCGCGCGGCTCGCCAAGGAGATCGGCGCGCTCACCGTCGGCGTGGTGACGAAGCCCTTCCTCTTCGAAGGGAAGAAGCGTGGGCGCCAGGCCGAGGACGGCATGCGCGAGCTGAAGGCCAACGTCGACACGCTGATCGCGATCCCGAATCAGCGCCTCCTCGCGGTCGCCGGCCGCAACATGTCGATCCTCGAGACCTTCAAGAAGGCCGACGACGTCCTGCTCCAGGCCGTCCGCGGCATCTCCGACCTCATCACGGTTCATGGCCTCATCAATCTCGACTTCAACGACGTCCGCACGATCATGTCCGAGATGGGCATGGCCCTGATGGGCGCGGCGACGGCGAGCGGCGAGGACCGTGCGGTCGAGGCGGCGCAGAAGGCGATCTCGAGCCCGCTTCTCGAGGACGTCTCGATCCAGGGCGCGCGCGGTGTCCTGATCAACATCACCGGCGGCCCGGACCTCACCATTCACGAGGTCAACGAGGCGGCGACGCTCATCCAGGAAGAGGCCGACGACGAGGCCAACATCATCTTCGGCGCCGTCATCGACGAGAGCCTGAGCGATCAGATCCGCATCACGGTGATCGCGACCGGCTTCGGCGAGCCGCGCGAGGAAATGAAGCGTCCGCCGACCAACGGCACGTCGACGAACGCGACCGCCGGCGCACAGCAGGCCGGCTCGCCGCGTGTGGCATACTCCCGTGAGGCCGCGCCCCTTCGGGAGGCGGCGCAAACCGCGGCGGCTGCGGGACGGCGCATCGTCCGCGTCGGCGGCATCAACGACCTCGACGGTACCGTGTGGACGGGCCGGCCGGGGAACGGCGATCGCAACGGCGACCGCGAGCCGATCTCACTCACCGTCCCCGACGAGGACGACAGCCTCGACATCCCGACGTTCCTCCGCAAGCAAGCGGACTGAACGGTCATAGCTGAATCACCGAGGACGCCCCGCCACCGCGTGGCGGGGCGTCCTCGCTCACCTTCCCTCATGCGGCTGCGTTGGTGGCCGCGCCTGGCGCTCAGCTGATTGCGCTGGCGCGCTATTGGTCCCCCGCGGAGCCGCCGGTTGAGCGCGTCCCACGCCCGGCCCTATAATCGATTCGAGGCGTAAGAGCGCCGTCTGAGCATGAGCAAGGCGCACGCCTTCTCTGCGGTCTCCGGAGCCCAATTCCCAATTCTTCGATTCTGGCCGACGACTCTCAGACGGCACGCAGCACCTAGATGCGAATGAAATTCGACCCCAGAGAGCGGGCGCGCGAGCGTCTGGCGCACGAGCGCTTCTTGTTCGAGCCGACGCGCGGCGGCGACGTCTCGGTGTGTCTGGTGTACCCCAACACCTATCCGGTCGGGATGGCGAACCTCGGCTTCCAGGCCGTGTTCGAGATCCTCTCCTGCCATCCGCGCGTCCACTGCGAGCGCGCCTTTCTTCCCGACCGCGACGAGCGCGACCGCGAGGTGGTGTCGCTCGAAAGCGGCCGGCCGCTTCGCGAGTTCGAGATCGTCGCCTTCTCGATCTCGTTCGAGGCCGATTACCAGCACGTCGTCGACATCCTCGTCGGCGCCGGCATCATACCGCTCCGCACGGAGCGCGGCGGCGGCCCACTGCTCATCGCCGGCGGACCCGCGACCTTCCTCAACCCGGAGCCGATCGCCGACTTCTTCGACCTCTTCCTGATCGGCGAGGGCGAGGAGATGGTGCCGGAGTTCCTGGCGCGTTACGTGGCGGCACGGGACGCGGGCGGCGGCCGTGCCGGGGTGCTCGACGCGGCGGCGGAGGTCGGGGGGGCGTACCGACCCGATCGCTACGAGATCGACTATGCGCCCGACGGCACCATTCAAGCCGTCACCTATCGGGGTCCGGGATCGGGAACGGTCGAGCGACGGCTCGTCGCCGATCTCGACCGCTTCAGCACGGTGTCGCGCGTCCTCACGCCCGAGGCGATCTTCGGCGACATGGCGCTCGTCGAGGCGAGCCGCGGCTGCGAGTGGGGCTGCCGCTTCTGCGCCGCCGGCTACATGTACCGCCCGGTGCGGAACCGGAGCGCCGAGGTCCTGAAGGCCGCCGCGGAGGAGGGCCTGCGCGAGCGCTCGACGATCGGCTTCGTCGGCGCGGAGATGGCGAGCGTGCCGGCGATCGCGGAGCTCGTCGAGTTCGTCGCCGACCGCGGCGGACGCGCGTCGCCGTCGTCGCTCAAGGCCGACGTGATCACGCGCCGGCTCGCGCGCGCCCTCGGTCGCGGCGGTGCCCAGAGCGTCACGGTGGCGCCGGAGGCCGGCTCCGAGCGTATGCGGCGGGTCATCAACAAGAACCTCACCGAGCCCGAGATCCTGCGCGCCGCCGATTGGCTGGTCGGCTCCGGCGTCCGCGCGATGAAGCTCTACTTCATGATCGGCCTGCCGACCGAGACGCACGAGGATGTGGCGGCGATCGTCGCGCTGACGGAGAAGATCCGCGCGCGGTTCCAGAGCAACGGGCGGGTGCAGCGTCTCACGCTCTCCGTGAACCCCTTCGCGCCGAAGCCCTGGACGCCGCTGCAGTGGGAGTCGATGGAAGACCTGCGCTCGGTCAAGAAGAAGATCGACTATCTCCGTCGCGCCGTCGGCCGTCTGCCGAACGTGACGATCGACGTCGAATCGCCGCGCGAGGCCTACTACGCGACGTTGCTCTCACGCGGCGATCGGCGCGTGTCGCGTCTGCTGCTGGCGATCCACGCGGCGGGCGGCGATTGGTGGCAGGTGGTTCAACGCTTCCGCCGCGAGCCGTCCCTCGGCATCGATCCCGACTTCTACGTGATGCGCGCGTATGCCTCGGACGAGATCCTGCCGTGGGACTTCATCGACCACTCGCTGCACAAGCGGTTCCTCTGGGTCGAGCGCGAGCGGGCCTACGCCGAGCGGCAGACCGCGCCCTGCGACGTCACGATCTGCAAGCTCTGCGGCGCCTGCTGAACCGGCATCACTGCCGCGGAACGCGAGTTCTTGCGTCGGAGGCGGTTCTTCGGCACGACCTTGGCGGATGGCGATCGTCGGCACCGGCGTCGATGTTGCGGAGGTTGCTCGGGTGGGTGCGGCGCTCGAGAATCCCCGGACGGGGGCGCGCTTTCGGGCGCGCGTGTTTACCAAAGGCGAGCAGGCGTACTGCGACGGACGCGGGCGCAGCCGTTTCCAGAGCTACGCGGCGCGATTCGCGGCCAAGGAGGCGACGATGAAAGCGCTCGGCTGCGGGTGGGGCCGGAACGCGTCGTTTCTCGACATCGAGGTGGTGCGGCGGCCGCGGAGCCGTCCCGAGATCGTGCTCTCCGGGAACGCCGCCGCCTACGCCGGGAAGCACGGCATCGCGGTCTTTCATCTGTCGATCACGCATACCGCGGAGATCGCGGTGGCCCACGTCATCGCCGAAGGCACGTAGGCCGATCGTATCTCGCGGACGCCGCGGCTTCCGGCGGCGTCGCCGCGATCACGCCCCGCGGAAGCGCGGCGGCCGCTTCTCGAGGAACGCGCGCACGCCCTCGGCGTAGTCGGTGCTTTCGAAGCAGGCGGCGGTGAGGCGCTGGACCGCGTCCAGATCGCGCTCCGGCGCGGAGCGCTGGGTCTCGAGGATGGCGCGCTTGGCGGCGCGAACGGTGAGCGGCGCGTTGGCGGCGATGTCGCGCGCATAGCGCGCGGTGAACGCCTCGACCTCGGCCTTCGGCACGACTTGGTTCACGAGGCCGATCCGCAGCGCCTCTTCGGCGGTGTAGCGTCGCGCCGTGAAGAAGAGCTCGCTCGCGGCCGAAGGTCCGAGCAGCCGCACCAGACGCTCGACGCCTTTGAAGTGATAGCCGAGGCCGAGCCGCGCCGCCGGCAGCGCGAGGCGCGTGTCGTCGGCCGCGACGCGAAGATCCGCGCTGGTGGCGAGCGCGAGACCGCCGCCGATGCACACGCCTTGCAGCATCGCGACGAGCGGCTTCGAGAGCTGCGTCAGCGCGTCGAAGGCGAGCGCGGTGGTGCGCTCGTAGGCGGCCCCCGACGCGGCGTCTTTGCGGTGGGTCTCGAACTCCGAGATGTCGGCGCCCGACGCGAACGCCTGGTCGCCGTGGCCGCGCATGACGATCACGCGCACGGCGGGATCGGAGTCCAGCGCCGCCACCGCCTCCGGAATCGCCTGCCACATCTCGAGCCGGACCGCGTTCAGGCGCTCGGGGTTCCGCAGCACCAGCCACGCCACCCCGTCCGCATCGCGCGAGACGTCGACGCCGAAGCCACTCATCGCGGCGCCCGCGGCAGCAGGTGGGACGGTTCGACTCTCACGGGCTGACCTCCTCGTCGCGCGCGGCGGTCGCGTCGACCGGATCCGCGCGCACCGCAGTCCTTAGCGTACGGCGACCCACCTCGCCACACGCCGATGGATGCGTCGGCCGTGGCGGCGTGATACGCCGGGCGCCAACGATCGCCGACACGGGACGGAGGTGCGTGTACCATGATGACGCTCCATCAGTTCGAGATCTCACCGTTCTGCGACAAGATTCGCCGCGTCTTGAACGTCAAGCGCGTGCCGTATCAGACCCACGAGATCGGCCTGCTCGAGGCGCAGATGGGCTATCGGAAGATCAATCCGACCGGGAAAGTCCCGGCGCTCACCGACGCCGACGGTCGGACGATCTGCGACTCCACCGAGATCGCCTACTACCTCGAAGAGCGTTACCCCGATCCGCCGCTCGTCCCGCGCGATCCGCGCGAGCGCGCCCTGATGCACGTCCTCGAGGACTGGGCGGACGAGAGCCTCTACTTCTTCGAGGTGCGCTTGCGTTTCGGCATCGCCCACAATCGCGCCCGGACCTTGGAGAAGCTCCTCGCGTCCGAGAACGCGGCGGTGAAGATGATCGCACCGCTCCTGGCGCCGCGGGCGATCAACAGCCAGACGCAGGCACAGGGCATCGGCCGGAAGACCGACGCGCAGGTGATGCACGAGCTCGGCCGCCACCTCGACGCGCTCGCCGGTCTGCTCGCCGGACACGAGTATCTCGTCGGCAACCGCCTGAGCCTCGCCGACATCGCCGTCTACGCCCAGCTCTTCGCGGTCGCCGACTCGACCGAGGGCCGTGCCGCGGTCGACGAGCGCCGCGAGATCGTCGCCTTCATGGATCGCGTCGACCAGGCGACGCGACCGGTCACCGCGTCACGCGCCGCCTGAAGGGAATGCCGCCATGAGCGACGAGTTCGCCGACGCCAAGGAGCAGCTGATCGCGATCGTCGCGACGATCGACCCGGCGGTGAGCGTCGTGATCCCGACCCGGGCGACCGAGGACGCCTTCCGCATCTCCCTCACCAAGGGTGCCAGCCGACGCTTCATCTCGCTTTCCGAGGACGACATGCTCGATCTCGTCGAGAGCACCAGCGCCGCGGCGCGCATCCGCGACACGCTCGCGAAGGAGATCGGCGCGCTTGGGTGAGCGCGGTCGGCGCGACGTCGTCGGTCAGCGCGACGCCGCGTCGGACCCGAGGGCCGGGGCGAACGCGCCGAGCGTCGCGTCGAGCGCCGGCTCGACCGGCACGATCGGGCTGATCATCGGCGTGGTGATGCCGGAGCGGACGAAGGCCGCGATCTTCTCGCGGCACGCCTCGGCGCTGCCGATGATCGCGATGCGGTCGATCATCTCGTCGTGCACCGCGGCTTCGGTCTTGCCGCGGTCACGCGCCGCCCAGCCCTCGCGCAGTTGGCGCGCCTCGTCGTGGAAGCCGCACCAGTCGATGAAGCGGTTGTAGACCGCCGTCGCGAAGTAGGGCGCGAGGAAGCCCCGCAGGATCCGGCGGACGCCGGCGGGATCGTCCGTCACGCACACCTGAAAACGGCATACGACCTCGTACTGATCGAAGTCGCGTCCGGCCCGCCGCGCGCCGGCGGCGAGATGCTCGATCATGCGCGGCAGCGCCTCGACCGGGAAGAAGTTGAGGATCGCGCCGTCACCGTACTGTCCGGCGATCTCGAGCATCGCGGGCATGAGACCGGCGACGTAGATCGGCAGCGGCGCGGTCGGCGGCGAGGTCAAGCGAAAGCCGCGCGTGCGGAGCGTCGTGCCGTCGACCTCCGGCCGCTCGCCGGCGAGCATGCGCCGGACGACCTCGACGGTCTCGCGCACGCGCGCGAGCGGCTTCCGGAAGGGCACGCCGCTCCACTGCTCGACGATCGCCTCGCTCGACGCGCCGATGCCGAGGATGAAGCGTCCGGGCGCGAGCTGCTCGATCGTCCCCGCCGCGGCGGCGAGGACGGCGGGCGTGCGGGTGTACGCGGGAACGACGGCGGTGCCGATGCGCATGCGCGCGACCGTGGTCGCGACCGCCGCGGCGAGCGCGAACGCGTCGGGCCCGGAGGTCTCGGCGATCCACACGCTCTCGTAGCCGTACGACTCGGCCGTGCGCACCAGGGCAAGCGACGCCGGCACGTTCGGCGGCACCGGCAAGCTCACCGCCCAGCGCGTGTTCACGAGAGGGGTGCCGGAATGTCTATGCCGGGTAGCGCGCCATCGCGAGCTGCACGATCTCGCCGATCAGCTCGCAGTGCGACCGCCCCGACTTCTTGGCGGCTTTGGCGAACTCGGCGGTCGAGAGCAGCCACGGATTGGGATTGACCTCGAGGACGTGGACCGTCCCCTGCGCGTCGAGGCGAATGTCGATGCGGCCGTAGTCGCGGAGCTTGAGCGCTTGGTACGCCGCGCACGCGGTCGTCTTCAAGCGCTCTTCGACCTCCGGCGTGAGATCCTCCGGAAAGAAGAGCTGCGTGGTCTTGTAGACGGTCGTGCCTTCCTCCCACTTCACCTCGGTGCCGGCGATGCGCGGCGTGCCTTCGGGCAGCTGCGAGAGGTCGAGCTCGACGATCGGCAGCGCCTCGGGATCTTGGTTGCCGAGGACGGCGACGTAGATCTCGCGCCCTTCGATGTACTCCTCGATCAGCACCGGCGTGTCGAAGTCGGCGTGGATTTGGTGGATGCGCTCCATCAGCTCTTTCAGGCTCCCGCAGACCGCGCTGAAGCGGATGCCGATCGAGCCGTCCTCGAGCGCGGGCTTGACGATCACCGGGAAATGGATGTCGTGCGCCCAATCCAAGCGGCCGCGGAACCCCGTCATGAAATACGGCGTGCGGATGCTGTGGAAGGCGAAGATCTTCTTCGCGAGCGCCTTGTCCTGCGCGAGGTAGAGCCCGTGTGCGCCGGCGCCGGTGAAGCGGCGTCCGAGCAGGTCGAGGTACGCCGCGACGTTCATCTCTTTCGTATCGTCGCCGCCGTAGGACTCGGTGAGATTGAAATAGAGATCCGCACGCTCGTCCGCGAGCGTGTGCAGGGTGTCGTGGGTGCCGTCGAGTGGATGGTAGTACGGGTCGTGCCCGAGCTTCTTCAGCGCCTCGTGCACTTCTTCGTGATCCGGCTTTTGCCGGCGGCGCTTGCGACGACCGCGTGCTTCCTCCGCTGCTTCCGCCTCCTCGCCACCCGTCGAATCGTAGACGATGCCCACTCGCAGCTTCGGCATTGTCAAATCGTAGCATCAATCATGTAGTGAAAAAAAGGAAAATAATCACCTCGCGCGACGTGCGTCGCGTATGGCGCGACGATCGCGCGGCGCGACGGCATATCGTTGGGCCTGCGCGGCTCGCGCTCTCAACGACCGTTCGCGACGTAATGCATCGCGAGCGTCGTGCCGAACGCGGTGAGCTCGACGAGATACGCGGTCTCGCGCCCGATCGCGCCGTAGAGACGGAGCTCGCGTGCTTGCCGCGCCATGCGGCCGATGAGCCGCCGCACCAGCGGGCGGCTCGCGCTCGTCCACGAGGTGATCGTATTGATGAGCGCGAGACGGTGCTGCTCGATGATCTCGCTCGCCGGTTTCAAATCGACACCCGGTCGCGCCGCCCGGACGAAGATCTGCGCCAGATCCGCATCGATCGCGATGAACTCCGCGGCGCGCGTCTCCTCGAGCGCGCGCGCGTAGAACTCGCCGAGCGTGATGTCCATCGCGTCGACGGTGACGTCGACGTCGCCGGTCCGCACCGGAGGCTCGCGTTTGCCGGCGCGGCGCGCGAAGGCGTCGACCCAGCGCAGCTTCCGTAGCGCCGGCCAACCGGCGTAGCGCCGCCGCCACTGCGAGCGCGGCGTCAGCCACACGGCGAAGGTCTCGGCGAAGTCCTCGTCGGGATGCTTCTGCGCGTACCATCCCGGCAGGTGGCGGACGAAGTCGCGACTGAACGGCACTGGTCGATAGCGGTCCCGATAGGGCCGGTTGAACGGGCCGAAGAGCTTCTGCCAACGCTGCGTACGGTAGAGGCGGTAGGCGTAGTTGATCGCGTGTCCGGCCTCGTGCCGCAGATACGACATGATCTCGCGCTCGTCCTCGAGGTCGTTCATGGCGCGCTCGAGACCGGCGAGGCGTCGATCGGCGAGATAGAACGGAATGCCGATCACCGGCTGTCCGGACGGGCAGCCCCACTCGTCGGAGAGGTAGCAGGCCGGCCGGAAGCGCGAGAGGCCTTTGCGGGCGAGCTCACGGTAGAGCGCCTGGACGAAGCGCTCGACCGGCGAGCCTTCGATGCGAAGCCCGAGCTCGTTGATGCGTGCGCCGAGCAGCTGTCGCATCTCGCGCGGTGCGCGCTCGAGCATGCGCGCCGGCGGCCGCACGCTCGGCGAGCTGCGCCGCGCGCGGGACGACGTCAGCCGCGCGAGACGGTGTGCGATGGCGCTGCTCCGGTCGTGTGACGCTTCGGAAGGACGATGAGGACCGCGATCGCCCAGAGTCCGAAGACGAAGCCGAGCAGCGTCCAAAGGCCGGGGGGATAGCCGTTGTTGCGTGCGATCAGACGGCAGATGAACGCATCGCAGGTGTTGACGACGAGCGCAGTCGCGAGCAGCGACGCCAAGTCGAACGACGGCGGCGCGACGAAGCGCAGGCCAGTGAGATATCCGAGCACGAGCTCCACGGTTTCCATGCGCATCACCCGCACGCGACGGAGGCTCGCAGCGTGCACAAACTTGACCCTCCGGAAGGGCGTCACTATAGTCGGCGCCGTTTCCACAGTAAACGCGGGGGGATAGTGGCGCGCAAAGAACGCACGATTTTGTCCTGGATCGTCGAGATGGGCGAGGCGAGACTGATGCAGCTCGCCGAGGAGCTGCTCTCGAATCCGACCATGGCTGAAACGTTCTCCTCGGCTCTGCATCGCGCCGCTCGCACCAAGGGACAGGTCGACCGCAATATGCAAATGATCCTCGGAATGCTGAACATGCCGTCGAAGGCCGACTACAATCGACTGCTGTCGAAGATCGAATCGTTGCAGGGCAGCCTGGTCAACCTGAACATCAAGCTCGACCGTCTGCTCGCCGAGCGCGAGCGGCCGAAGCGTCCCCGCCCGGTCAAGCGCGAAGCCGCCTCGAGCTGAGCGTCACGGCGCACCGAACGCGCCGCTCCATCCCCGCGCCACGTGCTCCGAGGCGCCTCTGTTCCGGTGCGCGCGACGTCGTGCGTGCGACCTCACTCTCCGTCGGCGAGTGCCACCAGGCGCTCGAGGGAGGTGGGCTCGTCGGTGCGGAGCGCGAGCTCGACGATCGGCGCGTTCGGCGCCGCGCGGCGGAGCCGCTCGAGCTCGGCGCGCTCCGCCGCGACCATCGTCGCGTAGCGCCGCTGCACGGCGACGAGCTTTCGCGCCAGCGCCGCGTCGGGGCCGGCCTCGATGGTATCGACCGGTACGGTCGCGAGAAGCTCGGGCGGCAGTACGCGATTCACGATGAAGCCGCCGAAGGGCAGGCCGGCGCGCTCGAGCTCGGCGTGGAAGGCGAGCGTCTCGCCGACGCGCGCCGCCTCGGGCGTCGTCACCAAGAGGAACGCGGTCTCGCGGTCGTGCAGGAAGCGCGAGACCGCCTCGGCGCGCTGCTGGAAGCCCTCGCCGTAGTGCTCGATGCCCGCGACGAACTCGGAGATGTCGCGCAGCAGATCGAAGCCAGTGAAGCGCTCGAGGCCGCGGAGCACCGCGCCGAGCGCCGCTTGCGCGATGCGTGAGCCGCCGCGGGCGAGGATCAGCGCGGGATTCTGGAGGATCGCCGCCGCGCGCGAGGTGAGGAGCGCGACCAAGCGTGCCGGCGCGTCGAGGAAATCGAGGGCGTGCTGCGTCGGCGGCGTGTCGACGATGAGGAGATCGTAGCGCCGGCTCGCGGCGATCGCGTGCAGGCGCTCCATCGCCATGTATTCCTGCGAGCCCGCGAGCGCGGTCGAGACGCTCTGGTAGATGCGGTTCGCGAGCACGCGCTCGGCGGCCTCGGGTGTCGGCGCGTAGTCGCGGATGAGCCCGTCGAAGGTGCGCTTGGCGTCGAGCAGCATCGCGTCGAGCGAGCCGGTGGCGGCGGCGTCGACGCGTTCGAGGGGCACCCGGTGCGGCTGGTCGTCGAGCGTCTGGATGCCGAGCGCGTCGCGCAGGCGGCGCGCCGGGTCGATCGTCAAGACCGCCGCCTGCCGCCCACGGCGCGCCGCGACGACTCCGAGCAGCGCCGTCGTCGTCGTCTTGCCGACGCCGCCGCTGCCGACACAGACGATCAGTCGCCGGCTCTCGAGCAGCCGCTCGAGCGCGATCGTGCCGGGCGGGCGCGGCCTCGTGCGATGCGCCGCGGCGCGCGCGGCCGCCTGATGCAGCTGCGATCCGCGCTCCATCATCCGCGGCTCCCGCCGGCGGCGCGCCGCGGCGGCGCGGCGGTGAGCTCGTCCGCGAGTTGCTCGATCTCGGCCCAGCCAAACCGGCGCGCCGGGACCTGTGGCAGACAGAAGGGCTTGCGCGCGAGCGAGCGGGCGAGCCGGCGCAGCTGGCGCTCGGAGGCGCGCTGCCGCGCGACGCTGAACCGTCCGGCCGCCGCGTACGGCAGGAGTGCTGCCGGCAGCGCGGGAGGATCGCTGCGCAGGCGGCGCACCTCTTCGGCATTGAAGCGCAGCGGCGAGACGACGTTCACGATCGGCGGCAGGATCTCGATCCCGAGCCGCATGAGGGCGCCGGCGAGCTCGAGGGTCTCGTTTACGGCCATCTCCTCGGCACGGGTGACGATCGCCACCGCGGTGCGGTCGCGGTCGCCGAGCAGCAACGCCAGCTCGCGGGCGGTGCCGGCGAGCGGCCCGAACGGCAGCATCTTGAGGAGCGAGCCCGGCGTCCCGAGGAGCGGCACCGAATGGCCGGTCGCGGGCGCGTCGACGATCACCAAATCGAAGCGATGACGGCCGCGCTTCAGTCCAGTGCGCGCGTCTTCCCACTTCGCCACCCGCACGAGGGTCAGGAAATCTTCGATACCGGGCGCCGCGGCGGCGACGACGCGGAAGGTGTGGCTCTCGAGCAAGCGGCGGGTGAGCGCGCCGATGCGCAGGATGCTGTGCACGAACTCCTGCATGATCACCGCTGGCACGATCGCCGCGACCGAGAGGTGCGGCGCGACCTCGAGCGGCTCCGGGGTGAGCGCCTGCACGCCGACGTACTCGCCGACCCGCCCGTAGGGATTCACCTCGACGACCAGGACGCGGCGTTTGGCGCGCGCCGCGGCGGTCGCGAGGGCGAGCGCGACGGCGGTCTTGCCGACCCCGCCCTTCCCGGTCACGAACACGAGGCGGCGGTGCAGCACGTCGGTGAGCATCGGAGAGGTGTAGCTTCTAGTGGTGAGCGCTCACGTGGTCAACGCGCCCTGTGATTGACTCGTCGGAATCGCTTTCTTAGGGTGTGCGCACTTCCGATGCCACGTCGTGTCGTCGACTTGCACCCGTGTCCGAGCGCCGACTCGTCCGGCGCAGAGAGCCCCCGGCCACGGCGGGCGCGCCGAGGCCGTAAGCGCGACCAGACGCGTCCGGCGCACGATCGCTTCGCCGAGCAATTGCGCGCGCTCGAGCGCGAGATCGACGAGGCGCTCGCGCGCGCCGGCGGCTCGGTCGAGGGCGGCGTCCTGATCCGCGCCCGCGACGTCGCCGAGGAGGTGGTCGCGTTCTACGCCGACCTGGCGCGTGCGTTCGGGCAGGGCGGGGTGGAGGCGCTCTTCGTCCGCCTGCGCATGATCGGCACCGCCGACCAGGTCGACGACTTCGGCTACGACCGGGCCTTCCGCGCGCAGATCGCGCCGGCGTTGCGGTTCCTCTACGAGCGCTGGTGGCGCGTCGAGTTGCTCGGCGTCGACAACGTGCCGGCGAGCGGTCGGGTCTTGCTCGTCGCCAACCACGCCGGCGCGCTCTTCCCCTACGACGCGCTGATGCTCGCGCATGCCCTCGCCGAGCACTACCCGCCGAGCGGCCGCGAGGTCAGACCCTTGATCGAGGACTTCGTGCATCACTTTCCGTTCGTCGGGCCGCTGCTCGCGCGTGCCGGCATGGTGCGGGCCTCGCAGGAGAACGCTGAGCGGCTGCTGGCAAGCGAGGCGGCGGTTGCGGTCTTTCCGGAAGGCGCCAAGGGGCTCGGCAAGTACTACCGGGAGCGCTATCGGCTGCAACGCTTCGGGCGCGGCGGCTTCGTCACGCTCGCGATGCGAAGCGCGGCGCCGCTGGTTCCGGTCGCGATCATCGGCGCCGAGGAGGTGCATCCGGTGATCGCGAAGTGGCAATGGCTCGCGCGTCTGCTCGACCTACCGTACTTTCCCATCACGCCGACCTTCCCGTGGCTGGGTCTTGCCGGCTTGATCCCGCTTCCGACCAAGTGGCGCATCATCTTCGGTGCTCCGATCGACGTCGCGGCCGCGCACGATCCCGGCGCGTACGAGGACGAGCTGCTCGTGAATCGCGTCAAGGAGCAGGTGCGCGACCGGATCCAGCGCATGGTCATCGACGCGCTCCGCGAGCGCGACTCGGTCTTCACCGGCTGAGCCGAGTCGAAGCGCGACCGGGACGCACGAGCGCCCCGGCCACGCGCCGGTCCGGCGGTGTCTCTCCATACACGCGCCGAGCTCGCCCGCCGAACGCGGAGCGGGCGAGCGAGTCCGAAACGCCGCTTTACGACGACGCTGCCACCTTGCCGAGGACGCGGCGCACGGTGAGGCCCAGGTCGTTCAAATCGAGCGGCTTCGCCATGAATGCCGCGGCCCCGAGACGGAGCGCGAAGCGCTCGGTCTCGGGATCGCTTTGCGCCGAGATCACGATGACGGGCAGCTCGGGTGTCGGTGACTGCGCCCGCCGATGGTCGTCCTTCAAACGCCGCAACACCTCCCAGCCGTTCATTCCCGGCATGCGCAGATCCAGGATGAGAAGCTCGACCTCGCCCGCCTCCAGCATCGGACACACCAGCTGGCCGTCAGCGAGCGCCTCCACCCGGTAGCCCGAGCGCCGGAGCGCATCGTGGAGGACCGTCCGCATCGAGTCGTCGTTTTCCGCGATCAGAATCATCGGCCGGCTACACGCTCGCAGGGTCGTGACGAGGCTCCTCGGCGTGGCTCAGATCGCGCTGGCGCCGCGCTCGCCGGTCCGGATACGGACCACTTCCTCGACGGGGAGGATGAAGATCTTCCCGTCGCCGATCCGGCCGGTCTTCGCCGTCTCCATGATGGTGTCGACGGCGACTGTCGTGCGCTCGTCCGCCACGAGCAGCTCGATCTTGATCTTCGGCAGGAAGTCGACGACGTACTCGGCGCCCCGATAGAGCTCGGTGTGGCCCTTCTGCCGCCCGAAACCCTTGACCTCGGAGACGGTCATCCCCTGGATGCCGAGCTTCGCGAGCGCTTCCTTCACCTCGTCGAGCTTGAACGGTTTGATGATGGCTTCGATTTTTTTCATGGTCTCCTCAGAAGACGTACGACAGCTCGGCTGCGATGGTGTGTTGGTCGTCGCGGAATTGGGATCCGTCGGGCGGCTGGCCGACCAGCTCACGTTCGAACTGCGGGTGGTGGGCGGAGTCGTAGCGATACTCGGCGCGGAACATGAGGCCCTCGGCGAGCACGACCTTGCCGGTCGCGGTGACCTCCCAGACGTTCTGATAGCCGCCAGCGGGAGGTGCGAGCCGGGTGCCGGCGCTGTCGTCGAAGAACTCGCCGCGGAGCGCGAAGCCGATCGGCACCACGAGGAGGTCAGGCATGTCGTATGCGACGATGCCCGAGAAGGCATTCCAGTAGGCGGTGTCGTCATTGGCGAGGATGCCGGTCTCGCTGCCGAAGTCGTAGTTCAGGCTGACGGTCAAGTTCTCGACCGGCTTGATGGTCGCGACGACGTCGGCGACGCCGCGCTTCGAGCCGCCGCGGTTCGCTTGCTCGGGCCCGTAGACGCCGTTCAGCGCCAGCGTGAACTGCTCCGCCGGGATGATCGTGAGGTTGCCGAGGAAGCTCTTGCCGTCGTTCGAGTCGATGACGTTGTCCCAGCCGTTGACGACGCCGCCGGTCAGGCTGACCATGTCCGAGAACTTGTAGCTGGTGAGGACGCCGGTGTGCGTGAAGGGAATCGCGAAGGCGAACGCGAGCGAGCGGCTGACGTTGAAGTTGAGCGGCGATTCGATCACCTCGGCGCCGAGCAAGGTGACGAACTTACCGGCTTTGAGCTGGAAATCGGGTGCGCCGGGCGGGTTGAAGGTGATGTACGCCTCCTCCAGCTCGATCGAGTTTTGCTCCTCGGCGACGTTGCCGACCGTGCCGTCGCCGTCCCAGTCTGCCGCCATACGCTCCGCCACCTTGCCGAAGTTCACCTTGGTGACGAAGCCGACGCCGCTCTCGCCCGGATCCTTCGAGACCTGCAGCTGGAAGAGATCGAGCGAGAAGGAGTTGTGGTCTTTGTCGAAGGCGCGCAGCGACACGATGTCGGAGTCCGGCTTGTTGAAGTCGTACATGTAGGAGGTGACGACCATCCCGCCGATCTTCAGACCGAAGGGCGGCGTCTTGATCAAGGCGTCGAGCTGGTCGAGCCGCTCGCTCAAGCCCGACGGTGCCGGCGCCGCGGCCGGCGGCGGCATCTCATTGCGTCGTTCCAACCGCTCGACACGCTCCTCGAGCGTCAATCCACCCTCGGCGCGCGCCGTCGTCGCGGACGCCAGCAGCGCCCCTCCGATCATCACTGCCGTGGCCCAGATCAGCGTTTCGCTCCGCATCGTCTGCCCTCCTTGTGGTCATCGAGCCTCGTCGTGTGGGGTCCGCCACTCGGCCCCGATTGGCACCCCACGAGCAAGGGAGGTGCCATGGAGTTCGTGCGAACGGCCGCGGGTTCAACGGGCGCGCGCTGCTCATTCGAGAGGCGCTGCCCAGCGGAGAGGCAATCGCAGTCATGGTGGGCTGGGCTCCACGGCGGCGGCGCGATGTGGTATTCGCGGCCGATGCGGGGCTGGTGGTGAGCGGCGGATTGCTCTGGAAGGCGGTCGTCCTCGGCATCATCGAGGGCATCACCGAGTTCGTGCCGGTGTCGTCGACCGGCCACCTCATCCTCGCCGGCCACTATCTCGCGTTTCCCGAGGACAAGGCCGCCGCGTTCGAGATCTTCATCCAACTCGGCGCGGTCTTCGCGGTGCTGTGGTTCTATCGACGCAAGCTGGTCGCGATCGTGACGGCGCTTCCTCGCAGTGCCGCGGCGCGTGCGCTGGTCGCGAAGCTGCTCCTCGCGTTCCTGCCCGCCGCCGTCGTCGGCCTCCTCTTCCATCACTGGATCAAGGAGATGCTGTTCGCGCCGCTGCCCGTCGCCGTGGCGCTCGCCGTCGGCGGCGTGGCGATCGTCTCGATCGACCGGCCACGGTCGCTCACGCCCATGACCCACGTCGTCGACGACGTGACGTGGCGGCAGGCGTTGATGATCGGCTGCGTCCAGGTGCTGGCGCTCTGGCCGGGTATGTCGCGCTCCGGCGCGACGATCATCGGCGGCCTGCTCGCCGGGCTTTCCCGAACGGCGGCGCTCGAGTTCTCGTTCCTGCTCGCGTTGCCGACGCTCGGCGCGGCGTCGGTGTTCGCGCTCTGGGAGGCACGCCACGCGCTCACGGCCGCGGACGTGCCGGTGTTCGCCGCCGGCTTGGCGGTCTCGTTCGTCGTCTCGCTGGCGGCGATCGCGGCCCTGCTGCTCTACGTGCAGCGGAACGATCTGCGCCCGTTCGGCTGGTACCGGCTGGCGCTCGCCGCGGTGATCGTCGGGACCGTCCTCGCCTGACCGCCGTCAGCGCGGCGCGACCGCGCGAGCATCGGCGACGCCGTCGCTCAGCCGAAGATGACGGTGCTGCGCCGCAGCCGTTCCGTGTCGAGCAGCCGCTGGACTTGCGTCCGAACGTAATCGGCCCGCTCGTGCATCAGCTCCTCGCGGGCACTGCGCGGATAGCGCGTGATCGGGTAGACCGGCGGGCCGAATCGGATCTTCCACTTGGTGGGCAGCGGCAGCAATCCGA
Organism: Binatia bacterium; assembly: GCA_041485125.1. Taxonomy (GTDB): domain Bacteria; phylum Desulfobacterota; class Binatia; order UTPRO1; family UTPRO1; genus JBGPIT01. The sequence goes on along the minus strand of JBGPIT010000006.1, from coordinate 4,967 downwards.
GCGGCCCGAGGAGCGGAAAGAGGCTCGGCACCGGGATGAACGGCACCCGGACGAAGCGCGGCAGCCGCGCGATACGGAAGAGGGCCCGCGTGGTCTCCTCGGCGCCGATCACCGCCACCGGCACGACCGGTGCTTGCACGCGGGCGCTCAGATGGGCGACCCCGGTGCGAAACGGCCGCAGACAATACGCTTGATGGTAGGGCTTGCCGAGCGCCTCCTCGCCCTCGGGGAAGATGCCGACGGCTTCGCCGCGCTTGAGCAGCGTGGCACCGTTGCTGGTCGACGCCTCGACGCCGCCGAGGCGGCTGAAGAGGTTGCCGACCAGCGGGATGTCGGTCACGAACTTGGCATAAAGCATGCGGACGACGCGGTGGGCCGGATGCTCATCCTCGACCGCGAGCGAGATCATGGCGGCGTCGAAAGGCAGGGTCCCGGAGTGATTGGCGGCCAAGAGGACCGGGCCGGTGGTCGGCACGTGCTCGAGCCCCTCGACCTCGACGCGCCAATAGTAGTTGTAGAGGAAGCGGAAGAAGGGCTTCACGCGGGCCCGCACGGCGGGATCGAAGCCGAATGGATCGGCTCCGTTGCGCTTCACCGCGACCAGCCGCTTCCCGGAGGTCCTGCACTCCAGCTGACGAATCCGTCCCGTCGTGCCCATCGCCCCTCCCCACCCGGTCAGCTGAAACCCAACGAACCCAACTAAACAAAATGAATCGTGCGGGCTCATACCATAGTCAGACAGAAGTGTCGCTAATTTTTCTGTCGAATCGTATGTCGGAGGAGAAGTTTTGTTGGATGCTGCACCGCGCCGTGCGTTCGAGGAGGTCGCGATGACCGAACGAATCGTCTCCGAACGGGCGATGGTACTGGAGTCGTCCGCGCCGATCGCGGCTGCGCCGCTCCGCCTGGTCGACCGGCCGGTCGTCGCGCCGGCAGCCGGGGAGTTGCTGATCGCGGTCGACGTGTGCGGCGTCTGCCGGACCGATCTGCACGTCGTCGAGGGCGACCTCCCGCCGCGCACCACGCCGGTCGTTCCCGGGCACGAGGTCGTCGGACGCGTCGTCGCGCTCGGCGCCGGCGTCACCGCCTTCGCGGCGGGCGACCGCGTCGGCGTCGCGTGGTTGCACGCGAGCTGCGGTCGCTGCCGCCAGTGCCTCACCGGACGCGAGAACCTCTGCGTCGCGCCGTGCTTTACCGGCTACGACGTCGACGGCGGCTACGCCGAGCACGTGCGGGTGCCGGCCGCGTTCGCCTACCGGCTGCCGTCTGACGTCGCGGCAACCGCGCTCGCGCCGCTCCTCTGCGCCGGCATCATCGGATACCGCGCCTATCGCCGGAGCGGCGTCCGGAAGGGCGAGCGCCTCGGGCTCTATGGCTTCGGCGCCTCGGCCCACATCGTGATCCAGCTGGCGCGCTACGCCGGCTGCGAGGTGCACGTCGTGACGCGGGGGCGCCGCCACCGCGAGCTCGCCCGTGCGATGGGCGCCGCGTCGGTCGCCGACGCGGGCGAGACCCCGCTCGTGCCGCTCGACGCGGCGATCCTCTTCGCGCCCGCGGGCGAGCTCGTGCCGCCGGCGCTCGCGGCCCTCGACCGCGGTGGCACACTCGCGATCGCCGGGATCCATCTGAGCACGATCCCGCCGCTCGACTACTCCCGCCATCTCTTTCAAGAGCGTCGGCTCGTGAGCGTGACCGCCAACACCCGCGAGGACGGTCGCGCCTTGCTGCGCCTCGCGACCGAGATTCCGATCCATTGCGTGACCGAGGAGTTCCCGCTCGACGCGGCGAACGCGGCGCTGCGACGTCTGAAGGAAGACGAGATCGAGGGCGCGGCCGTCCTCCGCGTCCGATAGCGCCGCCTCCCCGCCGAACCGCACCACTAAGAAGGAAGCTACCGAGCAACATCCGTTCGTACGCCTCAACTCCCCGTGATCGCCGACCGCGACCGTGCGCTGCGTGTTCGTGATCGACGACAAGGGCATCGTGCGCGCGATGCTCTACTAGCGCGCTCGTCGAGCACGCGTTCGGCGCGAACGCGAGACGCCCTGACCTTGACGTCCGGCGACGTCGCAGGTTAGGTTCTCGTACTTTTCATGGCGAAATTCTTCAGAGGCGATAAGCGGCGCCGCGAGATGGATCGCAAGCGGCGCGGCGAAGAGAAGCAGCGTCGGCTGCAGTTCCGTCGCGAGATGCGCGCGAAAGGCCTCGATCCAGACATGGTCGATGCCGACGGCAATCCGCTGCCTGGCCGTGAGGGCGGCGAGACCGGCGCGCCGATCGACGCCGCCGACGATCTAGGCGACGAGAGCGGCCCGGACGAGGGCGGCTCCGAGGACGCCGTGCCGGCCGCCGCCGATGCGCCACCCGTCGCCGACCGCTCCAAGCCGTAGCGCTCGCGCCGTGTGCGGCGTCGTGCGCCGCCCGTTCAATCGTTGACGTCGACCGAGCTCAGCGCGAAGGTCGCGCCGCTCGGATCGTACACCCCGAAGATCCTGATCTTGTCATCCGGTTTGGCGTTGCGGAGCTTCTCCCTCATCGCTGCGGGTCCACGGACCAACAGCACCGGTTGCTGCGCGGTATGGCGCAGCAGCGACATGCCTTCCTCTGCCGGCGCGTAAGCCCGGATCGACGTGATGCCCAAGACGCGACGCTCTTTGCCGTCGAGCGAGAGCGTCACCTCGCCGATCACCTCGGGATCGTCTGTGGGTTTTTTCCAGTAGCCTTCGATGCGAACGGGCCGCACCAGAATCTGGTCGCCCGGCACCTTCTGCGCGCTCACCACCCGCACGTCGAAGGTCATCGCCATGGCGACCGCGAGCGCCGACAGGGCCACGCGTGCGAGCCGATGAAGCAAACGCTGCCGCGGCGTGCGTTGCGAGACTGGATCAGACGATCTGCATTGCATGTGACGACGCCTCCTGCCGGGGACTACAAACGATACGGCACGCTCACGGCAACCGAGCGGTCATCCCGTCGCCGGAATCTCGCGGCGCGGTGGCGCCGCTTGACCGTCCGAGGGCACGCTTGTACGCGAATCTCGTTCGGAGGTCGAGCATGACGAGCATGCGAAGGTGGGCCATCGCCGCGGTCTGTGTCGCGGCACTGATCGCGATCGGTTGCGAGCGATCGCGCGAAGCCGCGACCCCCGCGACGACGGCGACGCGCGCCCCTGCCGTGGTCGCGACGGCGCCTGCTCCGGCAGGCGGAGCGGCCGCACCGGGCGCGGCAGGAACGGAGGAGACTGTGACGACCGCAAGCGGACTCTCGTACGTCGATGTCAAGCCGGGGACGGGCGCATCACCGCAAGCCGGTCAGACGGCCGTCGTGCACTACACCGGCTGGCTCACCGACGGAAAGAAATTCGACAGCTCGCGCGATCGCGGCACGCCGTTCCGCTTCCGGGTCGGTCAGGGTCAGGTCATCAAAGGCTGGGACGAAGGGGTGGCGACGATGCAGGTCGGCGGCGTCCGCAAGCTGACGATCCCGCCGCAGCTCGGCTACGGCGCGGCGGGCGCGGGCGGCGTGATCCCCCCGAACGCGACGCTCGTTTTCGAGGTCGAGCTGCTCGGCGTCGAGTAGAGCACGTCGCTCAGGCGTGGTCGCGTCGTCGCGCCGATGCGACGGCTTCGCGGTCGCTCGCGGGCGCGCCGCCGCGAGGAGCGATGCCCTCGACGGAGCGCCTTTCCCCTGGCAAGCTCGGATGGTGTCTGCTGCCGCGAGTCGGTTCTTGCGCGCCTGCCGGCGTGAGCCGACCGACTGCACGCCGGTCTGGTTCATGCGCCAAGCCGGCCGCTACCTGCCGGAGTACCGCGCGCTTCGCGCCGAGCACGGCTTTCTCGAGCTGTGCCGCACGCCGGAGCTGGCGGCGCAGGTGACGTTGCTTCCCGTCGAGCGCTTTCCGGTCGATGCCGCGATCATCTTCGCCGACATCCTGCTCATCCTCGACGCCATGGGTGCCGACCTCGAGTTCGCGAAAGGCGACGGGCCGATCATCCACCGGCCGGTCCGTTCGCGCGCCGACGTCGATGGGCTCGCGCGGGTGCCGGCGACCGAGTCCGTCCCGTACGTCTTCGACGCGATCCGGCTCGCGCGCCAGCGTCTCGCCGGACGCGTGCCGTTGATCGGCTTCGCGGGCGCGCCTTTCACGCTCGCGTCCTACCTCGTCGAGGGCCGCGGCTCGCGCAACTACGTGCAGACGAAGACGCTGATGTACCACGACGAGTCGGCGTGGCATCGCCTGATGGAGCGCCTGAGCGAGGCGGTCGTCGACTACGTGCGCGGCCAGATCGCGGCGGGGGTCGAGGCGGTGCAGCTCTTCGACAGCTGGATCGGCTGCCTCGGTCCGGACGACTATCGCACCTACGTCTTGCCGCACATGCGTTCGACCTTCGCGGCGCTGCGCGGCAGCGGTGTTCCGCTCATCCACTTCGGCACCGGCACCGCGGCCTTGCTCGAGCTGATGCGTGACGCCGGCGGTGACGTGATCGGTCTCGATTGGCGCGTCGATCTCGACGAGGCGTGGACGCGGCTCGGACCCGAGGTCGCGGTGCAAGGGAATCTCGATCCGGTGGCGCTCTTCGCGCCGCCCGACGAGATCAGGCGGCGGGTCGCCGTGATCCTCGAACGCGCCGGCGGCCGGCGCGGGCACATCTTCAATCTCGGTCACGGCGTCCTGCCCGAGACGCCGGTGCCCCACGTCGCGGCGATGATCGACGCCGTGCACGAGCTGAGCGCGACCTGAGCGTATAGGTTGGCTCCACCCGACGCCGTACTGTTGATCGCCTTCGGCGGGCCGGAGAAGCCGGAGGACATCCGGCCGTTCCTCGACATCGTCCTGCGCGGCCGGCGGCACGGTGATCGGCCTCGACTGGCGCGTCGACCTCGGCGAGACGTGGCGCGGGCTCGGCGACGTCGCCGTGATGGGCAACCTCGATCCGGCGCTGCTCGTCGCCGACGCGAAGGCCATG
>JBGPIT010000005.1:0-41055 GCA_041485125.1 Binatia bacterium | reverse complement strand
GGCATCCTCCTTGGTAGCGGGCGGTTGCTCGAAGCTCCGGAACGGGGCGCCGAGCTGTCCACCTCGTCACATGACCGGGACGCGTCCGCATACGCCTTCGTAGCCTCCGGCGTCAACGAAAAAGTCACTCCGATCCGAGCGGACCCGTGCGGTGGAAACCGGTCTTCACGCCGACCCTGACCCGCACGCCGACGCCGACGTTCACGGGCCCGACGGCGACCCCCACCACGACGCCGACACCCGGCGGTGATCACTTCACGTGCTACAAGGCGTCGGCCTCGAGCGGCTCAGTGAAGTTCCCGGGCATTCCGAACCCGCCCGGCGTCTCGCTGGTCGATCAGTTCGGCGCGTCGACGGTCGAGGTGAAGAAGCCGAAGTACCTCTGCAACCCGACCGACAAGAACGGCGAGAGCCCGGGCGCCGAGCTGCATACCGAGCACCTCGAGGGCTATCAGATCAAGAACGCCGCCAAGCCGGTGCTGCCGACCGGGATCGAGGTCGTCGATCAGTTCAACCCGAGCGGTCTCTTCGTCGACGCCAAGAAGGCGTCCCACCTGTTGGTGCCGAGCGTGAAGAGCGTGGTGTCGACACCGCCGACGCCGGCGATGTTCACGATCGATCACTTCCAGTGCTACAAGGTCGTGGTCACGAAAAACACGCCGAAGTTCACCACCGTGAGCGGCGTCACGCTGCTCGATCAATTCGGCGCCATGACCGTCGACGTGAAGAAGCCGAAGTTCCTCTGCAATCCGGTCGACAAGAACGGCGAGGCGCCCGGCACGGAAACGCACGTCGACCACCTCATGTGCTACCAAATCAAGCAGACGGATGTCGTCAAGTTCGTGAAGATCACCCACCTCTTCGTGAACAACCAGTTTGGCGCCGAGGTGCTGGACGCGAAGAACCCTTCCGAGCTCTGCGTCCCGGCACTGAAGAATCCCTGAAGTTCCGCATGCCGCCGCGCGTCTCCTCTTGACAGCAGCGGCCTGGACGGCGAGTCCGTACCGACGCGTAGCGCTGTCATACTGCCGCCGACGGCGGTGAGCTTTCGTCGCGTCGCCGGCCTGCCGTTGCTGTTGCGAACGGTGGTCTGCGCGCGGCGCAGTGGTCTCGAGACCGTGACGGTGCTCACCGGGAACGAGGGTGCCGAGGTGCGCTCGCTCTTCGCGAACGGCCGTGCGGGCGACGGCGCCATCGCGATCGCCGATCGCCTCGCCGAGAGCGACGGTGCCGAGATCACGATCCTCCGCTCCGATTGCCTGCTGACGAGCGCGACGATCGAGGGCAGCGCGGCCGTCCCACTCGACGACCGTCCCACCCTCGTCAGCGCGGGCGGCGAGGTCGTGCTCGCGCGCTGCCCGTCGGCGCTCTTCGACGAGGTCGCACGGCAAGCCGCCGCGCGCGGCGACGCGCCGGCGCTCTGGGCGGCGCTGCGGAAGCGCGGCGCACGCGACGTTCCGCTCGACGGCCAGCTCTGCGTTCCGGTTGCGGACGAGCGCAGCGCGACCGCGGCCGAGCGCGCGCTCTGCGAGCGCCTGCGACTCGCCACCCGCGATACCGACGGGCCGCTCGCCCGCCTCGTCGACCGGCGGGTGTCGTGGCGCATCAGCCGCTGGCTCGTGCGGCACACCACGCTCCGCCCGAACCACATCACCTTGATCGGCACCTCGATCGGGCTCTTCGCCGCGTGGCTGCTGGCGCAAGGCGCGTACTGGAGCAGTGTCGCCGGCACCCTGCTCTTCCTCCTCGCCGCGATCGTCGACGGCTGCGACGGCGAGGTCGCGCGCCTCACGCTGCGCGAGTCGGCCTTCGGCAAGATCCTCGACGTCACCACCGACAACATCGTGCACGTCGCGATCTTCATCGGCCTCGTCGTCGGCCTGCACCGCCGCGACCCCGGCGCGCCCTACGGCCTCTTGATGGCGATCATCCTGGGCGGCTTCGCGCTCGACGGCCTGGTCTCGTACTACTTCCTGGTGGTGCGGACCGACTGGTGGCACGCGACCGGCACGACGCCGCGCTCGAAGCTGAAGCAGCACCTGCTGCACGGCTTCGAGGCGGCGATGAACCGCGACTTTGCCTATCTCCTGGTGGTGCTCGCTCTCGCCGGCCGTCTGCACTGGTTCGTCTGGGGCACCGCCGTCGGCACCTACGCCTTTGCGTTGCTCTTCGTGGGAATCTATCGGTGGGACGCCGCGACATAGACGCCACGGCAGCGACCGCGCCGCCGGACCTCGCGCCGCTCGATGGCGCACCGGCGGCGGCGCAGCGCCACGCGTTCGCTTCGTTCGTCACCGAGCGCGTCCTCCTCGTCGCCGGCTGCACGCTCTTCGTCCTGCTCGTCTACCAGATGGGCTTCGACGCGCTCGCGGCGAACCTGCGGCTCGTCGGCGCCGGTATCACGCTCGTGATCGCGCAGGAGATCCTCGCCTACGCGGCGAACACCCTCGGCTGGTGGGCCGCCTTCCCGCGGCCTCGTCCGGCGCTGCGCTTCACGAGACTCCTCGCGGCCCGCATCGCCGGCGACGCGGTCAACTACGTGACGCCGACGGCGACGCTCGGCGGCGAGGTCGTCCGTGTCAGCCTGATGCGCGGCCAGGCCGCGATGATCGACGTCGGCGCATCGGTCGCCGTCGCGAAGCTCGCGCAGACCTTGGCGCAACTGCTGTTCGTCGTCGCCGGCCTCGCGATCCTCGCTGACGAGATACCGTTCGAGGGCGTGGGACGCGTGGCGCTCGTCGCCGCGGTGTCGGCGCTCGGCCTGTGCGTCGCGATCGTCGTGATGGCGCGACGGGGGAGCCTGTTCGTCCGTCTCGTCCGCATCGCGGACGCGCTGCAACGGCGCGCGCTGCCGGCGACGTGGACGCGTCGACTCGATGCCGAGCGCCGCCTCACCGCGTGGGACTCGCGGGCGCGCCGGCTCGATGACGCGATCGCCCGCAGCCACGGTGCGAACGGCGGCCCGCTCCTCCTCTCGACGGGATTCTTTCTCGTCGGCTGGGTGGACGGGATCGTCGAGGTCTACCTGATCTTGTGGCTCCTCGGCATCGCGCCGAGCGTCCGTCTGGCGGCCACGATCGAGGTGCTGTCGGTCGCCGTCGACGCCTGCCTCTTCTTCATGCCCGCGAAGCTAGGCACGCAGGAGGGCGGGAAGGTCCTGATCTTCACCCTTCTCGGTCTCGACCCGGGCAAAGGCCTCGCGCTCGGCATGGTGCGCCGCATTCGGGAGATCGTGTGGACGCTCGCCGGGCTCGTGACGCTCTGGCGTGGCCGCGCGCGCGCGAACCGCGGCGCGCGCTAGCCCGGCCGGTGCGAGCGCGACCATCCGTCCACCGCGGCCGACGCGATAGCGCCGGCCGCGCCACTCGACGTCGTTGAACGCATAGCTCGCGGCCCAGATCGCGGTCGCCGCGACGTCGCGCAGCGGCACGAGCAGCAGCGTCCAGCTGAGACGGGCACCGAGCGCCAGCGCCGCGGCGGCGGCAGCGACGAAGCGGAGCAGCAGCACGCCCGCCGCGAGCACGAGGGCGAGGTTGCCGAGCGGCAGCATCGCCGCGAGCACGAGCGTGCAGAGCGCGAAGCTCGAGCCGTGCGTCAGGATGTTCGCCGCGTGGCCCCAGGGCGCGCAGGCGCGCACCGTGCGCGCCCAGCGCAACTGATGCCGGAAGGCGCCGCGCAGACTCGTCGAGCCGGGGTCGCTCTCGACGACGTACGGCGCGACCGCCACTCGCTTGCCGTCCGCGATGACCAGCTCTGCCAAGCGGTGATCGTCGGCGAGATAGTCGACGAGTGCCGCGAAGCCGCCGACCCGGTCGAGCGTGCTCCGGCGCAGCATCAGACTCGCACCGAAGGCGAGATCGCGCCGCCCGATCTCGTGCGCCAACATCACCGACGGGCTGAAGTCGGCGTTGATGCAGAGCGCTTCGTAGAGCGCGGAGAAGCCACGCGGGTGCGGGGCACGGTAGACGCACGAGACCAAGCCGACACCGGGATCGAGCAACGTCGGCACCAGGCGCACCAAGTAGTCGGGCGCGACGCGAACATCGCTATCGACCGCGACGATCACCGGATGCCGCGCCCCCTCGCTCATCACCGCGAGCAGCGACGCCTTGCGGTTCGGCCCGAGAACGGCCGCACCGGCACAGATGGAGAGGTCGGCGTCCGGGTAGCGGCGCGCCACGTGCTTCGCGACCACGAGCGCCGGATCATCGGCGTCGAGGCTCCCCACCACGATCTGGACCCGACCCGGATAGTCGAGCGTGCAGTACGCCGCCAGGTTCGCTTCGAGACCGGGCTCGGCGCCGTCGAGCGGCACCAGGATCGACACGCCGAGACTCGGGAGGACGCCCGACGCCTCTGGACTCGCTTGCCGCCGGAACCGCCGCGCCGCGAGCAAGACGCCGAGGTTGTAGGCGGCCGACACCGTGAGCACGGTGTCGAGCGCGCCCACGGTCGCAATCACGAGCCGCTCTCCGCCTGCATCGATGGCATCACCGGCGTTCGACCCGCGGCGGCGCGCCGCCGGCGCCACATCGTGCCGAGGAACTCGCGCCCCTCGCGCAGCATGCGACGCCGCTCGTCGCGGTCGCGCGCCATCTTGCGGACGCTCTGGAAGATGTAGGTCGGCCGAAAATAGTACGAGCGATAGAACTTCTCGACCGCCTCGTAGATCTCCTCCCCCGAGAGCGTCGGATAGCTCACCGCGCACTGCTGGTAGCCGTTGCGGTCGACCATCTGATCGACGGCGAGGAAGCCGTGGTCGCGCACCCAGTCGTAGAAGTGCGTGCCCGGATATGGCGACGCGAGCGAGACCTGGATCGTCTCCGGGCTCATCTCGCGCGCGAAGCGCATGGTCTCCGCGATGGTCTCGCGGGTCTCCCCCGGCAGACCGAGGATGAAGGTGCCGTGGATCAGGATGCCGAGATCGTGACAGTCCTGGGTGAAGCGCCGCGCCCGGTCGAGGCCGACGCCCTTCTTGATGTTCTTCAAGATCTCCGCGTTGCCGCTCTCGTAGCCGATCACGAACAGACGCAGCCCGCCGTCCTTCATCTCCTTCAGGGTCTCGCGGTCGACGTTGGCGCGCGAGTTGGTCGACCAGGTGAGGCCGAGCGGTCGGAGCCGTCGCGCGATCGCGCGCGCGCGCTCGGGATCGGCCGTGAAGGTGTCATCGTCGAAGAACACCTCGCGCATCTCCGGAAAGAGCCGGGGCATGCGCGCGACCTCGTCGCAGACGTTCTCGACCGAGCGCGTCCGGTAGCTGTGACCGGTGGTCACCTGCGGCCACAGGCAGAACGTGCAGCGCGCCGGGCACCCGCGGCCGGTGTAGAGGGACACGTACGGGTATTTGCAGTACGGGCTGTTGTAGCGCTTGTAGTCGAGATCACGCGCGTAGACGTCGGTCGCGAACGGCAACGCGTCGAGCGCGGCGGTGTCGAGCGGGTGTGCGTCGGGGTTGTTCACCACACCGGTCGGCCCGCGGAAGCTGATCCCCGGGATCTCCGACCACGGCCGGCCCTCGGCGAGCGCGATGGCCGAATGATCGAACTCCTTCCGCGCGATGACGTCGATCGCGGGCGCGGCGGCGAGCGAGCTCGCCGGCTCGGCGGAGACGTGCCCGCCGACGAACACGATGGTCGTGTCGGGCCGTTTGGACTTGATCGCCGCCGCGGTCTCCGCATCGACACCGAAGGACGGCGTGCTCGTGTGCAGCACGACCATCTCGTAGTCCTTCGCGATCGCGACGACGTCGGCGACGCCGAGGCCGAGCGGCGGCGCGTCGAGCACGCGGCTGTCCGGCAGCGCGCCGGCTGCGTAGCACAGCCAGGTCGGGTACCAGAACGACCACACTTCGCGCGTCGCCTGGTAGCGTGAGCCCGCCCCGCCATCGAAGTCGTCGTACGATGGGGGATTCAGGAAGAGGGTTCGCATCATCACCACTCACCTCCGGGCGCCCGCGTACGCCCGCGCTGGCGCCTCGTCAATGAGGGCATGATGTTTTTCCGCACGAACGCGCGGACCCGGTATTTTTTTCCTGTCCGGCCACGCGGTTCACGCAAATACTTGCGGTATCGATTCGCGCAATTCCGTACGGTATCGAATCCGGGCACGACCATGAAGCAGCTGGCGATCACCGCCGATGATCTCGGCGTCTCGACGCGCGTCAACGCGGCCGTCGTGCGCGCCGCACGTGAAGGCATCCTCACGTCGGCGAGCTGGATGGCGGGCGGTGCTGCCGCCGACGAGGCGATCGCGCTCGCACGCGATCTCCCCGCGCTCGCGATCGGCGTCCACCTGACGATCGTCAAGGGCCGCGCCGTCTTGCCGCCGGCGCGCATTCCGCTGCTCGTCGACACGACGGGGCGATTTCCCGAGAGCCCCATTCTGCAGGGACTGCGCCTCGCCGCCTCGGCGGCGGCGCGACGGCAGGCCACGGACGAGCTGCGGGCGCAGATCGAGCGTTGCCTCGCCGCGGGTCGCGGGCCGACGCATCTCGACGCTCACCTCGACTTCCAGGTTCATCCCGCGATCTTCACGATCCTGCTCGGCCTCGCGCGTGAGTACCGGATCGCGGCGGTGCGGGTGCCGCGCGATCCGCTCGCTCCGGCGCTCGCCTTCGACCGTCGCCACGCCGGGCGGAAGCTCGCGGAGGCCGCGATCTTCGCGCTCCTCTGTCGTCGCGCCGTGCGGCGCGCGCGCGCGTGCGGCGTCCGCGTCGCCGACCGCGTGTACGGCCATCACCAGACCGGCGCGGTGAGCGAGCGCTACCTCTTGCGCGTGATCGCGGCGCTGCCGGACGGCGTGAGCGAGCTCTATTGCCACCCCGGCGCCGCGACGGGCGATGACCCGGAGCTCGCTGCCTTGTTGAGCCCGCGCGTACGCGATGCGCTCGCGTCTTCGGGCATCGTCCGGCGGCACTACGCGACGTGAGGAGCCGCGCCGCCGGCAACGCGGATGCCGCACGCGACGCGGGCGTTCAGCCGAAACGGGCGCGGCAATAGGCCGCTTGGCCCGGCGCCTCGCCGACGCCGACCTCGATCTCGGAAAGACCGCGCACCGCGTGCGGCTCGAGCTCGGCGCGCAGGCGCTCGAGCACGTAGGCCGCAAGCTCCTCGGCCGACGCGTGCACGATCGGCAGCAGCGCGACGTCGGTGCGCGGGAAGACGAAGCGCGCGCCGTCCTCGTAGACCATCGTGACGCTGACGTCGTCGCTCGTGATCGTCAGGCAGTCGCTCCGCACCGGCACCAGCACGCGCTCGTCGAGCTCGCGGCAGACGCGCTTGGTGATCTCCTTCACGACGCCGAAGTCGAGCACGTAGCCGTCGGGACCGACGGCGCCGCTGATCGCGACCGAGACCTGGTAGTTGTGGCCGTGCAGCGGCTCGCGGAAGCCCTTGTAGGCGATGAAGTGCGCCGACGAGAACTTGAGGAAGTCCTTCTCGACGACGACGCGGTATTGGTCAGCCACCGGCTCCTCCTCTGTGCCGCCGACGATTCATAGGGCGCGCAGCGCGGCATGAATCGCGCCGGGATCCGTCCAATCGGCAAAGACCGCCGCCGGACGGCAGGCCTCGAGCTCGGCGAGCGGCGTACGGCCGGTCGCGACCAGGATGCAGGGCATGCCGTTCTCGTCGGCGGCGCGGTGATCGAGCGGGGTGTCGCCGATGATCACGCAGTCGGCGAGCGGCACGTCGGCGCCGCTGTGCCGGCGGAAGCGCTCGCGCGCGACCTCGGGGAGGGCCGCCCGGCGCGCGGCGTCGCTGCCGAAGGCGCCGACCGTGAAGAACTCGGCCAGGCCGGCGGCCGCGAGCTTCACGCGCGCGGTGCGCTCGAAGTTGCCGGTGAGCGTGGCCAGCGCGAACGCCGGATCGGCCGCGAGCCGATCGAGCGTCGCGCACACGCCGGGAATCGCCTCGACCTTGGTGGTGCCGCTCGCGAGCGCGGTCGCGAGTCGCGTCGCCAGGCGTGCCTCGAAATCGCGCAGGATCGCCGCCTCGCACTCGCCGGTCACGCCGGCGTGCTCCAGCAGCTCGGCGATGATGAGGGGATCGGTCTTGCCGTCGAAGCGGAGACCGGTCGCGCTGGTGTCGATCCCGAACATCTCGTGCATGGTCGCGGTGAAGGGCGCGGCGCCACGCGTCGAGCGCACCACGGTGCCGTCGAGGTCGAAGAGCAGCAGCTTCATCGCGGCCCGGAGCTCCGGCCCGCGCCATGGACGACCGCCGGTCGAGGTGAGAGAAAAGCGCCGACACGCATCAGGGCACGCTAGCAGAGGCCGTCGAGCGCGCCAAAAGACCAGGGAGGATCCCGTGGATCTCGCGCACACCCACTACGAGCCCGCCGGCTCCGGCCCTCATCCGACGATCATCGCGCTCCACGGCTGGGGGGCGAGCGCGTTCGATCTGGTCGGTTTCGCTCCGTACCTCGCCGGCGGTCGCTTCCAGGTGATCTGCCCGCAAGGCGGCATCGACGTACCGCTCGGCGGCGGCGCGAGCGGCTTCGGCTGGTTTCCCCTGAGCGGCACCCAACCGGCCGGCTCGCCGGCGATCAACGACTCGGCGGCGCGCGTCACGCGCTTCATCGACGCCGCCTCGGAGCGCTACGCGATCGATCCGCGCAAGCTCATCGTGTTGGGGTTCAGCCAGGGCGGCGTCCTCGCCTATCTGCTCGCGCTCCGCAATCCAGAGCGCTTCGCGGGGCTGGTCGCGTTGAGCTCGTGGCTGCCGCCGCCGCTGGTCGCCGGCGTCGCGACCAGCGAGCCGTTGCAGCGCCTCGCGACGCTCATCCAGCACGGCAGCCGTGACGAGATCATCGCCGTCGACCGCGCCCGCCGCTCGGTCGAGACGCTGCGCGAGCTGTGCGTCCCGCTCACCTATCGCGAGTACGACATGGCGCACGAGATCACCGCGCCGAACCTCGCCGATCTCTCCACCTGGCTCGACGAGAAGGTGCTGTCGCCGATCATTCGCGCCTGAGCGCGGAAAATGCCGGGCACGCGAAGTCGGCGGGGGTGACCTGGTCGCCGACGTCGGCGAGGTATTCGTCGATGCGCGGGGTCGCGGCGCGTGAGACGTCGGCGACGCCGCAGCGCTGATCGCGGAGCACGCAGCTCGCGACGTCGGCCGGCGAGACGAGATCGCCGACCGCGAGCGCCGCGCAGCGTTCCGCCGCGAGCGCGAAGCCGAGCCCCGACGTGGACGTGAGCTGGTCGATCGAGACCCCGCCGCACGCGCGCAGGATCGCCGCCCGCTGGCTCGCGAGGACGCTGTCGGCACCGATCGCGATCTTCGCGAATACCGACTGACAGCGCGGCGCGGCCTGCTGCAGACACGGCGCGGGCGCCGCGGCGAGCAGCCGGCAGTCGAGGACGAGATCGAGGCACTTCTCGGTCGCGGCGAGCGCGCGCTGCGCAAGCGCAAGCGAAGCCTTGCCGATCACGACCTGGCACTTCGCCGCCTTGGTGCCCTGCGCCGCGTCCGGCCATCCCGAGAGATCGCCGCTCGGCGGTGGCAGGCAGAGTCCCGCGACGCCGGCGTCGGCAAGGAAGTCGGCGGCGCGTGGCATGGAGAGCGCGACCGTTTGCTCGCTCCGGCAGGTGAGCGAGTGGGTGAGACAGGCGGTGATGTCGGCAAGCGAGCCCGCGCCGGTGCCGAAGCCGACGCTGCACGTGGCGTCGAAGAGCGGGAACCCGAGCCCCTCCGCACCAAGCAGGCTCGTCGACACGAGCTTCGTGGGACCGCACTTCGCCGTCACGGTCGCGGCGAGCTTCGCCGCGCCGAGGGCGCGGGCGCGCGCGACCGTCCCGGCACACTTCGCGCGCGCGGCGACGAGACAGCTCCCTTGCGCCGCGCCGCTCTTGGTCTCGACGCACTTGAGGCCGCGCTCGGCGCAGCTTCGCAGCGCGCGCGTGTCGGTGGAAAGGAAGGCACGCGACGCTTTCTGCACCGCGAGCTGGCAAGCGGCGAGGGTACGGCGCTCGGCTTGTGTCATCTCGTCGGGAAGCGCGGTGGCAACGACGGTCGGCGTCGGTCCGAGCGCGGTCGGCGTCACGACCGGAGTCGGCGTCTCCGTCACGGCAGTGGTCGCGATCGCAGAGGGGCTCGGCGTCGTGGTGGCGGTCGGCGTCGGTGTCGGCGTCACGCTCGCCGTCCGCGTCGGCGTAACGCTCGGCGTGGACGTGGACGTCGCGCTGGCCGTCGGCGTGGCGGTCGGCGTCGACGTGGCAGTGACAGTCGGCGTCTGAGTCTCGGTCGCCGTCGACGTCACGGTCGGCGTCGCGGTCGTCGTCGGCAGGACCGTCGCGGTCGACGTAACGGTAGTCGTCGCCGTCGTGGTGAGCGTCGCCGTCGCGACCACCGTGCTGGTGCGGGTCGGCGTCGACGTCACGGTCGTCGTATTCGTCGGTGTAGGCGTCGGCGTAACCGTGCGCGTCGCGGTCGCGGTGACCGTCGAGGTCGGCACGGGTGTCGGCGTCGCCGTCGCCGTGGCGACCGGCGTCGCCGTGAGCGTCGCCGTGCTCGTCGTCGTGGCGACCGGCACCGGCGTCGCCGTCACGGTGGAGACGGGTGTCTGCGTCTGGACCGGCGTCGGCGTGCGGCTCGGCGTCGGCGTCGCGGTGGTGGGCAGACAGAGGAGCTCGCAGGTCGCGCTGCAGCACGCACCGTCGGCCCCGGGATCGCACGCCTCGCCGAGCTGCCGTACGCCGTCGCCGCACACCGGACAATTCGGGAACGGATACTCGACGGGAGTATAGGTCTGATCGACCACCGCCGGTGACGACGTCGCGCCGGTGCCGATGCTCGGCACCACGCCCGGCAAGTGCGTGAAGGACACGACCCCGCTCGGCACCGCGACGAGCTGGGCGCCGGCGCCGAGCTGAATCGCCGTGCGCGCGATGAGCTCGATGTCCGAGCCGCCCGGCGGGAGCGCCGAGCTGCCGTTGATCAGGACGCCGGGAGCGATCGAGACCGAGCAGCCGGCAAGCGAGATCGACTGGCCGAACGCGTTGGCGACGCCGCCGGTCGCGAGAATGCTCTTCGAGACCGTCAGCGCGGCGACCCGCGCGTCACCGGCGCTGAAGGTCACGTAGCCGCCGTCGCCGGTGTTGAGCGTGCCGTTGCTGGTGATCGTGCCGTTCAGCGTCACCGCGCCGCCGGCGTCACCGCTGATGTCTCCGCCGCTGTCCGTGCCGCTCATGTCGATCGTGGCCGTGATGGTGAGATCGCGCCCGGCCGTGACGTCGATGGCGCCGCCGTTGCCGCCGAGGCCGCCGCTGCCGGCGATGATCGAGCCCTCCAAGACGAGGTCGCCGTCGAGCGGACCGATCGTGAAGCTCGAGCCGGTACTGGAATCGAGCGCGATGTCGCCGCCCGAGCCGTCGAAGCCGTTGGGCGCGTTGGCGCGCACGCCCACACCGGTCCCGATGAAACGGATCGCGCCCGCGGCGGTGCCGCTCAGCGAGCCGCCGTCGCCGGCGGTCGTGTCGGTGTCGCTGCCGTTCAGCTTGAGAAGCGCCCCTTGCACGGTGAGCGTGCCGCCCGGCGCGGTTCCGCCGTTGCCGTCCTCACCCGCCGCCATCGTGATCGAGCCGCCGGCGCCGCCGCCGGCGATGCTGTCGACGTCGATCGTGCGTGTGACGAGAATGTCGTCGCCCGCCGAGAGCTCGACGGTGCCGCCGTCGAAGCCGCCACCGCTCGCGTCGATCGGCTGGTTGATCTCGATGTCGCGCGCGGCGGTGAAGTCGACCGCGCCACCCGCCGCCTGATTCGTGCCGCGCAGCTCGATGGTCCCGCCGATGATGATGCTGCCGCCCGTCGACGTCGCGTCGAAGTCGCCGCCGTCGGCGAAGCGGTCGCCGTCCGACGCGACCGTGAGACCATTCCCGGTGACCGACGAGCCGTTCTCGAGCGTGACGTCCCCTGCCGCGCGGAGCGCCACGTTGCCGGCGCCGTCGCCGGTGACGTCGATCACGCCGTCGATGGTGATCGGGCCGGTGCTCTCGAGCGACACCAAGCCGCCTTGGGTGATGGACCCGGCCGGCATGAAGAAGTCGCCGCGCGCCTTCAGCTTGCTCGCGCCGGTGAGCGTGACGCTCGCCGCGTTGAAGACCTTGATGAAGCCGTTCGCGACGCCGACCTGGCCGGCCATCTCGAAGGTTTTCTTGAAGGTGACCGCGCGGCCGCCGAGGTCGAACGCGCATCCGCCGGCGGTCACCTCGATGCTCTCGCTCACCATGACGGACGACGCGTTGCACGGACCGCTCGACGGCGCGCACAGGATCGCCGCGGTGTTCGCGACTGGATCCGGCCCGCACACACGCACCACGGCAACCGCGACGGTCGGCATCAGCGCCGTGAGAACGAAAAAAAGCCCGGCGCTGAGCGCCCGGAAAAAAGGCTGCGGCATCGAACGAACAGGGTCCTCGCGAAGGGATCGGCTCAAAATGAGATCACGGCACTGAGAGAGGTAGGTGGTCCCTTATGTAAGGGAACCCGAATCAAGCGTCAACGAAATTGTGCGCCGACATGGTACAGTCAGCCGCGCGTCACCGAACCGTAACTAGCTGCGATCGTTCGCGGCGCGACCGAGCGAAAACAGCATCCGCGGCGACGCTTGACGCACCGTTACCGGCCGTTCCGGATGACGCAGCAGGACGCGGGCCTCGTCGACCGTGATCGCACGTCCGAAGATGCAGTAGCGACGACTCCCGTCGCGCTGATTGTTCGCCCACTCGACGAGCTCTTCCGGCGTCGGCTTGTGGCCGAGCGTGACCGCGCACTGGCGCACGACGAAGCCGAGCATGATCTTCGTCGGAGCTTCGGGCCGGGATGCCATCGAGAGGTTGGTCTAGCGTCTCGCGCCGCGGGAGCCAACCCACGAAACGACGCGGACGCGAGAGCGGAGCTAGGGCGGCGGCGCGGCGCACGGTCGCGACGAGCCGTGCAGCAGCGCGACGTCGACGCCGCGCCGCTTCGATTCGGCGACGACGGTGCCGCGCTCGGCCGCGCTCTCGGCCGGCAGTAGGTAGTACGCGTCAGCGGGCGCGCCCTCCGCCACCGTCGGAGCGGCGCACGGCGCGGGGGCGTCAGCGCGGGGGATCGGCCGTGCGAGCCGGTAGGACAGCACTTGCAGGTCGCTGCCGGCGAGCTCGGGCGTCGCGAAGAGCGGCGCATCCGCGGGCACCTGCGTCGCCACCGCGGTGGCGAACGGCACCAGCGATCGCCGCCGCGCCCGGTGCTCGCGCGCCAGCTGTCCGATCACGACGAGCCCAACGTCGAACGTGATCAGCAGGGTCGCCAAGAACGCCAGCGCCGGCCGCGCGGGAAACCGCCGGCGGATCGCGTCGGGCACGGGCACGACGCCGAAGAGATGTTCGCGATCGGTGCTGCTGACCGCGGTCACGAGGGCGCGTCCTACGAGCACGGCGATCGCCGGGTAGAGCGGCAGCAGGTAGACGTCGCGTTTGCCGTAGGCGATCGTGAAGAACACCACGATCACCAGCCACCAGGCGTGGAGAAAACGCGCCGCCTCGTCCTCGCGCACGCCGCGCGCCCAGCGATACGCCGCCCACAATAGGACGAGATTCCACGGCAGCAGATCGGTCGCGAGCGCGCGCACCATCGACAAGCGCGAGCGCCCGCCGTGCTCACCGAAGACGCCGTGGCCGAGGAAGCGATCGGCATTCTCGCGCACCAAGTGCAGCACTAGGAACTCGTGTCCGCCGGCGCGATACGCGAGCGCATACCAGGTGAGGACGAGCAACGTCGCCACCGCGGCGAGCGGCGTCGACCAGAAACCGGCGAGCGTGACGCGGACGTCGGCGCCGTGCCGGCGCTCGCGGGCGACGAACACGAGGATGATCAGCGCCGGAAGCACCGCGCCGGCCGGACCTTTGGTGAGCACGGCGCCGGCGACGGCGAGGTAGCAGAGGCCGCGCGCGAGGCCGCCTCGGCGTCGATACCAGCGGTAGAAGGCGACGAGCGCGACCGCGACGCAGGCAGTGAAGAGCATGTCGACGCGCGCCTCCGTCGCCGAGACCCAGAAGCGAAGCATGCCGAAAAGCGCGCCGATCGCGAGCCACGCCGAGAGACGTCCGCCCGTGTCGACCGCGAAGAGAAACGTCGCCATCACCACCACGGCGGCGGCGAGCGCGGACGGCAGCCGCACCATGACGTCGGACACTTCGCCGCGTGCCTCCGCCGCGCCGGCGGCGATCCAATGATAGAGCGGCGGCTTCGAGGGCAGCTCGCCGTTTCGGAGCGGCAGCGCCCAGCGGCCGTGCGCGACGATGTCCTGCACGACGAGCCCTTCGCGCGCCTCACCGTGCGCCCCGATCGGCGGTGAGCGCAACGGCCAGGTCAGCGCGAGGGCGAGGATCGCGCCGAGCACCGCCGCGTCGATGAGCCGCACGGCGGCGGACGCTAGGCGAACCCGCCCGCGAAGACAATCCGGCTTGATTCGCGCGGCGCTTTCCTGCACCGTTTGTGGTCGATGCGCGTGCTCCTCGACTGGACGGCGACGATCGTCTTCCTGCCGGTGTTCTTCGCGGTCTTGCTCGCGTTCGAGATCATCCAGCGCGGCGCCAAGCTCTTCGGTAAGCGCCCGCACGACTACGCGGTCGCCCTGCTCTGTACGTCGCTGGTCGCGGCGTTCCGCGTCGCCGGCCTCCGCTTGCTGGTGGAGCGGCCGGCGACGGTCCTACCGCACACCTCCTACCTCATGATCACCAACCACCAGAGCATGTTCGACATCGCGCTGCTCGGGTATCTCTTCTTCACCAACTTTCCGAAGTTCGTCTCGAAGCGTGAGCTGGCACGGCGCATCCCGAGCGTGTCGTACAACCTACGGTGCGGCGGTAACGCGCTGATCGACCGCGACGACGCCGATCAGGCCGTCAGCGCGATCGCCGCGCTCGGCGAGCGCGTCGAGCGCAACCGGGTCTCGGCGGTGATCTTTCCGGAGGGCACGCGCGCGCGCCGGGGCGAGCTCAAAGCGTTCAAGCCGCGCGGCTCGGTCACGCTCTTCGAGGCCGCCCCGTCGACGCCGATCCTGCCGGTCACGATCGACCAGTCGTGGCGCCTGATGCAAGCGAACTTCCTGCCCATTCCGTTCGGCGTGCGGGTGCGCGTCCGCATCGGAAACCCGATCGAGCGCCGTCCGGGCGAGGACCCGGCCACGCTGCTCGAGCGCGTTCGCGAGGAGATCGCCGCGAACCTCGCCGACATCCGCGGCGAGCGGCGCGAGTCGCCGCGCCTCGCCGCCGCACGCTGAGCGACGCGCGGCGGGACGGCGTCACGCGACCCCGAGCGTTCGAGCGCGGCGTCAGCGCCGCGCTCGAACGTCGCTACGCCCTCACGCGACCGGCGCCGTGCACCACTTGCAGCGGCGCGCGTCGGCAGCGACCACTTCCTTGCACTCGGAGCAGACCTTCGTGTTCGGTGCCGGCGCCGGACGCATCACCATCTTGGTGATGAGATAGACCACGAAGCTGATGATCACGAAGTCGATGAGCGTGCCGAACAGGGCGCCGTACTTGATCGCGTTCACGACCGGCTTGCCGTCGGGACCCGTCGTCTGGCTCAGCACCAGCTGCGCCTCGCGCCAGCTGCCGCTCGGGATGATCAAGCTGACCACCGGCATCAGCAGATCCTCGACGAGGCCGGTGACGACCTTGCCGGTCGCGGCGCCGATGATCACGCCGATGGCGAGCGCGAAGGCGTTGCTCTTCAGCAGAAAACCTTTGAAGTCATTCCACACGGTATTCCTCCTTCGAATTGATCACGCGCCGCCGAGCAGCCAACCGACCAGGAACGTCGCGCCGGCGGCGGCGGCGCCGATCAGCACGGCTTCGAGCCCCGAGCGCCACCACGAGCGCCCCGTCGCGACGGTCTTGCCGGCGCCGACGACGAACAGGGTCGCGAGGGTGAGCGGATCGACCAGTAGAACGCGGCGCGCTCCGGCAGGAACGCGTACGACAACGTCGGCATCGCCGCGCCGCAGGCGTAGGCGGCCCCGGTCGCCAGGCCCGAGACCAGGGGGGAGCGCGCATCGGGTGAGAGACCGAGCTCTTCGCGCATCATGGTCTCGATCCAGCGCTCGCGCTCGGCGGTCACGTGCGCGACCGTCGCCTCGAGTACCTCACCCTCGAAGCCCTTCTTGCGGTAGATGTCCTTCACCTCTTTGCGCTCGGTCTCGGGAAAGAGATCGACCTCGCGCTCCTCGCGACGGCGCTCCGCCTGGTAGTACTCACGCTCGCTCTTGACGGCGAGGTAGCCGCCGAGGCCCATCGCCACGGTGCCGCCGAGCAGCTCGACGAGACCGGCGAGAAACACCACACGCGGGGGCACCGACGCGCCTGCACGCCCGAGACGACCGCGAACGCGGCGACCAAGCCATCGTTCGCACCGAAGACGATCTCGCGCACGATGTTGCCGCCCGGCACGTGTGACGCTTCGGAATGGACGGCCGACCGCAACATTCGCGGGACCCTAGTGAACCGACCCCAGACGGACAAGCTCCGGCGAGCTGGAAATATCCACTGAAGTGAACTCGACGCACGTTCGGCGTTCAGGCATAGTCGTCAGCCAGATGGGTCGCAGACGGAGAGGGCGACGCCGTCCCTGGGAACCACGCGAAGGATCTGGCCAGCCCGGTCAGCAGCCGCGTTCCGGACCTGATGGACAGCCGACCAGCGAGCCGCGTTACATCGGCCCCCCGGCTGGTCCTCCCCCGCGATGGCAAGGTGGTCCAGGAGGTAGCGGGCCACGCCGTGGCGGCGCCAACCCGAATTTCGTCGGCCGCGGCAATTCGAGCTTCGGACCCGGCGCCAATCCGAATTTCGCGGGCCGTGACAATTCGAGCTTCGGACCGGGCGCCAATCCGAACTTCGCGGGCCGCGGCAATTCCAGCTTCGGGCCCGGTGCGAATCCGAACGCCAGTCGTGGTCGCTGGCAAGAAGGTCAGGGCCAGGGGCGTCGTCCGAGCAATCCCGGCAATCCGCCGGATCGCCGCTTCGCGGGCGGCGTCGGACAACAGGCGGGCGTCGGCGCCGGCCAATACGCGAACGCGCAGCGTTGGCCGCGCGGCAGCCGTCCACCACGCGGGCCGCGCCAGCCGCAGCAGCCCCCGCAGCGCCGACCCGAGGCGCCGCCGCCGATGGGACCGGGCGGTGAGATCGATCGCTTCGAGCTCTTCTGCGCCTACCATCTCGGCATCACCGCCGAGGACGGCTACCGCATTCAGAATATCCACGAGGTAGCGCGCCGCTTCGGCACCAACGCGGGCGCGTTGAAGCAGACGCTCAGCGCGTACCAGATGGACGCCGACGACATCGTGCACGGCGGCTTCGACCTCGCGAGCGCGCAGATCGACATCATGGTCGCGCCTGCCGGCATCAGTCGCCGCGAGCTCGCGCGTCCGCTCTACGAGGAGTTCCTCCAGGCCCCGCGCAAGGCGCGCGATTGGGCAAGAGAGATGGAAGAGGCCGATCGCGCCATCCAGGGCACCCTCGGACGCGACGGGCGCTGGTCGCCCGCGCCGCGCGATCCCGCCGGCAAGCAGTCCTGATCCCGCTCGCACGCGGCCCGGCGTCGGGCCTCTTCATCCAGTAGCGGCTCGCGCAGCTGCGCGTCACTGCGCGGCCGGACAGCGCCGCAGCCAGTCGTTGCGTCGCACGCCGGAGCAGTCTAGTGCGTCGCGGATGGCCGCCGACGAGGATCGCTGATGCGTCTCGCACCCGGTGACACCGCACCACCCTTCGTGCTCGTCGACCGCGTCGGCGCGCCGCAACGGTTCGGCGCCGACGGCGGCTCCGCTTCGTCGCTCTAGCTGCTCGTTTTCTGGAAGCACGATTGCGCCACCTGCGAGCTCGTCTTGCCGGTCGTGCAGCGCGTGCACGAGACGCTCGCCGCCGCCGGCCTGCGCGTCCGCGGCGTGACGCAGAGCGCGCCGGCCGACGCGGCGGCGTTCGTCGCGAAGCACGGCCTCGCCTTCCCGGTCCTCGACGACTCCGCGTGCGAGGTGTCCGCCGACTACGGCATCGAGATCGTCCCGACCTTGATCCTCGCCGGCGGGGACGGCCGCGTCGTGGCGGCCTTCGACGGCTGGGCGCGGGCGGATTTCGACGCGCTCATCGCGAGCGCCGTCGATCGACTCGGCCGATCCGCCGCCGGCAACTTGGAAGAGCCGCCGGCGGTCGCGACGTCGCTCGCGCGCGGGCTCCCCGACTTCCGGCCCGGCTGCGGCTCGCGCAGTCTCGATCCGGCGGTCGCGGCACGACTCGACGCACGGCGCGCGACGCGTGTGCTCCGCGCCCGCCGCGTCGAGGTCGGCGATCTCGACGACGTGCTCGAGCTCTTCTTCGACCGCGGTCTCACCGATGGTCTGCCGATCGTGCCGCCGACCGAAGGGCGCGTGATGCGCATGCTCGACGCGACCCGCCGCGCCCCCGACGAGGTGGTCGCGCTGGTGCCGCCGAACCTGGTGCCGGTCACCGTCGAGAAGGTCGCGATCAACGCGGTGATGGCGGGCTGCAAGCCCGAGTACTTCCCGGTCGTGCTGGCCAGCATCGAGGCCGCGTGCGACGAGCGCTTCAACCTGCACGGCGTCGTCGCGACGACCTACTTCCCGGCGCCGCTGATCATCGTGAACGGTCCGGTGCGGCGCGCGATCGGCATGAACGCCGGCCACAACGCGCTCGGCCAGGGCAACCGCGCCAACGCGACGATCGGTCGTGCCCTGCCGCTGGTGATCCGCAACGTCGGCGGCGGCCGTCCCGGCGAGATCGACAAAAGCACGCTCGGCCATCCCGGCAAGTACACCTACTGCTTCGCCGAGAACGAGGAGGCGAATCCCTGGCAGCCGCTCCACGTCGAGCGCGGCTTCGCGCCCGGCGACTCGACGGTGACGCTCTTCGCCGCCGAGGCGCCGCGCGCGATCATGGACCAGGCGAGTCGGAGCGCGCGGAGCTTGGTCACGTCGCTCGCGCAGGCGCTCGCGACCGTGATGCACCCGAAGCTCTACGGCTACGTCGACGCCGTCTTGGTGCTCGCACCGGAGCACGTGCAGAAGCTCTCGGGCGACGGCTGGGGCAAGGCCGAGATCCGCGCCGCCGTGCGCGAGCTCACGGCGCGGCCGCTCCGCGAGCTCCTCCCCGACGCGCAGTGCGCCGAAGGCATTCCGCCGAAAGTGCTCGGTCTCGGCGCCGAGATTCCGGAGGCGCTGCTCGCGACGCCGCTCTCGAAGTTCCGCACCGACGACCAGCTGACGATCGTCGTCGCCGGCAGCGACGCCGGCATGTTCTCCGCGATCATCGGCGGCTGGGTCGCGGGCGAGATGGGCTCGCAGATGGTGACGCGGAAGATCGAGCTCTAGGGCACGACGCGAGTAGCGGCTTGCATCGTCGCGAGTGATCGGCTTTATCCGCGAACAGGTGAATCGATGAGCGCCGACAAGATCGTCCTCGACCCCACCGATGAGAGCACGCCGGTACGGCGGATGCCGACGCGCCGGCCCGCGGCGCTGCACGGCACCGTCGCGCTCCTCGACATCCGGAAGGCGCGCGGCGACGTCTTCCTCGACCGCCTCGAGGCGCGCCTGCGCGAGCGCGGGCTCGAGGTGCAGCGCTACGCCAAGCCGACCTTCACCAAGCCCGCGCCGCAGGATCTGCGACGCGAGATCGCCGTCAAGTGCGACTTCGTCATCGAGGCGCTCGCCGATTGAGGGTCGTGCACGACGTGCAGTGTGCACGACAGTTGTTGGTTCGAGGCTGAGGGCACACCGGCGGTCTTCGTCGCCTCCGACGAGTTCCGCGACGCCGCCCGCGTGCAGTCGGAAGCGCTCGGCATGCCCGACGTCGCGCGCGTCTTCGTGCCGCACCCCATCCAAGACCGCACCGACGCCGAGATGACCGCCCTCGCGGACGGCGCGCTCGACGCGGTGATCGCGGCGCTGACGGCGCGCTAGCGGCGCACGCGCTACTTGCCGGCGCCCGCCACCGCCGGTTTCACGTCGCGCCCGAGCGCTTCGGCGTGTCGGGCGAACTCGGCGGCGTCGGCGTAGCGTGACGAGTGCACGAGGCCGGTCGCGCCGACGTCGGCGAACGCGCGGACGCGCGCGATCGCGGCAGCGGGCTCGTCGATCGGCAGGCTCGTCAGCACGACGACGTGCGGCGCCGGCTTGCCGGCTTCCGCGAACAGGCGGCGCAGCTCGGCGATCGCCGGGCGGAGCGCCTCCGGGTCGCCGCCCGCCATCGGCATCCAGCCGTCGCCGTAGCGCGCGGCGCGACGGAGCGCGTGCGGCGGGGCGCCGCCGACGAGGATCGGCGGCCGCGGCGGGCGCGGCAGGAAGAGAAAACGCTGGCCGTTCGCCTCGACCTCGTCGGCGGCGAAGCAGCGGCCGATGAGATCGAGCGTCGCGTCGGTGATGCGGGCGCGCTCGGCGTACGGCACGCCGACGGCGCGGAACTCCGCTTGCATCCAGCCGACGCCGACGCCGAAGGAGACGCGGTTCCCGGAAAGCTCCTGAATCGTCGCCACCCACTTCGCGGTCGGAAGCGACGGACGATACGGCAAGACGAGGACGCCGGTGCCGAGCCCGATGCGCTCGGTCGCGCCGGCGAGGAACGCGAGCGTCGCGAGCGGATCGAGGTAGCGGCCGCCCGAGCCTTCGGCGTCGTCGGGCGGGATCGCGATGTGATCGGCGACCCAGAGATCGTCGATGCCCGCCGACTCCGCGGCACGCGCGCACGCGAGCAGCATCGCGCGGGTCGATTGTGGACCCATGTTGCGGAGGTACATGCCGAGCTTCATCGCGAACCCTCCTCGTCTGACTACATACGGCGTTCACGCTAGGCCGCACGCGCCGCTCAGACAAATGCGGACGCGCGACGATCGCGCGTTCACTTGCGACCCACCGGACCAGCCGCTATGCCATCGCCGTTCGCGCCGCTCGATCATTCGCGCTCGCGAATGCAACGACATCGACACGGAGGGGGGGGTTCGATGTCCACTGAGAGAGTCCGACGTGCGCTGTACGGCGCGTTTGCGATCGCCGCCCTGGTCGCGGCGTCCACCACGCTCGCCGCACCGCCGAATCTGCCGCTGGGCGTCTCGCCCATGCTCTACGACTTGAGCGTGCCGCCGGGTGGCGAGCCGACCAAAGACAAGGTCGCGCTCGGCGGGAAGCTCTTCAACGACACGCGCCTGTCGTCGAACGGCAAGGTCTCGTGCGCGACCTGCCACGATCCGGCGGCGGGCTTCGTCGACCACAAGCCCCTCGCCGAAGGCGTCACCGCGCCGAAGGAGAGGGGGCAGCGCAACAGCCCGACCGTCCTGAACGCGATGTTCAACGCGACGCAGTTCTGGGACGGGCGCGCCGCGACGCTCGAGGACCAGTCGAAGCTGCCGATCACGAACCCGATCGAGATGGGCATGAAGGACGGCGACGCGGTCGCTGCCAAGCTGCGCAGCATCCCGACCTACGTGACCGAGTTTCAAGCCGTGTTCGGCCGCGATCCGACCTTCGACGACTACGCCGTCGCGGTCGCCGCCTTCGAACGCATGCAGTTCAGCGGCAACGCGCCCTTCGACCGCTTCGTCCAGGGCGACGCGAACGCGATCGACGCCGCGGCGAAACGCGGCTGGGGCCTCTTCAACGGCAAGGCGCGCTGCAACAGCTGTCACGCCTTCAGCACCGTGAGCCCGCTCTTCTCCGATCAGAAGTTCCACAACATCGGCATCGCCGCGCACAAGACCAACTTCATCGACCTCGCGCGCCGCGCCGCCACCAGTGTCCGCAGCGGCGACATGAAGCAGATCGACGAGCTCGCGATCCAGACCGAGTTCTCCGAGCTCGGCCGTTTCCTCGTCACCAAGCACACCAACGACATCGGCGCCTTCAAGACGCCGACCCTGCGCAACATCGCCGTCACCGCGCCCTACATGCACGACGGCTCGCTCGCGACCTTGTGGGACGTGATGGACCATTACAACAAGGGCGGCATCCCGAATCCCAACCTCGACGGCGGCATGCAGCGCCTCGGCCTCACCGAGTCCGAGATCGACGACGTGGTGGCGTTCATGGCGACCCTCAGCGGCGACAAGGTCACCGCGCTCTCCGCCAAGGAGATGACGCGCCAGCGCGGCCGCAAGAACGTCCGCCCGGAGCGCGACGTCGAGGCGGCGATGGGCAAGAAGGGCGACTTCGGCGACCTCGCGCCGAGCCCCGACCCGGCGAAGCCGGCGCCGATCGGCGTCCTCGTGAGGACAGGAACGACCTATGAGTAAGCGCAAGAGCATCGAGACCAAGCACTACGAGGAGCGCGACGCGTTCTTCGCGGGCCTGCAGCACGTCTCCCGTCGCGGCTTCATGCGCCTTGCCGGCCTCTCGGCGGCCGCGGCGCTCGGGCGCGGCCTGGTGACGCCGCAGAGCTTTCAGCTCGTCGAGGTCGCGCAGGCGGCCGACGCGCCGGGCGACAAGCCGCCGTTCACCTTCGCCTACATCTCCGACACACATCTCTACCAACGCAAGCTGAACGACCGCTTCGTGCGCGCGATCTTGAAGGCCGTCGACGACGTCAACGCGCTCGATCCCCAGCCCGACTTCGTCCTCATGGGCGGCGACCTGGCGCAGCTCGGGCAGAAGGCCGAGCTCGATCTCGGTCGCGGCATCCTCAAGAACGTCAAGGCGCCGATCAAGATGATGGTCGGCGAGCACGATTGGTTCCTCGACATGGGCGCGTACTGGAAGGAGCTCTTCGGGCCCGAGCAGTACTCCTTCGACCACAAGGGCGTGCACTTCGTCACCATCATGAGCGTGCAAGAGAAGGACTTCTGGACCGAGCGCAAGATGACGCCCGAGGAGCGCATGCACACCGTCGCCGGTCTCGACAACGGCGTGCAGTCGCGCTTCGAGGTCGGCGAGCAGGGCCGCGAGTGGCTGAAGAACGACCTCGCGAAGGTCGACAAGTCGACGCCGCTGATCGTCTTCTCGCACTCGCCGCTCTACAAGTACTATCGCCCGTGGAATTTCTGGACCGAGGACGCCGACGAGGTGCAGGCGATCCTCCAGCCGTTCAAGAACGTGACCGTGATCCACGGCCACACCCACCAGCTCCTCACCAACCACATCGGCAACATCAGCTTCCACGGCCTGCTCTCGACCGCGTGGCCGTGGCCCTATGCGCCCGAGGGCCTGCCGAAGCTCACCGTCCAGATGAACCGCGCCGACCCATTCAGCCAATTCGACGGCTGCGGCGACGGCAGCATGGACGTGCTCGAGAGCGGCCTCGTGAACAAGCTCTACAACCTGTGGGACCGCAACCCGGTCGGGGTGCGGGCGTCCTACGTGACCTCGAACGGCGCGCAGGATGCGCCGCCCAAGACGAAGCTCCCGTCGTTCTAGCGGAGGACGAGCGATGACCAAGACGATCCTCACCGTGCTCGCCGTGCTGTCGATCGGCGTCGCAGGCGCAATGCTCGTCGGCTCGCGCGGCGGCGTGGTCGCCGGCGACGAGGCGACGCTGCGCGCCGACATGCCGCGCCACGACTCACCGCCGTCCGCGAGCGGCAACCTCGTCGTCGAGCTCTGCGACGGCCAGACCGCCGCCGAGATCCCCGGGGTGAAAGAGGGCGAGACGCCGACCCGCGAGCAAGCGCAGGCGGTCGTCGATCAGCTCATGACCGAGTGGCGGCGAAAGAACCCGAACGCGAGCTGGGATGCCGAGCCCATGCGCGTCGCGCAGGCGGGAGTACCTCAGGCCGGCACGGCGCCGCGGCAGAACGCCGTGCAACCGCCGGTGCCGCAGAGCGGCGCCGGCGCGGGTGCGCCGGCCGCCGCCGCGCAAGCAGGAGCGGGCGTCACGAGTCGGGAGAAAGCCGCGGCCTCCGGTGCAACCACGGGCGGAGCCGGTGGTCTCCCCTCCGGTCCGCAAGGCGATATGCAGTCCGGCCACACCTACGGCGCCTTCTCCGAGCGCGACGAGCGCATCTGGAAAGAGGAGACCGACAAGTTCGTGAAGGAAGGGCACAAGATCTTCCACGACGCGAACGCCTTCGGCGGCACCATCGGCGTCTCCTGCGACATGTGCCATCCCGACGGCGCGAACACGCATCCGGAGACCTATCCGAAGTTCCAGGTCCAGCTCGGCCGCGTCGCGCTGCTGCGCGACATGATCAACTGGTGCATCCAGAACCCGACCCGCGGCAAGCCGCTCCTCGACGACGACCCGCGCCTGAAGGCGATGGAGGCCTACATCCTCGCCCAGCGCAAAGGCACACCGCTCGATTTCGGGAAGCACTAATCGGCGGCGGGCCCGCCGTCGTCGGTCAGCCGATCTCGGTGTAGCCGACCACCTCGACCGTGGTGTCGAAGTGGCCGTCGGTGCGGTCGGTGGGGAGCGGCGGCGACGGCTTGTAATGGAACTCGATCGTGCCGTGCGGGTCGATCGTCGTCGGCACGGTGAAGTACTCGACGCGCCCGGGGCTGTCGTCGCCGGGATGCTTCTCGTCTTTCCAGAGCCAGTTGTGGTGGATCATGAGGCGGACGTCGCGGATCAGGTGCGACGTCGTGTTGGCGAGGACGCCTTCGACGGTGCCGTCGGAGCTGGGGCGGACGTCGCGCAGCTGGACCGCGTCCTTCGCGCGGGCTCCAGCGATCAGTCGCTCCTCCGCACCGGCGCGGCCGATGACGACCGCCATCAGCAGCGACACCAGAACCACCGGCATGGCTCTCGAGGCTCGCATGCGTGTTCTCCTCAGCGCGACGGGCGCGGGCGCTGCACGACGAGACCGAGCGCGGGGGCGCCGTCGATGCCCTTCCAGGCGCAGTAGCGACGCAGACCGCTGTCGCCGAGAGAGCACGCCATCGCGAGCACCAACGCATCGTCGATGATGCCCCTCTTCGGCAGGAAGTCGGGGATGATGTCGAGGTCGTCGGCGAGATACGCCATCGCCGCGGTGAGCAAGCTGATCGTGTAGTACGGGATCTGCGGGCAGCGGCCGGCGGCGTGGTCGTGCAGGCACTCGAGCGCGAGATCGAGCTGCACGCGGAAGATCTCGCCCGGCTTGCCGCCGAGGGTCGCGGCGCGCGAGCGCAGCTTCCCCTCCTCCGCGAGCAGATCGCCGACATCGGCGGGCGCGAGCGTGCTGGCGAGCTCGTCGACGACGCGGCGGAGATCGGCGTGGGTGATGAGCGGCTCGCTCGTCGTCTTCGCGGGAGGTTCCGCGGCCCCGGCGGTACGCGGCTTCGGTTGCCCCCGCGCCGGCTGGGCGCTGCGAGCGGACTTGGCAGGGACCTTCGCCATGACGTGATCTCATAGCGCCCGGCGGCGGAGGGGGCAATGCGGGCGCCGCCGCGGATGCGACGAGAGTCGCGCGCTGCGCGACGACCCCGCGGGCCGTCGCGCAGCGCCGTCATCTCACTCGCGCGCGCGCTTGAAGGCGGGACGCTCGGCGAGCCGGGCCGCGTACGCCTCGAGCGTCGGGTGGCCGTTCAAGAGGCCCATGAACTGTGCCCACACCAACGTCGACCCGATCATCACGTCGGCGGCGGAGAATTGCTCGCCGAGCATGTACGTCCGGCCGGTGAGCGCCTGCTCGAGCACCCGCGCCACCTCGCCGAACTTCTTCTTGCCTTCCTCGACCGCCGCGGCGGAGCGCTCGGCCTCGGGCAGCATGACGGTGTTCAGGAAGACCTGGAGGACGGGCGGCTCGAGCGTCGCCATCGAGTACAGCAGCCACTGGTAGTAAAGACCGCGTGCCGGGGTACCGACCGGCGGCGCAAGCTTCTTGTCGGGGAACTTGTCGGCCAGATAGGCGCAGATCGCGGCCGACTCGAACATCGCGAGATCGCCGTCGACGAGCGCCGGAACGGCGCCGTGCGGGTGGATCTTCATGTACTCGGCGCTCTTGTGCTCGCCTTTCGACAGGTCGAGCTGCTTGAGCTCGTAGGGGGCACCGGTCTCCTCGAGCATCCAGCGAGGACGACCGGCGCGCGTCTGGGGTGCGTAGTACAGCTTCATCGTGAGCCTCCTTATGATGTGGTGAGCGCGTGACGACTGAGCCGCGCATCCTCGCCCCAGAGCAGCCTTGAGTCCAGCGGGCCGCCCCGCGCCTCAGCGCCGCGGCCGGAAGATCGGCGTCGCGACCGCGGGCTGTTGCTGCGTCACGCAGTGGAACGCGCCGAGACCCCACACCAGCTCGCGCGCATCAATGCCGAGCACCCGGCGGCTCGGGAAGCAGCGCGCGAGAACCGCGAGCGCGCGCGCGTCGGCGGGATCGGCGAAGATCGGGGCGAGCACGACCTCGTTGCCGACGTAGAAGTTGGCGTAGCTCGCCGGGAGGCGCTGGCTTTCGCGCACCACCGGCCGCGGCATCGGCAGCTCGACGACCGTGAGTGGCCGCCCGTCCTGGTCGCGCGCGGCTCGTAAGCGCTCGAGGTTGTCGCGCAGCGGCCGGTAGTTCTCGTCGGCGGGGTCATCCTCGACCACCGTCACGACGGTCTGCGCGTCGACGAAGCGGCTGAGATCGTCGACGTGACCGTCGGTGTCATCGCCGGCGATCCCGTTGCCGAGCCACACGACGTGCGTCGCGCCCAAGAAGTCGCCGAGCGCGCGCTCGATGTCGGCACGCGACAGGCCCGGATTGCGGTTCGGGTTCAGCAGGCAGGACTCGGTGGTGAGGACCGTGCCGCGCCCGTTCACGTCGAGCGACCCGCCCTCCATCACGAGGCCGGGGGAGAAGATCGGCAGCTCGAGGAGCGTCGCGACCTGGCGCGGGACGGCGTCGTCGCGATCGAAGGGCGGGTACTTGCCGCCCCAGGAGTTGTATCGCCAATCGACGATCGCGATCGGCGGCGCGCCGTCCGAGCCGGCGCGGACGACGAAGGTCGGACCGTGGTCGCGACACCACGGCTCGTCGGTTGGAATGCGCTGCAAGAACACGTGATCGCGCCGCACGCGCGACGACGCCGCGAGCAGCGCGCGCACCTCGGCCTCCTGCGCATCGTCGCTGACGTTCACGTGTACGAGCTCGCCGGGCGAGAGCGCCTCGACGATGCCGAGCCAGAGACCGGGAACGGGCCCGAACGAGTCGGGGAAGCTGATGCCCTCGCGGCGCGGCCACGAGAGCCAGGTCGCCTCGTGGCGCTCCCACTCCGCGGGCATGCGATAGCCGAGCGCGCGCGGCGTCGCGACGCTCGCGCGGGAGCCGGACGACTCGGCGCTCGCGGGCAGGCCGCGAGCGGGACGAACGGGGTCGGACATCGCGCGCGGCCGTCAGTCGAGGAAGCGCTTGGTGATCCCGCCGTACGCGTCGACGCGGCGATCACGCAGGAAGGGCCAGTGCACGCGCGCCTCGTCGACGCGCGCGAGGTCGCAGTCGACGACGACGACCTCTTCGCGATCGGCACTGGCGCGCGCCATCACCTGCCCGGCCGGATCGACGACGAAGCTCTGGCCCCAGAACTCGATGCCGGCGCCGCCGACCGGGGTCTCGTGACCGATCCGGTTCGGCACCGCGACGAAGATGCCGTTGGCGATCGCGTGCGCCCGCTGCACCGTCTCCCACGCCGAGTGCTGCGCCTCGCCGTGCGCCTCTTTCTCGCCCGGATGCCAGCCGATCGCCGTCGGATAGAAGAGGATCTCCGCGCCTTGCAGCGCGGTGAGCCGCGCCGCCTCCGGATACCACTGGTCCCAGCACACCAGCATGCCGACGCGTGCGAACCGCGTGTCGACCGCCTGAAAGCCGAGGTCGCCGGGGGTGAAATAAAACTTCTCGTAGTAGAGCGGATCGTCGGGGATGTGCATCTTGCGGTACTTGCCGACGATGGTGCCGTCGGCGTCGAGGAGCGCTGCCGTGTTGTGGTAGACGCCGGCCGCGCGGCGCTCGAAGAGCGAGGCGACGATCGCGATACCGAGGCGCCGCGCGAGGTCCCCGAGCACGGCGGTCGTCGGCCCCGGCACCGGCTCGGCGAGCGCGAAATTCGCGTGGTCCTCCGACTGGCAGAAGTACTGCGAGCGGAAGAGCTCTGGCAGGCAGACGATTTGCGCGCCCCGGCGCGCCGCGGTCGCGATGTGCGCGATCGCCGCCGCGAGGTTCACCTCCGGATCGGCGTCGCAGCGCATCTGGACGAGGCCGATGCGCACGACGCGCGTGGCGGACCGGGCGGCGTCGCGTCCCGCCGCCGTACGCTTTTCGCGCGACCGAATGCGCGCACCGTTCGCCGCCGGGCGTGTCGCGCGCTTCTTCGTCACCGGCCGTCGTCCGTTCCGTGGCACCGACGCACTATTGCCCCCGCCATTCCGAGTGCGCAACCGGGCCGCGTCGTTGCAAGATCCCGCGCGCCGACACGTCCTTGACCGCATGAGTGCTGCGTGTAACGTCACGACGCTTCATGCGCGTCGTCTTCGCCAGCGGCATCGACGAGTTCTGCCATCGGTACGGCCCGCTCCATTGGGCGGAGCAGCTCGCGACGCAAGGGATCGCGAGCACCGTGCGCGCGCACACCGACGGACGTCTCTCCGCCGACCTCGAAAGCCACGACGTGCTGGTGCTCTACCGGGTGCCGTGGTCGCCTTGGATCGACTACCTGCGCGACCAGGCGCGTGCGCTCGGCCGCGCCGTCGTCTTCGCGGTCGATGATCTCGTCGTGAGCCCGGAGATCGCCGACATACCGTCGTTGCGACGCGCGACGGCCGAGGAGCGCGCGCTGTGGAGCGACGGGGTGGCGCGCTACCGCCGCACCCTCGAGACCTGCGACGCGTTCCTCGCCACGACCGAGCCGCTCGCGGAGGTCGGCCGCGCGCTCGGCATCGCGACCTACGTCCACCGCGCAGGGCTTGCCGCACGTGAGCTCGCGCTCGGCACGTCGGCGTCCGCGGCCGCCCGATCCGACGGGTCGTTGCGACTCGGGTACTTCAGCGGCACCACGACGCACACGGACGACCTCGCGACGATCGTCCCGGTGCTGGCGGACTTCCTGACGCGTCACGGGACCGCCGAGCTGCTCCTCGCCGGCCACGTCGCCGCGGAGCCGACGCTCGCTGCCTTCGGTGGACGGGTGCGCAGCGCACCTTACGTGGCGTGGACGGATCTTCCTCGGCTCGTCGCCGGCGTCGACGTGAGCCTCGCACCGCTCGAATGGCAGCACCCGTTCGTCGCGGCGAAGGGCGCGATCAAGTACCTCGAGGCGGCGGCCGTCGCCGCGCCCGTGATCGCGAGCCCGACCGAAGGCTACCGTCACACGATCGATCACGGCGTGACCGGCTTCCTCGCCGACGGTGCGGCAGAGTGGAGCGCGGCGCTCGAGGCTTGTGCGGCCGACCCGGCACGACGGGCCGCGATCGGCCGCGCGGCGCGACGCGACGTCGAGATGCGCTTCGCGCCGGAGCCCCAGGGCATCGCGCTCGCGGCGATCTTCGCGGAGATCGCGAGCCCTCGGACCACCGCGTCGGCCGCCGTCGGCGAGGCGACCACGGAGTCGTCGCCCCCCGCGTCCGCTCACCGCGGCGGCGACGCAAGCAAGAAGACGCGCGCCCTGCGGACGAAGGGCACGAAGGCCGAACCCGGCGTCGCACGTCCTCGCCGCCGCTCCGTCGCAAACGATCCAGCGATCGCCGAGGTCGCGTCCGCGGAGCATTCCGCCGGCAGCGAGCGACACACCGACGAGATCGCGCTCGCGGCGCGTTTCCCCGGCGAGGTGATGCGGACCGCGCGCGAGCCGGCGGACTGGCCGGCGCTCGCCCCGTCCACCGTCACCGCCGCGACCGAGCCGCTCGTCGCGGGCGCCGTTCTCACCCGCTCCTTCTCCGCCGCAGGTCCAATCACGCGCCTCGACGTGTGGACGGTGACGTACGGCCAACGCTTCGACCACACGATCGAGGCACGCCTCGTCGACGACACGGGACGGACGCTCGCGCTGCACAGCGTCCCCGCCGCGCTCGTGCCCGATCGCGCCTGGCTCGCGCTCGAGCTGGCGACCGACGCCGATGCCGGTGGCGAGGCTCGCCCGTCGCGCTACACCCTCGAGCTGCGCGCACACGGCACCGGCGAGGCGAACGCGCTCTCCTTCGGGATCGCCGACTCCGGGGACGGCGGCCTCGCGCTCCGCGTCTTCGGCACGCAACCGTCAACGAGTCCGGACGCCGCGGACGTGTTGTCGACGTCGAGCGGACCGCGCGAACGGCCGCACGTCCTCGTCATCTGCCCCGACACGACGGGTCCGATGATGGCGGGCACGGCGATCCGCTCGGTCGAGATCGCGCGCGCGCTCGCCGCCGATTGCGCCGTCACGCTCGCGGTGCCGAACGGCAGCACGCACGTCGACGTCGACCTGCCGCAGGTGCGCGTTCCGGGCGACGCGATGCTGCCGCCGCTCATCGAGGCGGCGGACGTGGTGATCGTCGCCGGCCGCGCCGAGCTGATGTCGGCGATCCGGAAGCCGCTCATCGTCGATCTCTACGATCCCTTCATCCTCTCCGATCTCGAGTTCTACGGTGCCAAGTTCAATGCCGCGGGCGGCCGCCCGCTGCTCGCGCTGCGCTGGCTGCAGCACCATCTCGAGAACGGCGACCTCTTCCTGTGCGCAAGCGAGGTGCAGCGAAGCTTCTGGCTCGGGATGCTCGCCGCCGCGGGACGGGTGAACCGCGCGAACTACGCCGGCGATCAGACGCTCGGCGATCTGCTCGCGGTCGTGCCGTTCGGCATCCCGGACACGCCGCCGGTCGCGACCCGGCCGACGGTGAAGGGCGTCATCCCCGGCATCGAGCGGGACGATCGCGTCGTGCTGTGGGCCGGCGGCCTGTGGAACTGGGTCGATCCCCTGACGTTGATCCGCGCCATCGCGACCCTCACTGAGGTGCGCCCGGCGATCAAGGCGCTCTTCCTCGGCATGCGCCACCCGAACCCCGACATCGGCGAGATGGCGATGGCGGGCCGCGCCCGCGCGCTCGCCGCCGAGCTCGGCGTCGAGGGCCGCAACGTCTTCTTCGTCGACTGGGTGCCCTACGGCGAGCGGCAGAACTACCTGCTCGAGAGCGACATCGGCGTCAGCCTGCATCAACCCGGCGTCGAATCGCAGTACGCCTTCCGCACCCGCGTCCTCGACTACCTCTGGTGCGGCGTCCCCATGGTGCTGAGCCGCGGCGACGATCTCGCGACGCGCGTCGAGCGCGAGCAGCTCGGCGTCGCGGTGCCGGAGGGCGACCACGAGGCGGTCGCCGCGGCGATCGTCGCGCTGCTCGCGAGCGGCGACTCACCCGAGCGCCGCGCGCGCTTCGCGGCGGTCCGCCGCGAGCTCTCGTGGGAGAACGTCATCGAGCCCGTGCGCCGCTTCTGCCGCGCGCCGCGCCTCGCCGCCGACAAGACGAGCGCGCCGTGGTTCGCCGCCGCGACACCGACCGCGACCGTGCTGCGGAAGGAGGACGCGTTGATCGCCGACGAGCACCTGACGACGGCGCGCGAGCTCTCGCCGCCGCTCGGCCAGTACTACGCCCCGAGCTGGAGCTTCGTCGCCGCCTACGACAACCTGTGCCGGATCGACGTGCTGCCCTGGCTCCCCGCGCCGCCGCCGGCCGTCGATCTCGTCTTCACCGTCACCGACGACCAGCTCGGGCGCGAGCTCGCGCGGGTGACGATGCCGTTCACCGCGCTGCCGCACAACGACTGGCACCGCTTCGAGTTCCGGCCGATCCCGAACTCCGGCGGCCGCCGCTATCGGCTCGCGATCGAGGTGCCGGCGCTGCGCTCCAACGTGAACCTCTGGCTCTGCAATCGAGACGGCGAGGAGCTCGGCGACCCGCTGTTCGTGGCACAGTACTTGGTGAAGGGCGTGATCGACGAGGTGCCCGTCGATCACGAGTCTTTCCTCTTTCTGCACAACACGACGGTGAGCGAGGGGGTCGTGCCGGGAATCGGAGCGACGATGCGGGAGGCGGATTTTCGAGCGAGCGCGCTGATCGGCGACGCGGCGACGGCGGGCCTGGGCGCGGCGACGCCGGGGTCGGCGGCGCCGGGGTCGGCGGCGCCGGATCCATCGCGATCACCCGACGCCGACGACGCGGCGTCGAACGGGCACGGCGAGCAGGTGCGCGCCGACCTGGCGCGGCTCACCGCGGCGCTCGCCGTCACGCGGCGCGAGCTGCGCGAGCTCGCCGCGCTCCACGCCGCCGGCCCGACCGAGACGCGCGTCCTCCCCCGCCTCGGCCGCGAGCTCTTGCGGCTGGCAGCGCAGGTCGCGCAGGGGATCGTCGCGCTCGGCGTCCGTGCGCTCGTCCTGCTGCTCGCCGCCGCGACGGTGCCGTTCGTGCTCGTGCTCGCCGCCGCGCTCGCGGCAACGGACCTGCTCGTCGCCATCCGCCGGCGCCGTGGCCTGCCACCACCCCAAGCGGAGACCGCGACGGGCAAGACGGGACCGCGGCTCACACAGCCGGTGTCGGTCGTGATTCCGACCTGGAACGGCCGCGCGCTCCTCGAGATGAGCCTGCCGCCGCTCCGCGCCGCGCTGCGCGCGCACGCGCCCGGCGGCGAGATCGTCGTCGTCGACAACGGCAGCAGCGACGACACGCGCGAATTCTTGGCCGTCGAGTTTCCCGAGGTGCGGGTGATCGCGCTCGCGACCAACGAGGGCTTCGCGGGCGCGTCGAATCGCGGCGTGCGCGAGAGCCGCTCCGCGACGGTCATCCTCCTCAACAACGACATGGTGGTCGAGCCGGACTTCGTCGCGCCGTTGCTCGAGGCGCTCGACGCCGAGCCCGAGGCGTTCGGCGTCTCGTGTCAGATCGATTTCATCGACAAGGGGAAACCGCGCTGGGAGACCGGCAAGGTGCACGCCAAGCTCAAGTACGGCGCGATCACCCTCTTCCACCTCGAGAACTTCGAGGAGAACTTGCTCTACCCGGTGTTCTTCGCGGGCGGCGGCGCGTCGGCGTACGACCGGGCCAAGTTCCTCGCCCTCGAGGGCTTCGACGAGGCGGTGTTCTCGCCGGTCTACATCGAGGACGTCGACCTCGGGTACCGCGCCTGGAAGCGCGGCTGGCCGTCGCTCTTCCAGCCGAAGAGCGTCGTCCATCACAAGCACCGCGGCACCACCCGCCGGCTGTGGAGCGAGGGCACGATCCACAGTTTCTTCGTGAAGAACCTCGCGGCGCTGATGTGGAAGAACGTCTCGAGCTGGCGTCTCCTCGTGCCGCATCTCTGTGGCCTCGTGCTGCTACCGCTGCGGGTGTTCCGCAACATGGGCGCGCGGGCCGCGCTCGCGACCTGGAAGGGGCTCGTCCGCCAGACGCCGACGGTCTTGCGCGCGCGCCTGCGCGAGGGTCTCGCGCCGCGCGTGCTCGACGACGAGACGATCTTCTTCGCGTCGCGCTACCGCTACGCCTATCGCGCCCAGTTCGGCCGCCGTCCGGCGCGCGCGCCGGGTGCGCGCCCGCGCCTCCTCATCATCAGCCCGTACAGCCCGTACCCCGCCGTCCACGGTGGCGCGGTGCGCATGCTCGCGCTCTTGCAACGCCTCGCCCGCCAGGCCGACGTGAGCCTCCTCACCTACGGCGACACCCCCGCGGAGCTGGCGCCGCGCTCGATCGCGGCGCTCCGCGAGCTCTGCCGCGACGTCGCCGTCATCGAGCGCCCGCAGCACTCGCGCGGCGGCATCCTGCAGCCCGACAAGGCGCGGGCGTTCTGGTCGCGCGAGATGGTGGCGATGGTCGAGGAGTTTCTCGATCGCGACGACTACGACCTCGTCCAAGCCGAGTACACCCACATGGCGCACCTGCTGCCGCCGCGGACGCGCGGTCTGGTGCGCATCCTGGTCGAGCACGACGTGAGCTTCGTCTCGCTGGCACGGAGCCTCGCCACCGCGCGCGGCGCGCTCCGCCGGCTCGGGCTCCGCTTCGAGTGGATGCGGATGTTCCGCTACGAGATCGACGCCGTCGAGCGCGCCGACCTCGTCTTCACCATGAGCGACACCGATCGCGCCGCGCTGGGACGCTTCGTCGACACCCGCCACACGGTGACGATCCCGAACGGCGTCGATTGCCGTCGCTTCCGCTTCGTCGCCGAGGGGCGTGAGCCGCGCTCGATCCTCTTCGTCGGCTTCTTCCGTCACGAGCCCAACGTCGAGGCGGTGCGCTACTTCTGCGCCGAGGTCCTGCCGCTCGTGCGGCACGAGGTCGCCGACGTCCGCTTCCGTGCCGTCGGCGCGTACCCGCCGGAGGTGGTGCGTGCGCTCGCCGACGCGGACGCCGTCGAGGTGACCGGCCTGGTCGACGACATCCGCCCCTACTACGAGACCAGCAGCGTCTTCGTCGCGCCGGTCCTGCAAGGCTCGGGCACGCGACTCAAGATCCTCGAGGCGATGGCGAGCGGCTGTCCGGTCGTGTCGACGACGGTCGGCGCCGAGGGCCTCGGCGCGACCGACGGCGTCGAGATCCGGATCGGCGACTCGCCGCAGGCGATGGCGTCGGCGATCGTCGCGCTCCTGCGTGATCCCGCCGCGAGCGCCGCCCTCGCCACCCGTGCCCGCGCCTTCGTCGGCGCGCGCTACGACTGGGATGCGATCGTAGCGCGGCTCCTCGCCTGCTATCGCGACGCGCTCGACTTGCCGGCGCGGCGCGCGGCCTGACCATGGCAAATCCGCTGACGTTCCTCTTGCCGCTGCGCTACGACACGGTCCGCACGGTGCTGCTCGTCCAGTCCGGTCCGCCGCAGCTCGCGGCGCAGGTCGCCGGGAAGCTCCGCACCGTCTTTCCCGACTGCGAGGTGCACGGTGTCGTGCGCGAGGACGACCGTGAGATCGCCGGGCCCGCCGGCTTCGCCGAGACGACGGTGGTGCGCTGGGAAGACCGCGTCGACGTCGTACGCCGGCTGCGCCGCCGCCGCTACGACGCCGTGGTCGCGCTGCTGAGCAGCCGCGGCAGCCAGCAGCTCCGCCTGCTCCCCTACCTGCTCCGCACGCGCACGATCCTCGCCTTCAACGACAACCTCGACTACTTCCCGCTGCACGCGACGCGGCTCGCGAGCCTGGCGCACCACATGAGCGGACGCAGCAGCATCCTCGGCCTGCTGCGCTGGACGATCGGCCGCGCCGCCGTGGTGCCGTTCGCGACGCTCTTCCTGGTCGCGTCGGTCGGCCGCATCTACCTGCGGTCCAGATGGCGGCGAGCGGGCGCCTGACGGGGCGCCTGGCGCGCATCATCAGCGTCGTCGCGCTGGTCGCGAGCGTCGCCTCGTACCTCGCCGTCGGACTGTGGGACCTCGACGTCCCGGGCCTGCAGTACGACGAGGCGTACGACGCGGTCGCGGCGATCGATCTGCTGCGCGGGAGCAAGTCGTCGCCGAGCGCCGTGACATCGATCAAGCTCGGCCACCGCCGCGTCCCCGTCATGATCCATCCGCACATCGGACCGACGTCGGCCTACATCGCGCTGGTCGCGTTCTCGATCGCCGGTGTGTCGACGCACGTCCTCCGCGTGAGTCAGCTCGCGGTCGGCGTCGTGACCTTGGTGCTGCTCTGGCTGCTCGCGCGCACCTGGTTCGATGCCGTCGTCGCCGCGGTCACCGTCGTCCTCTGCGGAACGGCGCCGCCCTTCCTGTGGTGGAGCCGCGCCGGGATCAACTGGACGTTGCCGCTGCTGCCGATCGCGCTCGCGATGATGCTCGCGCTGACGCGCTGGTGGCGAACACGCCGGTCGCGCCCGCTCATCGTCGCCGCGTTCCTCCTCGGTGCCGGCATCACCACCAAGATCCTCTTCATCTGGCTGCTGCCGGCGCTCGCGCTGACGGCCGTGCTCGTCCTCGGCGTGCGCGGCGTCGCGCGCGAGCTGCGCGCGCTCCCCGCGTCGCTTCGCCGGGCCGGCGCGGCGGCGTTCGCGGCGGGACTTCTGCCGTCGATCATCCACAACGTGATGACGCTCGGCGGGACGTTCCGATTCGTCGCCGGCAACGCGCTCCGCACCAAGCTCTACGGCCACGACAATCTCGATTTCATGAACAACGTCTCGTACATGGTGCGCGAGTTCCTGCACACGATGGGCGGCGACACCGACGGCTTCCTGGTCCCGTCGGGCGGGCGCGCGGGGACGTTGCTCTTCGAAGCCGCCCTCCTCGCCGTCGCCCTCGGCTGCGTGCTCCGCTGGCGCGCCATTCGACGGCGGCCGGACGGCGCACGGGACGCGATGCCCGGGCTCCGCGCGCGCGTCCTCCTTTTCCTATTGACGGTCACGATGATCCCGCTCAGCACGGTCACCACGAGCAGCATGGGCGTCACGTATCTGTTCCTGCTGGTGCCCTTCGCGTGGATGCTCGCGGCGGTCGGCCTCGTCGACACGGCGCGCGCGATCGGCGCATGGCTGCCGTCGCGCTCGCCCGCGGTGAGGTCGACCTTCGCGGCGGCGGCGGCACTGGCGGTCACGCTTGCGCTCGGCACCGCCAACGTCGCGGCCAACGTGTGGAGTCAGCGTTTCCTCGAGTACACCGGCGGCATGGGCGCGTGGTCGGACGCCGTCACGACCCTCGCGACCAAGCTCGAGCACGACTACGCCGGCGACACCCCGATCGCCATGGACTGGGGATTCAAGGCGAACGTCGCCTTCCTCACCAACGGGCGGGTGCGGATGAACGAGCGTTTCGAGTACGGCCCCCATCCCTCCGACGACTTTGCCGAGAGCTGCGCCGGCATGCTGGCGACGCCGACCAACGTCTACGTCTTCCACGCCCCCGCGGCGACGGCGTTCCGCGGCCATCGCGAGGTCCTCGAGGCAACCGCGGCTCGTCTCGGAAAACCGCTCGAGGTGTTCGAGACGCTCTCGCAACGCGACGGCACGCCGAACATCGTCATCCTCGGCACGCCCGAGGCGCGGCCGCGCTGATCGTCGCTAGCGCGTCGTCGCGACGGGCTCGTCGGGCACGGTCGCCTCGACGAGGTAGACCTCGCCGGGACCGACGCGAAGCTCGAACGAGCCGGTGGCGTCGAGCGTGACCTCTTTCATGCGGGGCACGGCGGGAAACGCCTTGAAGCCGAGCGACCGCTCGACGGCGGCCGACGGCGGCGCGCGCAGCTGGTCCTCGTAGCCAAGGATGCGCACGCGCCACGACCGTCCGCCGGGCGGCAGCCGCACCTCGACGTCCGTGCCTTCGTCGGTCGCCAGGCGCTCGTCGGTCGCGATGAAGCGCGGATAGCGCCAGATCGCGGTCCGCACGCGCCCGGCGGCGAAGCTCGCGAGATAGCCGACGCGGCTCGCACCGCGCGACGCGAGCTTCACCCACACCTCGCGCTGCGCGGGGTCGCCCGGCGTCGCCGCCGGCACGGCCGTGAGCGCACCCTCGCTTTCCGCGCTGTCGATCGCGCCCATCACGTAGCTGAGCGCGAAGTACGAGAAGTATGCACGCAGCGCTTGCGGCGCGCCGACCATGAAGACCGGGAACCACGACGCTGCCGTCGCGACCCGCTCCTCGACCAAGAGGGCGAGCATCTCCGCCTGCCACGAGGTCTCCCAGCGGGTCTTGTAGATGCTCACGCCGGTCGCCTTCTCGAAGGTCTCACCGATGATCGGATGGACGCCGAACTCGTCGATGTTGACGGCGAGCAGGCGCGGTCCCAGCGTCCGGCGAAGCAGCGCCCGCACGAAGCCGAGCTTGTACGACGCGAAATTGTCGAGCGTCAGCTGCGGCGTCTCGTAGAGGTTGAAGGCGAAGGCGTCCCACTCCGGCAGCGTCTCGCCGGCGTCGGCGAAGGTGCGCTGGATCGCGCGGATGTAGGCTGCCGCGTGGTCGCGGCGGCGGCCGGGCGCGTCGGGCTCGATCACCCATGGGCCGAGATGCACGCGACGATCCCCGAGATGCGGCTTCATCGCCTGCCAGGTCGAAAGGTACTGGCGCGCGTACGCGGCCGCGTCGCCTTGAAAGCCGACCTTGCGGACCGAGCCGTCGAAGTCGGTCCAGATGCAGTTCGGCTCGTTGAAGAAGGAGAACGTCGCGCCGGCGAACCACGGCTGGGTGGCGAGGTGGCCGAACAGCAGATCGACGTACGTCCGCCACCCCGCATCGTCGACGACGGCGCGCTCGTTGAAGTGGTAGTTGCGGTACATTCCACTGCCGCCGGTGAAGGCCTCGGGCGCGCCGGCGAGGTTCAGGTGCAGCCGCAGTCCCGACGCGGCCGCGTAGCCGGTCACGCGGTCGAACTCGGCCCACGAGAAGCGCGCGCCGATCGGCGCCGGCGGCACGCCGGTGAAGAACTCGTAGCGCTTCGCGAGCGGCGCCTCCCACGACGACGACGGACCGCCGTCCTCGTCGTGACCCTCGAGCGTCGGTCCCCAGTTGGCGCCCAGCGCCGAGAAGATGCGCAGCGACCGCAGCCACGGAAACGACAGCCGGATCCACTCCGGCGGCACCCAGTGCACCGCATCGTCGCTGAAGAGCGAGTAGGTCTTGAAGATGGTGGCGGAGCTCCAGGGTACGTTGGCGCTGCGGCGGCGCGCGCCGGGGTGCGCGCCGAGATCGACGACCGCCTCGCCGACCGGCGCGCTCTGGACGCGCGGATCACCCCACAAGAGCGAGTCCGCGACCCGGCTGCCGCGGTCGCGCGCGGCGAGGACGATCCAGACCGTCCGCCCCGCGAAGGGCGTGAGGTCGCGCACGACGCGCTGCCAGCCTGCGCGCGCGGCCCCCGGCTCGAGGCGCTCGAAGTCGAGCGCGACCCGATCCGGGGAAACGTCGGCGACGCCGATGCCGACGGCGAAGTCGACACCGTCGCTGTTCTGGACGACGGCGGGCGCGATCGTCACCCAGGTGGCGAAGTCGACGTCGGCGCCGGCGGGGACGCGGACGCGAAACACCGCCAGGCTCGGCCGGCCGTCGCGCGACGGCAACAGCAGCAACGAGCGATGCGCCTCGCCGGCGAGAACGACGAGATCGGGAAACTGGCGGAACGCCCAGGGCGCATCCTTGGCTCGGAGCAGCTGGCGGGTCGCGGCCGCACGCCAACGATGATGCAGATCCAAGTCGGCGCTATCGGGCGATGCCGGTGCGTCGAGGACGCGCACCGCGGCCGGATCCGCCGGCAGCGTCGTATCGCTCGCCGATCGCTCGCCGGTGTTGCAGCCGACCAGGCCGGACGCCGCAAGCAGCGCCGCAGCCAGGACGGCCCTCGAGGCGACGCGCGCAGGCGACGCGCGGCGGTCGCGCATCGTACGGTCGAGTCGAGACGTCGTCACGCCGCCGCCGCAAGCACGGCGGGCGGCCGCGGGTCAGACGTCACGGCGGGCGGTGAGATAGAACTGCGTGCCGAGGTAGCCGAGCTCGTAGCTCCAGTAGACCATCATCGCGACGTCCGCGAGTCCCGCGCCGCGCAGCTGCTCGAGCGCCTCCCATCCGAAGTCGGTGAACACCAGCGATCCTTCCTCCGAGAGCGGGTTGCCATGGTACTGCGCCGGCAGGAGGGCCTGCACGCGGCCGTCGACGACACGCGCGCGCCGCACGTTCCGCTCCTGGGTCACGTCGAGCGGAAAGGTCACGATGGCACGCCCGCCGCGCCGGAGCACCCGGCGGATCTCGGCAAAGGCGACCGCGGGCTCGTTGACGTGCTCGAACACGTCGCAGCTGATGAAGAGATCGACGCTCTCATCCTGGAAGCTCA
Source organism: Binatia bacterium (assembly GCA_041485125.1). Taxonomy (GTDB): domain Bacteria; phylum Desulfobacterota; class Binatia; order UTPRO1; family UTPRO1; genus JBGPIT01. Next base: position 1,434 of record JBGPIT010000005.1, on the reverse strand, counting down.
GCCGCTCCGCGTCCTCGTGCTGCACGCCGCCCTGCGAGGTGCCGCGCGGCAAGGCGGGATTCAGGTACTCGCTTCCCGTCACCGCGAGCGAGCGGAAGTTCGCGACGATCCAGTGGAAGAGCGGCGTCACCTGCTCCATCACGTAGACGTGCGAGACGCCGGACGCCGCAACCGCGTCTTTCACCAGACGCGCGATCATGCGCTGGCGGCCATTCATGCGACAGCGAGGGCAGCGCATGTGCTCCCGCCAATTCGGCACCACGATTCCGTCCGGACCATGCCACGCGCCTTCGCAGCTGACCTCGAAGTCGACGGCGACGCCGCAGGCGGCGCAGAAGCCGGGAAGCGCGAACGCGTCGAGGCCGCGGTGCCGATTCGCGAGGTGCGTCTCGAGCATCCAGCGGGTTTGGAATTCCAGGCTTTCGAAGAGCTCCAGGTAGTCTGCGCGTGAAGCACACGCGTGCAGGTGGACGCTCACACCGTCGACTCGTCGCATGCGCTCGACCGGCGACCTCGTATACTAGAGCGTTTCGGCGCCGCCAAGCGACGGCAGGGTACGCGTGCGATGCGAGCGGTGCGCGAGCGCGCGCGGGCGCTCCCATGGGGTACAGGCGGCGCCGTCGTTGCAGCCAGCCGACGGCGCCGCCTCTCTCAGCGCGCGGGAGCCACGCGCGCCTCGAATCGATTCAATCCGACTTCGCTTTGAACTGCTCCGTCAGGTTCTTGGTCGGCGTGCTGTACTCCGCCTGCCAACAGGTGGTGGCGTTCTTCACTTGCACGGTGACCTTCGGCGTCAGCGGCAAGGTCGGCATGGGAATGTTCACGCCCTTCCCTTTGAGGATGATCTTCGCCTGACCCGCGCCGCCCGACTTGAGGAGCTGGAACTGGATGCCGTCCGGCGTGAGATCCTTGTCCTTGTACTTGAAGCCCTTGCTGGTCTCCTTCCAGCACGGCTTGCCGGCGCAGAGGCCGCCGGCGGGGATGCTGGCGCGGAGGATCGGCTGCGACATGGCAGACTGATCGTAGATGCAGACGACGTAGTCGGTGGTGGTGAGCGGCGCGCCGAAGTCCGACTTGGGCGTCGCGGCGCCCTTGACCCACTTCCAGACCAGCTTGTCGTTCTTGTCCGGCGTCTTGTCCTTGAGGAGCAGCTTCGCCTTGCCGGACGCGGTGGGCGCACGGCAGCCGGCCTGCGGCGTCGGGCCGCAGATGTAGTGGCAGGTCGCGTCGCAGTCGCCGCCGACCACGCCGCCGGCATCACACTCCTCGTCGCAACCGGTCTGCACCATGCCGTCGCCGCAGGTGATCGACGTGCCGGAGACACACGCGCCGTTCAGGCAGGCGTCGGAGAGCGTGCACTGGTTGCCGTCGCTGCACGGCGTGCCGTCGCCGATCGGCGGGTTCGAGCAGCCGCCGGTGCCGGTGTCGCAGGTG
>JBGPIT010000004.1:0-44013 GCA_041485125.1 Binatia bacterium | reverse complement strand
CGGCGAGGTTCGTCGGCACTGACGGACCCGAGGTGCTCGCCGCAGGCGTCGCGGTCACGAGCGGCGTCGGCGTCGACGTCGCGACGTCGAACGCGGCGGTGGTCGCCGAGACGACGTCCGACCGACGCGAGTAGCTGCCACCGTAGAGAGCGCGCACGCGATAGTAGAAGGTGGTCGACTTCGGTAGGTCGGTGTCGTTGTACGAGCGCAGGGTGCCGTCGACGACCGCGATCCTGGTAAAACCGCGACTCGACGCACGGCTGCGCTCGATGGAAAAGCTCGTGACCACGTCGGCCTCGGTCCAGCTAAGCACGATGGTGCTGCTGGAGATCGCGGTGGCCGTGACGGCGGTCGGAGCGGGCTTGCGCGCTTCGGCGACCGAAGCGAAGCCGGTAAACAGCAGCGCGATCAGCGCTGCCGATAGAGTACGAAAGGAAAAGCTCTCAATCATCACACTCGCGTCCTTGCGACGTGCTACCGGCGCTCGCCCCTTGAGGAGCCGCGCTCACACCATCGTCGGCAATGTGTTGGCGCCGTGAATGCGAGGTGACAGCGACGAGAAGCGGAGGACCCGCGGTTGGATCTCCTCAGCCCCACACCTCCTCTTCGAGATCCGCCAACCAGCCACGGGTCTGGCGACGGGGTGGTCCGTTTCGATACACCACCGAAGAAAGGGTCCGCAAGGATTCTTTGAATATTGCTCACAGACGACGATCGCATCGTTGTTGATGTCGCGCCGGCGAGCGAAGGCGTGCGATTTCATATGCATGTGCATGAACGAGCGTCAGGTGATCGCCCGACGGGCCTTTGCAGATGCCATGCCGAACGCCACATCTGCTCTAGGGGCCCAACTCGTAGCCGGTCCAAGATCGGACGCCGCTGAGAAAACTTCGTGTGCTCAGTGACTTGCGGCGCTGAGCGTGAACGCGACTCGCCGGCTGCTCGGGCGCGATTCAGGCGTCCGTGCTCAGTCGCGCGTTGCGAGTGTGCGACTTTCGTGCACGAACGCCGTCAGACTCTCGTCGGACCAGGAATTTCGTGCCCGGGCGCAATGTTCGCGTTGGGAAGATTCCGCCGCGCGAGCGATGATCGCTCACGTCCTGGCGCCGCGGGGAACCGACGCCTCCGCGGAACGACGGAGCACGAGGAGCGCCCCGAAATTGTAGAGCGCGTGGGCCACGATCGGGCCGACCAACGATCCTCCTGAGACCGCGAGCACGCCGAACACCGCGCCGGTCAGCGCCGCCCAGATCGCATACGCGCGATTGAGGGCGTGGAGCAGGCCGAAGAGCGCGCTCGAGGCGACGAGACCGATTTCCGGCAGCAACACGCCGCGGAAGAAGAGCTCCTCCGACACGCCCGACAGCAGCGCGATCATCACGACGTCGACGAGCGTCAGCGACCGGCTGAACGGCACGAGCAGCGTTTGCCACACCCGCGCCATCTCCGGCGCCGCGCGGAGCAGTGGAATCGACGCCCAGAGCAACGTGGCGACGACCACGCCGGCGGCGACGTCGGGTGCATAGGGACGGAGGAGAGGGGCGAGCGGTATCCCGCGCAGCCACGCCCAAGTCACCGCGAGCGCGACCAGACCGACGGATAGGCACCATTCGAGACGGAGGAAGGTGGCTCTCGGCATGACGGCGCACGTGCGCGGGCTTGACCCGCCGAACAGCGACGTTCTTAGCATAGCCGCCATGCGAGAGCTGCTCGACATGTGGCGGAACACGCGGATGGTCGTGCTGACGGCGACCTGCGCCTCGTTCTATGCCGCGGTCTTGATCCCCTTCATGGTCATCCCGCTCGTGCCGGGCCTCACGCACTTCCGCCCCGCCAACGCCCTACCGGTGGTGTGCTCGTTCCTCTTCGGCCCCGCCGCGGCGTGGGGCGCAGCCTTCGGCAACCTGATCGGCGACTTCTTCGGCGGCCTTGGGCCGGGCGATGCGTTCGGCTTCGTCGGCAACTTTCTCTATGCCCTCGCGCCCTATCGACTGTGGCGGGCCTTCGGCGGCGGCGATCCCCTGCCCGGAACGGTGCCGGGATGGGCGCTACTCTTCGCGGTGATCGGCACCGCGAGCATGCTCTGCGCCGCGACCGTCGGCTTCGGCTTGCAGCTCCTCGGCTTCGTGCCCTTCGCCGTGCTCGCCAACATCGTCGTCGTGAACAACTTCGTCACCAGCGCGGTGCTGGCGCCGTTGCTGCTCGCGGTGCTCTACCCGCGCGTCCGCAAGGCGCGGCTCCTCTACGTCGACGTGCTGGTGCCACCACCGCGCGCGCCGTTGCCGCGGCGGATCGTGGGCGTCACCTTGGCGGTCGCGGGCACGGTGGCGGCATTCACCCTGGGGAATCTCGTGTCGACCGGGTGGATGGCGCCGATTGGCGCTGCGGTGTCGCCACGCCTCGGCTTCGTCCTTACCGTCCTCCCAGCGCTCGTGATCGGCGCGCTCGGCCTCGCGCTCCTGTGACGGCGCGAGCTGGGGCGCTTACCGTCCGCGATCTCCATTGCCGTTTCGACGACCCACCGGCACAGGCGCTCGCCGGCGTCTCGATCGAGGCGAGACGCGGCGAGCTCGTCGCGGTCATGGGAGCCAGCGGCGCCGGCAAGTCGACCTTGCTCCGCTGCATCAACGCCCTCGTTCCAGCGCTGCTGCCGGCGCACTGCGAGGGCAGCATCACCCTCGACGACGAGCCCGTGCTCGGGCGCAGCGTCGGTGAGCTCGGCGGGCGCGTCGCGATGGTGTTCCAGGACTTCGAGGCGCAGCTCTTCTCGACCAACGTCCGCCTCGAGATCGCCTTCGGACCAGGTCAGCTCGGCGTCGAGCCCGGCGAGATCCGACGGCGCGTCGATCGCATGCTCGCGATGCTCGGCCTCGGCGAGCTCGTCGCGCGCGATCCCTCGACGCTTTCGGGCGGGCAGAAGCAGCGCCTCGCGATCGCGAGCATCCTCGCGATGCAGCCCGACGTGATGCTGCTCGACGAACCCGCGACCGACCTCGACCCGATCGGGCGGATCGAGCTCTACACCGCGCTCCAGCGCTTGCGGCAGGAGGCCGTCGCGCTCGTCGCCGTCGAGCACGAGATCGAGCCCGTCCTCGGCGCCGATCGGATCTACCTGATGCGCGACGGCATCGTCGCGGCGAGCGGTCCGCCGGCGGAGCTGGTGCGCGACACCGCCCTCTTCGCGGCGTGCGGCGTCCGTCCCTACGATCTCGCCGTTCTCGCCGAGCGGCTTCGGATCGAGCTGCCCCTCGACGTCGACCAGGCGATCGAAGCGCTGCGGCGGTGGACGGCGGGGCGCCCGCGCACCGCGACGTCGACCTCGGCCGCTGCGCCATCGACGCACGCGCAGCCACCGATCCTCGAGGTCGACCACCTGTCGTTCACGTACGACGGCGGGAAGCCGGCGCTCGACGACGTCAGCGTCGCGATCGGCGCCGGCGAGATGATCGCGCTCATCGGCCAGAACGGATCGGGCAAGACCACGCTCGCCAAGCACCTGAACGGTCTCCTGCGAGCGCAGAGCGGGACGGTGCGCCTCGACCGTGCCGACATCCGTACGCTGCCGCTCGAGCGCGTCGCTCCTCAGGTCGGTTACGTCTTTCAAAACCCCGATCATCAGCTTTTCGCGCCGACCGTCGAGGAGGAGGTCGCGTTCGGACCGCGCAACTTCGGCATGCCCGCATCCGAGATCACGGCGCGCGTGGCGAGCGCCCTCGACGCGGTCGGCCTCGCGACGCTCCGCGATCGCGATCCGTTTCTGTTGAGCAAAGGCGAGCGGCAGCGCCTCGCGGTCGCGACCGTCCTCGCGATGCAACCGCGGATCCTCATCTTGGACGAGCCGACGACCGGCCTCGACTATCCGCAGCAGCGCCGCATGCTCGATCTGCTGGCGCGCGTCCGTGCGGCGGGCGCGACGGTGATCATCATCACCCACACGCCGTGGGTGGTCGCCGAGTACGCCGAGCGCGCGCTCCTCATGCGCGCCGGGCGTCTGGTATTCGACGGGCCGCTTGGCGAGCTCCTGGCCGACGCGGCGCTGCTACGCTCGGCGTCGTTCGAGGCGCCGCCCGCGACGCGGGTCGCGCAGGCGCTCGGCATCCCGGCGCGCAGCGTTGCCGATCTCGCGCGCGCGCTCGGCGCCGAGGACTGAGACACCGATGGCGATCTCGCTCTACGTCGACCGGCCGAGCGCCCTCCACCGCCGGCATCCGGTCGCGAAAGTCGTGGCGATGATCCTGCTCTTCGTCGCGATCTTCGTCAGCGACGATCCGCGCGTGGTCGCGCCGATCACGGTCTTGATCCTGGTCGCGATCGCCGCCGCGGGCGCCTTCGGAACGTTGTGGCGCCTGCGCTGGCTGATCGTGCCGATCTTCGTCTTCACGACCGTGATCTGGGCGGTGTTCTATCCGGCGCAAACGGCGGGCGCGGCGAGCCGCGCCGACGCGGTGCGCTTCGGGCTCGGCATGGCGCTCAAGCTCGAGAGCTTCCTCCTCACGGGGTTGCTCTTCCTCGCCACCACGACGGTCGAAGAGTTCGCCTTCGGCCTCACCCGGCTCGGCGTGCCGTATCGCGCCGGCTTCGTCCTCACGCTCGCGTGCCGCCTCGTCCCGGTGTTCCTCGATGCCGCGCTCACCGTCGTCGACGCTCAGCGTTGCCGCGGCCTCGATCTCACCACCGGCAGCGTCCGAACACGCATCGCCCGCTACGTCCCGGTCATCGTGCCGGTCTTCATCGGCGGTCTGCGGCGCGCCGATCAGATGGCCTTCGCGCTCGAGGTGAGGGGATTCAGCTCGGGACGGCCGCGTACCGAGCTGCCGCGCGCGCCCTTCGGCGCCGCCGACGCGGTGGTGCTGCTGGTTGCGGCCGGAGTGACGGCTCTCTACCTGTGGCTCTGGGCACACGGCATCGGTCGGCTGGTGTCGCGCGCATGAGGTCGGGTCTGCGCGCCTATGCGCCGGCCGCCGTGTGCGTGGCCATGTTGCTCGTGCCGACGCGCGCCGTCGCCTGGGGACTCGGCGCGCACCGGTGGATCGCGCTCCGCGCCGCCGAGCTCGCCGGCGCGCGCTGCGGCGAGCTGACACGCGCGCGCGATGTGCTCGCCGATCACGCGGTCGAGCCGGATACGGTCTTGAAGGCGCGCGACGGCCGCGCCGAGACGGTGCGACACTTCCTCGACCTCGACTTCTATGGCGCGCCGCCGTTTCGCGCCCTGCCGCGGAGCTACGACGAGGCCGTCCGCCGCTTCGGGCGGCGCACGATCGAAGAGAACGGAACGTTGCCGTGGGAGGGCGGCCGTCTCGCGCGCCGTCTTGCCGCCGAGCTCGCCCGCCACGATCTCGACGCGGCCCGCCGGACGGCCGGCTATCTCGCACACTACGCGGGCGACGCGACGATGCCGCTGCACGCGACGCGGAACCATGACGGCCAGCTGACGGGTCAGCGCGGTCTGCACCAGCGCATCGAGGCGCGTCTGGTCGATGCCCGCCTCGACGACTACGTCAACGCGGCCGCGGCCGTGCGACCACGGCAGCCGCTTCCCCCGGCCGGCGCCGAAGGCGCGCTCTTCGCGGCGCTGGAGCGCGCCTTCGCGGATGTCGAGGACGTGCTGCGTGCCGACCGGGTCGCGCGGCGCGAGACCTCGGTCGGATCGCCGCTCTACTACCGGCGTCTCGATCGCGAGCTCGCCGCGCCGCTCGCGGCGCGGCTCGGCGACGCCGCCGTCCTCACCGCAGCGCTCTGGGAAGGCGCGTGCGCGGCAGCGCGCTGAGCGCGACGAGTGTCAGCGCGCAACGGGCGCCCGGATCGATTGGGCTCGCCGCCATCCGATCACTCGAACGCGGCGAGCGCGGCCGTGAACGCCGCGAGCGCGGCGGGATCGAAGAGCACGAATCGCACCTCGTCGTGCGCACCCGGATGGCGCTCGAGGTGCTCGCGGGTCGCGGCGAGCGCGATCGGCGCCGCTTCTTCGAGCGGGTAGCGGTAGACCCCGGTCGAGATCGCGGGGAAGGCGATCGTGCGGAGGCCATGCTCGCGCGCGAGCGCGAGGCTGTTGGTATGGCAGGCGGCGAGCAGCCGCGGCACGTCAGGCTGTCGGCTGAAGACCGGACCGACGGTGTGGATCACGTAGCGTGCCGGTAGACGGCCGGCGATCGTGAGGACCGCCTTGCCGGTCGGCAGCCCGGCCGGCCATGCGCTCGCACGGATCTCCTGGCACGCCGCGCGGATCTCCGGTCCGCCCTTGCGATGGATCGCGCCGTCGACGCCGCCGCCGCCGAGCAGCCCCGAGTTCGCGGCGTTCACGATCGCGTCGACGCGCGCGCTCGTGATGTCGCCGGTCGTGAGAACGACGCGGCAACCGGAAATGATACGCTCGGGCTCGTTCACGTTTCGGACCGCCTGTGCGACCCTTTTAGCCACGTGACGTGGCACGTGCGAGCCGGGGCCTGGCAGATCATTCGACATCACAACCTTGACTCGATGGGCAACGGTTCCTAGCATCCCCCGCCTCGTGACCACTTCCGGACACATGCGCGAGCGGCGCCGCGTCGTCGTGACCGGGCTCGGTCTCGTGACCCCGCTCGGCACCGGCGTCGACAAGAACTGGAGCGCGTTGATCGCAGGCCGCTCCGGCATCGGGCCGATCACCCGTTTCGACACCCGCGACTTTCCGGTGCGCATCGCCGGCGAGGTGCGCGACTTCAACCCCGGCGACTACATCGAGCGGCGCGAGATCAAGAAGATGGATCCGTTCATCCAGTACGCCGTGGCTGCGGCGCAGATGGCGTTCGACGCCGCGCAGCTCCGGATCGATTCCGCCATCGCGGACCGCACCGGCGTGCTCGTCGGCGTCGGTATGGGCGGCATGCTGACCATCGAGGAGATGCACGCCGAGTACCTGGTGAACCGCCTGCGACGGGTGTCGCCGTTCTTCGTCTCGAAGGTGATCGGCAATCTCGCTCCCGGGCAGATCGCGATCCGTCTCGGCGCCAAGGGTGTGAACTTCGCGTCGACGAGCGCGTGCGCCTCGGGCGCGACCGCGGTCGGCGAGGCCTTTCGTTACATCCGCGACGGCTACCAGGACGTGATGATCGCGGGCGGCACGGAGGCGCCGATCTGCGGCCTCTGCCTGGGCGGCTTCCACGCGATGCGTGCGCTCTCGACGCGCAACGACGCGCCCGAGCGCGCCAGCCGGCCGTTCGATCGCGGCCGCGACGGTTTTGTGGTCGCCGAAGGTGCCGGCATTCTGATCCTCGAGACGCTCGAGGGCGCGCAGGCGCGCGGCGCCGAGATCCTCGCCGAGATGATCGGCTACGGCGCCACCGCGGACGCGTTCCACATCACCGCGCCGTCGCCGGGCGGCGAGGGCGCGGTGCGCTGCATGCGCCAGACGCTCGACGACGCCGGCATCGAGCCGAGCGCCGTCGAGTACGTGAACGCGCACGGCACCTCGACGCAGTACAACGACGCGAGCGAGACCGAGGCGATCAAGCGCGTGTTCGGCGAGCGGCCCGCGCATCTCGCGGTGAGCTCGACGAAGTCGATGACCGGCCACGCGCTCGGCGGCGCGGGCGGCATCGAGGCGGCGTACACCGTGCTCACCTTGGCGCGCGGCGTGCTGCCGCCGACGATCAACTACGAGGAGCCCGATCCCGCCTGCGATCTCGACTACGTGCCGAACGTCGCCCGCCCGGCGGCGCCGCAGGTCGCGCTCTCGAACTCCTTCGGTTTCGGCGGCGCGAACGCCTGTCTCGCCTTTCGGCGTTGGGACTGAGCCGGACACGACGCTGATGACGTCCGATGCGCGTCCGGCGGCGCCACGCTCGACGGCGGCGCTGCTGCGTGAGCAGGCGGGCTGGTGTCAGACGCTCGGCTCGTCGCTCTACGGCGCGCTGCTCGCGAAGTGCGCCGACGACCTCGAGTCGGGCGGCCCCGTCGCCGACGTGCTCGCCGGTCATGAGGACGATCCCGCGCGCTCCGCGCTCGCCTTGCGCCTCATGGGCGCGGTGCACCGTCTGGTGCTCGAGGGACGTGCCGCGGCGCTCGCGGCGTTCTACCCGTCGATGGGCGGCGATCCCGAGCGTCCGGGTGCCTGGGAGGCGTTCCGCGAGGTGGTGCGACGCCACACCTCCGAGCTGCGGCAGCTGGTCGAGCGTCCGGTGCAGACGAACGAGGTCGGACGCTGCGCCGCGCTCGTCGGGGGCTTCGTCACGATCGCGCGCGAGACCGGGATGTCGCTCCGCCTCCTCGAGATCGGCACGAGCGCCGGACTGAATCTCGCCTGGGACCGTTACCGGTACGAGGCGCGAGCGTCCGCGTTCGGCGATCCGGCGTCGCCCGTTCGCATCGACGACGTCTTCACAGGCGCCGAGCCCGCGCTCGACGTGGCGGTGCGCGTCGCATCGCGCCGCGGCTGCGATCTTGCGCCGCTCGATCCGCGCCGCGCGGAGGACCGCCTGACCTTGCAGTCGTACGTGTGGCCCGACCAGGGCGACCGACTGCGGTTGCTGCGCGGTGCGCTCGAGGTCGCGCAGCGTGAAGCCGTCGAGGTCGAGCGCGCCCACGCGATCCCCTGGCTGACCAGCGCGCTCGCGACGCCGTCAATCGGCGCGACGACGGTCGTGTTCCACTCGGTGATGATCATTTACCTCGAGCGCGAGGAGCGCGCGCGCGTCCGTGCGATCCTCGACGCTGCAGGAGAGCGCGCTACCGCGGAGGCGCCGCTCGCCTGGTTGCGCCTCGAGCCGCCCGGCAAGCAGCTGGCGTTCGAGCTCCGTTTGACGCTCTGGCCGACGGGCGAGGACCGCCTGCTCGCGCTCGCGGGCCCGCACGGTCGTCCCGTCGAGTGGCGCGTCTGAGGCCTGGGCGCGCACGTCCGTCGGCGCAGCGACGCTCCGGGGCGGACGGCGGTGCGAGCGCGGGTGGGCGCGGTACGTTCGTGGTCGGCGTCATCTCGGATACGCACGGTCTCGTGCGACCCGAAGCGCTCGCCGCCCTCCGCGGCGTGCGACTCATCCTGCACGCGGGAGACGTCTGTGCAGCGGACGTCCTCGCCACACTCCGAGAGATCGCGCCCGTCCTTGCCGTGCGCGGGAACAACGACCGCGGCGACTGGGCTCGTGCGCTGCCGACGAGCCGCGACGTCGATCTCGGCGGTGCGCGTGTTCATCTGCTGCACGATCTGCACGCGCTCACCGTCGACCCGGCGCGCGAGGGCTATGCTGCCGTGATCACGGGCCACTCGCATCGGCCCAAGATCGAGCGCCGCGACGGCGTCCTCTACCTCAACCCGGGCAGCGCCGGACCGCGCCGGTTCACGTTACCGGTCTCGCTGGCGCGATTGTCCGTGGTTCGGAAGGCGCTGCGGGCGCGGATCGTCGAGCTCGCCGTCAGCCCGCCGTCGCCGCGCCGCTGAGCGGCTTGATCATGTAGGTCGTGCTGGCGCGCGCGGCGAGCTTGCCGCCGGCCCAGATGTCGACCTCGGCATAGGCGCTGCGCCGGCTCGAGCGCAGGACGTACGCCTCGGCCACCACCGTCCCCGGCAGGATCGGCTCGAGATAGGTGATCGCCATCTCGATGGTGAGCAGCGCGTTGCCGGTGCCGTACATGCTGATCAGCGCCGCCGCGACCGCGGTGTCAGCGAGCCCGAAGCTCGCGCCGCCGTGCATGATGCCGGCGATGTTGCTGAGCTGCTGGCGGTTCTCGACCTCGAAGCGCGCGTAGCCGTGGCGGATCTCGATGGCGCGGTAGCCGAGAAAGCCGGGGAAGGACGGGTTCGCGTCGTTGAAGCGCGCGAGGATCGCGGCGCGGGTCTCGGCGGGGAGCTCCGGATAGTCGCGGCCGCGTCCTCCCGCGCCGAACTCGGGCGCGAGCGTCTCGTTTCCCATGGCTCCTCCGCGGCGAAGTGTGTGCGGCTTCCGGCACTCGCGCAAGCGCCGCGCGGCTGGCGGCGGCTCGCGCGGACATGCTACGAGCCGTCCATGGCCTACGAGTTCATCACCTACGAGAAGTCCGGTCGCGTCGCGACCATCACGATCAACCGTCCCGAGGTCATGAACGCGCTGCACCCGCCCGCGAACCTCGAGCTCTCCGCCGCGTGGGACGACTTCGCCGCCGACCCCGAGGCCTGGGTCGCGATCTTCACCGGCGCCGGCGAGAAGGCGTTCTCGGCGGGGAACGATCTCAAGTACACCGCCGAGCACGGCATGAAGGCGATGAAGCTCGGCAACGGCGCCTTCGGCGGCATCACCGAGCGCTTCGACCTCTTCAAGCCGACGATCGCGGCGGTGAACGGCTTCGCCCTCGGCGGCGGCTTCGAGCTGGCGCTCGCGTGCGACATCGTCGTCGCCGCCGATCACGCGCGCTTCGGTCTCCCCGAGCCGCGCGTCGGTCTCGCCGCGCTCGCCGGCGGCGTGCACCGGCTGCCGCGCCAGATCCCGCTCAAGCTGGCGATGGGCATGATGCTGACCGGCAAACAGATCAGCGCCGCCGAAGCGCACGGGCTCGGTCTGGTGAACGAGGTCGTGCCCGCCGCCGACCTGCGTGCCGCCGCGGAACGCTGGGCCGCCGCGATCCTCGAGTGCTCGCCGACGTCGATACGCGCGACCAAGCAGTCGACGATGGAAGGCCTCGGACTGCCGGTCGCGGAGGCGATGCGGAAATCGTATCCGCTCGTCGGCCAGCTGTTCTCGTCCGAGGACATGATGGAAGGCGTCGTCGCGTTCACGCAGAAGCGCAAGCCGAGCTGGAAAGGGCGCTGACGCGATCGTAACGCCGGGTCGTTTGCCCCCCTCCGGCGCATCGCTTACCTTCGACGAGTGGCAGGATCGGGCGGCGGCGCCGCGACGAACGGCCGGTCGTTGTACGATCGGCGCGTCCTCTTCGTGGTCGGGAAGGGCGGCGTCGGCAAGAGCACCGTTGCCGCGCTCTTGGCGGTCGCGCTCGCCGAGCGCGGCAAGCGCGTCCTGCTCGCGCAGATGGAGCCCGGGCAGCGGCTCGGCGAGGTGCTCGGCGTCTCCGGCGGCACCGAGGGACCCGCAGAGGTCTTTCCCGGGCTCTGCTTCCTCACCATCGACGGCGAGTCGGCGCTGAGCGAGTACCTCGGCCTCGTGCTGCCGGTGAAGCGCGTCCACCGTGCGGTCGTCGGCAGCAAGATCTACCATCACTTCGTCGCGGCTGCGCCGGGGCTGAAGGAGCTGATGACCGTCGGCAAGATCTGGTACGAGGAGCAGCTGCCGTCGGCGCGCGGTCGCAAGTGGGACGCGATCGTCGTCGACGCGCCGGCGACCGGCCACAGCCTGCAGTACCTGCGCATGCCGCGCGCGGCCTATGACACCTTCGGCTCCGGCCTGGTACGGACCGAGGCGACCAAGGTGATGGCGCTTCTCAGCGATCCGACGCGCACCGCGGTCTGCCCGGTGACGACCGCCGAGGAGATGCCGGTCAACGAGACGATCGAGATGTATTTGCAGCTCCGTGACACCCTGCACATGCCGCTCGGCGTGCTGTTCGTGAACCGGGTGCACGAGGCGCCGGTCGCACCCGACGCGATTCCCTCCGCGGAAGGCGTACCGCCGCTCGTCGCCGACGTCCTGCGCTGCGCGCGCGAGGAAGCAGGCTGGGCGGCGATCAACCGTCGATACTTGGAAAAACTGCGCCAGGTGGTGCGCATTCCCCAGATCCAGCTGCCGTTCCTCTTTGCCGAGGAGTTCGGGCTTCCCGAGGTGCGGGCGCTGCTCGCCCATGCCGAGCGGCAGCTCGCCGCCGCCGGCACTGGGGCAAAGGCGTGACGTGCTGAACGGCCTGCTCCGCGACCATCGCGTCGTGATCTGCGTCGGCGGCGGCGGCGTCGGCAAGACGACGACGTCGGCGTCGCTCGCGCTCTGGGGCGCGCTGCAAGGGCGGCGCGCCGTCGTTCTCACGATCGACCCGGCGCGACGGCTGGCCAACTCGCTCGGCCTGGCGACCCTCGGCGACGAGCCGCATCCCGTCGACCTCGGCGCGCGCGGCGTCCACGTGAAGGGCACGCTGGCGGCGATGATGCTCGATCAGAAGGGCGCGTGGGATCGCTTGATCGCGCGCCACGCGCCGTCGGACGAGGTGCGCGAGCGGATGCTGAAGAATCGCTTCTACCAGAGCTTGTCGCAGAGCTTCGCGGGCTCGTACGAGTACATGGCGATCGAGCAGCTCTGCGTGCTGGTGGAGAGCGGGCAGTACGACTTGATCGTTCTCGACACGCCGCCGACCAAACACGCGCTCGACTTCTTCGAGGCGCCGGAGCGCATGCGCGACTTCCTCGACCGTCGCGTGGTGCGCTGGTTCGTGGTGCCGTCGCTCACGCAGGGGTGGCGCGTCGCCAAAGCGTTGAACCGCACCGCCGGCTTCCTCTTCCGCAAGCTCGAGGAGGCGACCGGCATCAGCGCGCTGTCGGAGATCTCCGACTTCTTCTCGGCGATGAGTGGGATGTTCGACGCCTTCTCGGCGCGCACCGACACGATCCACGACGTCCTGCGCGCGAAGACGACGGCGTTCGTGCTGGTGACGGGTCCCGAGGAGCCGGTGCTGAACGAGGCCGAGTTCTTCTCGGACCGGATCCGGGCGCTGAAGATGGCGTTGAAGGGTGTCGTCTTCAACCGCGTCCACGAGGAGTTTCCCGCCGATCCTGCGCTTTTCCCGGGTGGCACCGTCGCGCGCAGCGACCGGCCGACGGTGGAGCGCGCCTTGGAGGACGCGGGTCTCGGTGGCACGGTCGGCGAGTGGATGGCGGGCAACTTCGTCGACTACCAGCTCCTCGCGCGCGGCGAGGCGCTGCGGATGGAGCAGTTTCGGGCGCAGCTGCCGCGCCGGACGCCGATCGTCACCGTGCCGAACTTCGACACCGACCTCCACGACGTCGCCGGTCTGCTGCACATGCACGCGTACCTCTTCGCGGATCGCGCGGCGCCGGACCACGACGCCGAGGCGGCGTCGATCGACGCGGGCGCGACGACTCCGCCGCGCCCGCGCGCTAAGCGGGACGCGGAGGCGCCGCCACGAGCGTCGCGCCCGCGGCCGGCGGCGACGCTCCGGTCGCCGCGGGCGAAGGGCTGAGGTCGAAGCCCGAACGGTAGCTGTTCCAGCTCTTGCAGGCGGCGCAGAAGCCGCGCCACTCCTCCGCGTCGGTGCCGCACACCTCGCAACGGAACGCCGCGACCGCGCCGGCGGCGAGGGCGTGCCGATATGCGGTGACCGCGTCGTCGTAGGCGGCGCGCCGCACGTGCAGCTCGGCGAGCAACGCATGATAGCCGGGCAGCGTCTGCCACGGCGGCGGCACCTGCCCGAGCTCGATCGCGGCCTCGTCGAGGCGTCCGTCGCGCACCAGCATGCGGGCGCGGAAGAGGCGCGCCGTTCCGTCGGTGGGATGCCGCCGCACCAGCCGGCGCGTGAAGGCGTCGAGGCGCGCGGCGTTCGGCCCGCCGCGCATCAAGCGCTCGAGACGCTCGAACACGCCGGCGCGCGCGCCGCGCCCGAGGATACGCCGCCACAGGCGCTCGGCTTGGCGGGTCTGGCCGATCTCGATCAGCGCGTCGCCGAGGCCCACGGCCGCGGGCTCGAAGTCGGGGGCGTTGCGCAGCAGGGCCCGCAGCGCGGTCGCGCGCGCGCTCGGCTCCGGGATCGCGAGCGCGCTCTGATAGCGCATGCCGATCAGGCGCCGCTCTGCCTGGGCACGGGCCTGCGGCTCGTGGACGGTCGCGAGGTGGCTCTCCTGCATCGCCGCCGCTTCCCGCCAACGTCCCGCGCCGACGTAGGCGTCGCGCAGCTTGTCGGCGACGCGCGGGCTCGCGGGATCGGCGCGGTGCGCGCGTTCGAGGGCCTCGATCGCGCCGGGGAGGTCGCCGAGCCCGAGCCGTGCCTCGGCGAGGAAGAGCAGGAGCTTGGGATCGGGGCCGCGCCGGTCGATGCCTTCCTCGAGAACGCTGCGCGCGCGGCGATGATCGCCTTGATCGAGATAGGTCCGCACGAAGAGCAGGAACGCGGCGAGGTCGTCGGGCGTGTCGCGCAGTGCCTTCGCGAGCAACGCGCGCGACTTGTCGTGCTCACCGAGCCAGGCGAGGCCGAGGCCGTGGTCTTTGCGGCCCTGGTGGCGGCGCGCGCGCTGGCTGCCGCGCTGGAGGCGCCATCCGGTGAGCGCCGTGCGGCCGGCACGGATCAGCGAGACCGCGAACGTCACCACCGCGCCCAGCACGAGCGCCGCCAGCAGCACCACCGGCAGCGGCGCTTGCCATGCCTGCGTCGACGACAGGTGCAAGGTCACCGGATCGGGATTCAGATGGAGGAGATAGCCGAGACCGACGAGGGTCGCGGCGATCGTCGCGAGGATGAGGGTCAGCCGTAGCACGCGTTGGCGGGGCCTCTCAGAGGCCGGCAGTTCCCGTGCGGTATCCTAGAGCTTGGCTATGCAGCGGCTCGGGGAGCTGGACGCGCGGCGCGTGGTCCCACAGTCGTTCGAGGTCGTAAAATTCGCGCACCGGCTGGTAGAAGATGTGGACGATCACGTCGCGGTAGTCCATCAGGATCCACTGCCCGCGCCGCGCGCCCTCGATCGCGACCGGCCGGATGCCGTTCTGCTCGAGCGTCTCCTCGATCGCGCGTGCGATGCTCTGCACTTGCCGGTCGGAGCGTCCGGTGCAGATCACGAGGTGATCCGCGATCGACGTGAGCTCCGCGACGTCCAGCACGACCAGGCCGATGGCCTTCTTCTCCAGCGCCGCGCGGCTCGCGAGCAGTGCCGTCTGGAGCGCGTCAGGCGAGCTCAAGGGACGGCGGACTCCGTCGTGTAGAGGCCGTGATCTCGCATGTACGCGTCGACCGCGTCGGGTACGAGGTAGCGTACCGAGCTGCCGGCGGCGCGACGCTGGCGGATGTCGGAGGCCGAGATCATGAGCGGTGTGATGGGAAGGAAACGGAGAGCGTGTCCGGATCGATGGAGGTACATCCGCGTGGACGAATCGTAACAGAACAGATTTTCGATCGCTAGGGGAGGTCGCTCGGCGACGGCGCCGGGACGTGAGAGCACGCACACGTCGCAAAGCGCGAAGATGCTCGCGAACTCCTTCCAGCTCTCGATGTCGTTGAAGGCATCGGCGCCGACGATGAACGTGAGCGCGGCGTCGGGATCACGCTCGCCCGCGGCACGAATCGTATCGATCGAGTAGGATCGGCCCTCGCGGTCGAGCTCGCTGCGGTTCACGGCGAACGCCGGGTTTCCGGCGACCGCGAGCTCGAGCATGCGCAAGCGGTGCTGGGCGCTTTCCAGGCCGGCGCTCGCCTTGTGCGGAGGCACCGACGAGAGCACGAACTCGACGCGGTCGAGCGTGGCCGCCTCGCGCACCTCCTCGGCGGCGCGCAGGTGTGCGACGTGCACCGGGTTGAAGGTGCCACCGAAAAGCCCGATCCGCGCCATCGCTACTCGCGGATCTGCCCGTTGCCTCGCACCACGTACTTGTAGGTGGTGAGCTCGCGGAGCCCCATCGGGCCGCGCGCGTGCAGCCGGTTGGTGCTGATGCCGATCTCGGCGCCGAAGCCGAACTCGAAGCCGTCGGTGAAGCGCGTCGAGGCGTTGACGAAGACCGCGGCCGAGTCGACGGCCTTGACGAACCGATTCGCCGCCTCCTGGTCGGTCGTGACGATCGCGTCGGCGAGACCGGAGCCGTGACGGCGGATGAAGGCGACCGCGTCGTCGAGCGAGTCGACGACCTTCACCGCCAGGATGAGGTCGAGGTACTCGGTGTCCCAATCGGCGTCGGTCGCGGGCCGCGCGTCGGGGACGATGCGCAGGGTCTCCGGACAGCCGCGGATCTCGACGCCGGCGGCACGCAGGCGCTTGGCGATCGCCGGCAGAAAACGCGCCGCCACGTCGTGATGGACGAGCAGGTTCTCGATCGCGTTGCACACCCCCGGGCGCTGCGCCTTGGCGTTCATGCAGAGGCGCTCGGCGAGGGCGAGATCGGCGGCACCGTCGACGTAGAGCTGGCAGACGCCGCTGAAGTGCTGGATCACCGGGATGCGCGAGCCCTCGGTGATGGCGCGGATCAGCTCTTCCCCGCCGCGTGGGATGATCACGTCGATGAAATCGGATTGCCGGAGGAGGACCCGCACCGCCTCGCGGTCGGTCGTGCGTACGAAAGAGATCGCGCCGCGCGGCAGGCCGGTCGCGGCGTCGCGGAGGATGTCGGCGATGAGCGTGCTGGTGCGGATCGCCTCGCGGCCGCCGCGCAGGACGACCGCGTTGCCGGACTTCAGGCACAGCGCCGCCGCGTCGGCGGTGACGTTGGGGCGCGACTCGTAGATGATGCCGATCACGCCGAGCGGCACTCGTACTTGCTCGATCTCGAGACCGTTCGGGCGCGTCCAGCGGGTCATCGTCTCGCCGACCGGGTCCGGCAGCTCGGCGACCTGCTCGACGCCCGCCGCCATCGCCTCGATGCGCGACGGCGTCAACGTGAGGCGATCGACGAAGGCGGGAGTCGCGTCGGTGACGGCGGCGACGTCGCGGGCGTTCTCGCGCAAGAGATCTTCGGCATGGGTGCGCAGCGCCGCGGCACCGGCGCGGAGCGCTTCGTTCTTGACCGCGGTCGTGGCCGCGGCCATCGCGGGCGCCGCCGCGCGCGCTTCGCGGCAGAGCGCGATGACGCTTTCCTCGAGGTTCATACCGGCTCCTGTAGCACGACGAGGTCGTCACGGTGGATGATCTCGTCGCTGATCTTGTAGCCGAGCGCCGCCTCGATCTCGCGCGAGTGGCGGCCCTTGATCTTGTCGAGCTCGGCGGCGCTGTAGCTCACCAGCCCGCGCGCGAGCTCACGTCCGTCAAGCCCCACGATTTGGACACAGGCGCCGACGCCGAAGCTGCCGCGGATCTCGCGCACGCCGGACGGGAGCAGGCTCCGGCCTTTCGTGGTGATCGCGCTGCGGGCGCCGTCGTCGACCACCACCGAGCCGCCGGGCTTCAGCGTGTAGGCGATCCAATGCTTGCGGCTCGCGAGGCGATCGCGCAGCGGGAGGATCAGCGTGCCGAGCTCGATCGTCTCGTCCATCACGCCCGCGAGGACACCCGCGCGGCGGCCGTCGGTGATGATGGTCGGGATGCCGGAGGCGGATGCCTTCTTCGCCGCCGCGAGCTTCGTCGACATGCCGCCGGTGCCGAGCGGGCCGCCCGTGCCGGCGATCGATTCCAGCTCCGGCGTCACCGCCGCGACCAGCGGGATCAACGCGGCCGTCGGGTCGTGGCGCGGATCGGCGGTGTGCAAACCGGCGACGTCGCTCAAGATCACCAGCAGATCGCCCTCGACGAGCGTCGCGACCAGCGCCGAGAGATTGTCGTTGTCGCCGAGCTTGATCTCGTCGACGGCGACGGTGTCGTTCTCGTTCACGATCGGCACGACCCGCCATTCGAGGAGGGCCATGATCGCGTGCTTCGCGTTCAGGTAGCGGCGGCGGTTCGAGAGGTCGTCGCGCGTGAGGAGGACCTGCGCGACCTTGATGCCGCGTCCGGCGAACGCCGACTCGTAGACCGCCATCACGCCGATCTGTCCGACCGCGGCCGCCGCTTGCTTGTGCGGGATCGTGCGCGGACGTTGCGCCAGGCCGAGGCGGCCGACGCCGGCGGCGACGGCGCCCGACGTGATCACGACGACCTCGCGTCCCGCCGCGTGCAGCGCCGCGATCTCGCCGCTCAGATCGTCGATACGGGCGCGATCGAGATCGCCGTCGGCGCGGGTGAGGACGCCGCTCCCGATCTTCACCACCAGCCGGCGCGTGCGCGCGAGGATGGTCCGCTTCGCGTCGAGGTGGCTCATTGCGGATGCTCGGCGACGATGGCGTCGGTCGCCTCCGCGGCGCGACGCGCGGCGCGCACCGCCGTTGCGAGACGCGCGAGCAGCGCCGGGACCCCGGCGCCGGTGACCGCCGAGATCGGCAGCAGCTCGAGGCCGCGCGCGGCGAAGGCCGCGTGCGCCGCCTCGACTCGTGCCGGGTCGGCGGCGTCGAGCTTCGTGCCGACGACGAGCTGCGGCTTCGCCGCGAGGTCCGCGTCGAAGCAGGCGAGCTCGTGGTTGATCGCGTCGAAGGCGGCGAGCGGATCGCGCTCGTCGGTCAGGTCGACGAGGTGCGCCAGGACCGCCGTACGGGCGACGTGGCGCAAGAAGCGCGTGCCGAGCCCGGCGCCCTGGTGCGCGCCTTCGATCAGGCCCGGAATGTCGGCGATCACGATCGCGTCCTCACCGATCCGGGCGACGCCGAGGTTCGGCACCAGCGTCGTGAACGGATAGTCGGCGATGCGTGGCCGTGCCGCGGATACCGCGGCGATGAGCGTCGACTTGCCGGCGTTCGGATAGCCGACCAGCCCGGCGTCCGCGAGCAGGCGGAGCTCGAGCCGGAGCTCGCGTACCTCGCCCTCTTCGCCGGGCTCGGTGCGGCGCGGCGCGCGGTTGGTCGCGGTCTTGAACGTCGCGTTGCCGCGTCCGCCGCGTCCGCCGCGTGCGACCACCACCTCCGCGCCGGCGTGGTCGAGGTCGGCGATGAGGGCGCCGCTCTCGGCATCGAGGATGCGCGTCCCGATCGGTACCCGCACCTCGCGCGACGCGCCGCCGGCGCCGTGCTGCTCCTTGCCGCGGCCGTGCTCGCCGCGCTCGGCCTCGAGGTGACGTTGGAAGCGGAAATCGAGGAGGGTCGCGAGGCCGGGATCGGCGCGGAACACGACGTCGCCGCCGCGACCGCCGTTGCCACCGCTCGGACCGCCGTGCGGACGGTACTTCTCGCGCAGGAAGGCCATGCAGCCGCGGCCGCCGTCACCCGCTTTCACCGAGACGCGTGCTTCGTCGACGAACTTCATCACCGGCTCGAAATGTACCGCAGCCACCGCGAGCCAGCCAACGACGAAGCGGCACGCAGCACGTGCACGGGTGGCGATCGGCGCGGCGATGGCGGCCCCGATCGGATCGGGGAGGTGCGGGCGAGCTCGGAGTGAGAGGGGTAGCTTAGGAGGCCGCCGGCGCCGGCGGAGACGCCTCCGGCGGATAGACGCTCACGCGCCGCCGCTCTTTGCCGACACGCTCGTACTGCACGATGCCGTCGATCTTCGCGAAGAGCGTGAAGTCGCGACCACAGCCGACGTTCTTGCCGGGATGGACGCGGGTGCCGACCTGGCGGACGAGGATGTGGCCGGCTTTCGCCGTCTGACCGCCGTAGACCTTGACGCCGCGTCGCTGTCCCTGGCTGTCGCGACCGTTGCGGCTGCTGCCCTGCCCTTTTTTATGCGCCATTGTCCTGGTCCGTTTCCGCTGCCGGTGCGGTCGCGCCTGCGCCGCCCTCGAAGCCGGTCACACGCACTACCGTCAGCTGCTGGCGATGCCCTTGCTTGCGGCGATAGTTCTTGCGGCGTTTCTTCTTGAAGACGAGGATCTTCCGCGCCTTCTCGTGCCGCACGATCTCGCCGAGGACGCGGAAGCCCTCCAGCAGGGGCTTTCCGACCTGTACCGTGCCCCCCGACGACGCCAGCAGCACCTCGGCGAAGGCGAGATCACCGCCCGGCTCGCCGTCGAGCTTCTCGAGCCGTACGGTATCGCCCGGGCTGACCCGGTACTGCTTCCCACCAGAACGGATGATCGCGTATTCCATGGATGCCCCGTCGGCCATTGCAGTGAACCCAGTTCAGTACGGGAGCATGCCCCGACTGTCAACTCACGAGTGCTGGCGGTTGTTCGCGGCGCGGTGACGCGTTAGATCGGTCCCTATCGTCGCCTCCACGTCGCACGCGAACCTCCTCGTCATGATGGTGCGTGATCCCGAGTCCGGGCCGGTGAAGACGCGGCTCGCGCCGGCGTTTCGCCCGGCCGCAGCCGCCGTCCTGTATCGCGGGTTCGTCGAGGATCTGTGCGCAGCCCTCGGCGCGCGCTTTCGTCTCGTCCTGGCGTGCACACCGTCGACGCGATCACCGTTCTTCGACCACCTGGCGGCGCGCTACCGGCTCGAGCGGTTGCCGCAAGGGGAGGGCGATCTCGGTGCGCGGATGCGTCGCGCCGCCGTCGCCGGGCTTGCGATCGCGCGCCGGGTGGTGGTGATCGGCAGCGACGCGCCGACGTTGCCGCCGGAGTTCGTCGCGCGGGCGTTCGCGGCTTTGCGGACCCACCGGGTGGTGCTCGGACCGAGCCTCGACGGCGGCTACTACCTGGTCGGCATGCGGACACCGGTGCCGCCGATCTTCGCCCGCATGCGTTGGAGCGACGCCGGTGTCCTCGCGCGTACGCTGAGGCGCCTCGCGCGCGCCCGCATTCCCTACGCCTTGCTGCCCTGTTGGTACGACGTCGACACGCCGGCGGACGTCGACCTCTTGCGACGGCACCTCACCACGCTCGCAGGCGCGGGCGAGCGGCCGTGCCCGCGCACGCGGCGCGCGCTCCGCGCGCTGTCGCGCCGCCGCACCGCCGCCCGCGCGCGGCGCCGCGCATGAGCATGACGCGCGTCGTCCTCTACGGGCGGCACGACTGCCACCTCTGCGACGAGATGAAAGCCGTCGTCGACGAGGTGCGGCGTGCGCTGCCGTTCGAGCTCGAGGTCGTCGACGTCGACGGCGATCCCGCGCTCGCCGCGGCGTACGGCCTCGAGGTGCCGGTGCTCACCATCGACGGCCGCAAGGCATTCAAGTACCGGGTCGACGCCGCGACGCTGCGGCGGCGCCTGCATCGCGCTTCGGCATGAGGCGCCGGTCCGCCTATAATGCCGCGCGAGGGATGGGGGCGAGGGAAACGCGATGCCGGTGATCGCCGTGGATGCGATGGGCGGAGACTTCGCGCCGGACGAGATCGTGAAGGGCGTCGCGCGGGCCTCGCTCTCGACCTCGATCGAGTGCGTGCTGGTCGGCGACGAGCGTCGCATCCAGCAGCTCCTCGACGGCGTCTCGTACAACCCCGAGCACATCGGCATCCACCACGCCGGTGAGACCGTCGGCATGAACGAGAGCCCGAAGGAGGCGCTGCGCGCGAAGCGCGACGCCTCGATCGCCGTCGGCGCGAGCCTGGTCGCCGCCGGCCGCGCCGACGCGCTGGTGAGCGCGGGCAACACCGGCGCCTGTATCCTCGCCTGCGCGCGAGAGTTCCGCACGATCAAGGGCATCCGCAAGACCGCCCTCGCGAGCGTCTACCCGCGCCAGACCGAGTACCCGGGACAGGACCAGCTGGCGCTGATCCTCGAC
The DNA here is from genome assembly GCA_041485125.1 of Binatia bacterium. GTDB lineage: Bacteria > Desulfobacterota > Binatia > UTPRO1 > UTPRO1 > JBGPIT01. Next base: position 22,790 of record JBGPIT010000004.1, on the reverse strand, counting down.
GTCGGCGCGACGATCCGCTGCGAGGCGATCGACCTGGTGCAATTCGGCGTCATGGGCAGCGCCTACGCGCGCGGCGTCTCCAAAGTCAGCCAGCCGCGCGTCGGCCTCCTCAACATGGGCGTCGAGGAGTTCAAGGGCGGTGAGGTGCTCGCCGAGGCGCACCGCCGCCTGAAAGCGCTCCCCGGCATCGACTTCGTCGGCAACATCGAGGGCAACGACGTCGCCAAGGGACGCGCCGACGTGATCGTCTGCGAGGGCTTGCTCGGGAACGTGGTGCTGAAGCTCATCGAGGGCGTCGCGGAGGTGGTGAGCGACGTCGCCAGCACGGCGGTGAAACGCCGCCTGGTGTGGCGGCTCGGTATGGCGCTCTTGTCGCGCGGTATCCGCGAGGTGGCGCACCTCACCGACTACACCAAGTACGGCGGCGCGCCGCTGCTCGGCTTCGAGCACATCTTCATCAAGGCGCACGGTCGCTCGACCGCGCAGGCGATCGAGAACTCGGTGAAAGTCGCGGCGAAGGCGGTCCGCGACGGCGTCGCGCAGGAGATCGCGCAGGGCATCCAGGCGATCCGATGACCCGCCTCGCCGCCCTGCAGCGTTGGACCGAGGCGCGCAACCCGCGCCGCGTGCTGACCGCGCCGCCGCCGCCCGTCGTGTACCGCTGGGACCTCGACAAGACCTACTTGAAGAGCGACTTCGAGAGTCTGCGAAAGATGATGCGCGTGCCCTTCGAGCGCGCCGAGGACAAAGTCGACGCGCCCGGGGTGGCGGCGCTCATTCGCACCCTCCGCCAGAGCGCCAAGCGCGAGGGACGTCCGGCCTTCGTCTACTTCATCTCGGCGAGCCCGCCGCAGATCGGGCGCGCGATTCGCGAGAAGCTCGCGCTCGACGGGGTCGACGTCGACGGTATCGTCTTCAAGGACCAGCTTCAGCACCTGGTCCGCGGGCGCTTCCGTCTGCTGCGCGAGCAGGTCGGCTTCAAGCTCGCCGAGCTCTTGAAGGCGCGTCTCGCCGCGCCGCCCGACGCGATCGAGTACCTCTTCGGCGACGACTGGGAGTCCGACCCGGTGATCTACAGCTTGTATGCCGACGTCCTCGCCGGGCGCCTGACGCCGGACGCGCTCACCGAGCTGCTGATCCGCCTGCGCATCGACCCGCTGCGACTGATCGAGATCAACGATCTCCGCGCGCGGCTCACGCACAGCGATTGCGTGCGCCGGATCTTCATCAACCTCGAGCGCCGCACGCCGCCGGGACACTTCGAGTCGTTCGGCCCGCGTCTGGTACCGACCTTCAACTACTTCCAAACCGCGCTGGTCTTGCACGAGGAAGCGACGCTCCCGATCGATGCGGTCGTCGACGTCGGGCGCTCGCTCATGCAGCGCTCGAGCTACACGCCCGAGCGCCTGCGGAACTCGCTCGACGATCTGGTCCGGCGCGGCTACGTCGGGATCGCCTCGAGCGTCGAGCTCCGCCGCGAGCTCGAGGAGGCCGGTGTCCTGCCGCTCGGGTCGAAGCGCGCTCCATGGCACCGGCGAGTGTGGCGGCGACTGCGCCGTCGTCCCCCCGCGTATCGCATTCTCGGATTGCCGGCGGCGCCGGCCGTCACCGTCGACTACTCGCGCTTGATCGACAGCTGGCTCGCCAGCGGTGGACGTCCAGGAACCGCGACGTGAGCACGACGCGACGGCGTGTCGCACGCGCGAAGCGCGGTGCCGGCCCGCTCCCGACGATCGCCGGGCGCGCCGGCCGCGGCGGCGTGAACGAGCGGAGCCAGCCGTCCGCAGCGGCCAATCGAGCGGTGCGGTCGACGCGCGCGAAGAAGCGCGGCGTGCTCGCGACCGACGCCGTCGTTGCGTTCACGACCGCGGGATCACGCGACGAGGCCGAGCGAGTCGCGCACGCGCTCGTCGCGGAGCGTCTGGCGGCGTGCGTGAACCTGGTCGCGCCGATCACCTCGATCTATCAGTGGCGCGGGGCCGTCGAGCGGGGCGAGGAGGTGCTGCTCATCATCAAGACGCGCCGCGTCCTGGTGCGTGATCTCGGGTCGCGGCTGCGCGAGCTGCACAGCTACGAGGTGCCGGAGCTCATCGTCCTGCCGATCGTCGACGGTGCGAAGAGCTATCTCGGATGGTTGCTGGACGAGACGCGCGGCGGGAAACCAAAGCGCTGACTCAGTGCGCCTGCACCGTGGCGGCGAGCCCGCCGGTGCTGCCCGCGAGATCGATCGGTACCCACGGCATCACCGGCTCGAACGTGGTGCGCCGCCAGACTTGCTCGGCGAGCGCGTCGAGATCGGGCTGCAGGGGGCCCTCGATCGTGAGCACCTGGGTGCCGCGCCGCTCGAGGTAGTAGGGCTGCTCGCCGACCGGCGCCTTGGGCGCCGCTTCCGGCTGAGCGGTACCGCCGAGCTTCCGCGACAGCACCTCACGGTACGCGCTCTCGAACTCCGTCGCGTCGCGCTCGGTGTCCCAGGCCGTCATCCAGATCAGTCCGGTCTGCACACCCTTCGTGAGCGCGACCAGGCGATCGCCGTCCCACCCGGCGGCGACCGTGCGGGCACGGGCCGAGTCGAAGAAGCGCTCCATGAGGATCTCGATGACGAGCTCGCCGAGCGTCGCGTCCTCGCTGAGCTCCCAGCCCTCGTTGATGAACGGCGCGATCGCGCCGATGCGGACCGCGAGCGGATACTCGGGCTTCTGGAAGTATTTCTCGGGATGGAGGATCTGCTCGGTCGAGCGTGGCGGGCGCGTCAGCACGGCGTTGACGCCGTCCCATCCCGCGTGCTCGTACGCCCACGAGACGAAGTCGACGCCGTTCACGTACTGGAAGATCAACGTGTCGCGGATGAGCGCCGGCATGTCGGGATAGCTCTTGGCGATTTGCTCGGGCAGGCCGCTGAGCTGCCCGGCGAGCGCGCGCGCGGCGCCGCGGCCGAGTTTGCCCATCACGGCGGCGAATCCGGCGAGTGTCGCGTCGCCCTCGTAGACCGCGCGGCGCGCCAGCTCGGCGTCGTCGTCGCCGAGGTCGCCGCGTCCGATGTTGAGGCCGAAGTGCTGGTCCTGCAGCGCGTGCGTCAGCTCGTGCGCGAGCACCAGCTCGCCGGTGAGATCGCGGCGCAGGATCGCGCCGAGGATCCGCATGCGGAGATCGCCGTGGAGCGCGTCGGCGACCAGTACCATGCGATGATCGATCGGATCGTAGAAGCCCGCGACCTCGCTCCCGTAGAGCTGCAGCATCGTCTTCTCGAGATCGGTCCCGGCCGGCAGTAGACCGAGCGCGGCGTAGATCTTCGACAGGGCCGCGAGCTCGGGCGGGTCGTACTCGCGCCGGATCTCGCGCTCGAGCAGGCCGCGCGCCTCGCCGGCGCTGACGGTCACGATCGGGACGGCGCGCTTGAACGGCAGGCCGCGGACCTTCACCAGCCGGTCCTCGACGCGATCAGCGGCGGGTGCGTTCAGCTTGTCGTCGCGGACGATCCGGTAGCCCGAGCACCCTGCGACGACGAGCACGGTCAGCAGCGCGGCGCGCGCGCGCCGCCGGCTCAAGGCTGGGGCTCCTCGGCGACGATGCCCGCGAGGCCCGAGCGCTGCAGCTCGCCGGCGCGACGCTCGGCGTCGGCGCGGTCGGGGTAAGGGCCGACGCGCACCCGATACACACGATCCGCGCGCGTCAGCACCGCGCTTATATAGACGCGCTCATACTGGTCGACAAGGTCGGCACGCAGCGTGCGCGCTTTTTCCTCTTCGCGAAACGCGCCGACCTGCACGCAGTACGCGACGCGGGCGAAGCCGCCGGGCGGACGCTCGAGCACGTCGATGCGGACCGGTGCCGTGCCCGGACCGAGCATACCGATCCGTTGCGCCGCGGCGTGCGACAGGTCGATCGCGCGTCCTTTGACGAACGGGCCACGATCGTTGACGCGCACGTCGACGGAGCGGCCGCTGTCGAGATTGGTGACGCGCACCAGCGTGCCGAGCGGCAACGTCGGGTGCGCCGCGGTCAGCTCGTGCTGGTCGTAGACCTCGCCGTTGCTGGTGAGCTGACCGTGAAAGCCCGGCCCGTACCAGGAGGCGACGCCGACCTGCGGCTTGCCGGGCTGCGGCGGGAGCTGCGGATGGATCGCGCAGCCGCCGGCGCCCGCGACGCTCAGCGCCAAGAGGATCGTGCCACACCGGGCGCGCACATCCGCGTCGGCAGGCTGCCGCCACCGCCACCACCTCGTCACGCGACGAATCTAGCGCGAGGCGCCCGACCGGCTCAAGGAGTGAAACCGGCGGAGCGCGGTCTCTCGCGGAGAGTGCGGCGGACGAGTGCGCGTGCCGGCGATCGCGGTGGCATGCGTGATAGCCCTGTGCTACCAACCAGATGACCCATAGACGTACCGTCATCGCGCGAGGGAAACCACATGTCCGGCCATTCGAAGTGGAGCACGATCAAGCACAAGAAGGGCGCGAAGGACGCGAAGCGCGGCAAGATCTTCACCAAGCTGATCAAAGAGATCACGGTCGCGGCGAAAATGGGCGGCGGTGACATCAAAGCGAACCCGCGCCTGCGCACCGCGGTGACCACCGCGAAGGCCGCAAGCATGCCCACCGACAACATCGATCGCGCCATCAAGAAGGGCACCGGCGAGCTCGAGGGCGTGACGTACGAGGAGACACAGTACGAGGGCTACGGCCCGGCGGGCGTTGCCATCATGGTGACGGCGCTCACGGACAACCGGAACCGCACCGTGGCCGAGATCCGTAACCTCCTCGCCAAGAATGGCGGCAATCTCGGCACCGACGGCTGCGTCGCGTGGATGTTTTCGAAAAAGGGCGTCATCACCGTCGACAAGAGCGCCGCGGTCGAGGAGCGCCTCTTCGAGGTCGCCCTCGAGGCGGGCGCCGACGACATCACCGACGCCGGGGAGACCTTCGAGGTCACCACGACGCCCGACACGCTCGACCAGGTGAAAGACGCGCTCGACGCCGCGACGATCGCGGTCGCGTCGGCAGAGGTCGCGATGGTGCCGCAGAACACCGTCACCCTGCGCGGGCGCGAGGCCGAGCAGACGTTGAAGCTCCTCGAGTTGCTCGAGGATCACGACGACGTGCAGAAGGTCGCGGCGAACGTCGACATTCCACAAGAAGAGGTCGAACGCCTGAGCGCTTGAGCGCTGGCCGCCCGATTGAGGGCGGACGTGGGGTGGTGTGGAGATGCGGGGTGAGAGGATGCGCGTGCTCGGAGTCGATCCCGGCACGGCGGTCACGGGGTGGGGCATCTTGGAGCGGCACGGCGCGACGATCGTCCACCTCGGGCACGGTACGATCGAGACGCGACCCGGCACGTCGCTGCCGGCCCGTCTCGCCGTGATCCATCGCGCGTTGCTCGACCGCTGCGACGAGTGGCGCCCGGACGTCGTCGTCCTCGAGAAGAGCTTCGTCGGTCGGAACGTGCAGAGCGCCTTCCGTCTGGGCGAGGTCCGCGGCGTGGCGATGCTGGTCGCGGCGCTCGGCGGCCTGGCCAGTGCCGAGTACAGTCCCGCCGAGGTCAAGCTCGCGGTGACCGGCTCCGGACGCGCCGAGAAGTCGCAGATCCAACGGGCGGTCGCGCGCGAGCTCGGTCTCGCCGAGACCGTTCCCGCCGACGCCGCGGATGCGCTCGCGATCGCGCTCTGCCACCTGCAATCGAGCCCGCTGCGGGCGTCGATCGCCGCCGCCGGCAAGCGCGCGGCGCATGCGGACGGCCGCGCATGATCGGGCGACTGCGCGGCCGGTTGCTTGAGAAGGCGCCGGAGCAGATCGTCGTCGACGTGGGCGGCGTCGGCTATCAGCTGCTGGTTTCGCTGAGCTGCTTCTATCGTCTTCCGTCCCTCGGTGAGGAGATCGACCTGCGGGTCCACACCCACGTGCGCGAGGACGCGCTGCAGCTCTTCGGCTTTCTCGACGACCACGAGCGCGCGCTCTTTCTCCTGCTGATCCAAGTCGCGACGATCGGCCCGCGGGCCGCGCTCGCGGTGCTCTCCGGTCTGGAGGCGGAGGACCTCGAGCAGGCGCTCAGCGACGGCGACGCGCGCCGGCTCACGGCGGTGCCGGGCATCGGCAAGAAGAAAGCGGATCTCATGATCCTGCAGCTGCAGGAGAAGGTGCGGACGTTGCGTACCGTGCGGACCGCGACGAACGGCGCGCGTCGGATCGCCGGCGACGGTGCCGAGGCGGTCTCGGCGCTGGTGAACCTCGGCTACAAGCAGAGCGAGGCCGAGCGCGCCGTCGCCGGCGCGGAGCAGGCGGGCGCAGCGCCCCTCGCCGAGCTCATCCGCGACGCGCTCCGGAGGCTCGCATCGTGAGCACACCGACGGCCGGCGCTTGCCGGAGCGCAGCGACGTGGTGAAGGCCCCCGAGGAGCGGGTGGTGAGCGCGGCGCCGGTCGACGACGAATCGTCCTTCGACGTCTCGCTGCGGCCGACCGCGCTGGCGGAGTACGTCGGCCAGCACGCCGTCAAAGAGAATCTCGGCGTCGCGATCGACGCCGCACGCGGCCGCGGCGACGTGCTCGATCACGTGCTGCTCTGCGGTCCGCCGGGCCTGGGGAAGACCTCGCTCGCGTACATCATCGCGCGGGAGATGCGCGTCGACATCCGCTGTACGTCGGGACCGGTGCTCGAGCGCGCCGGCGACGTCGCGGCCATCCTCACTAACCTCGAGCGTGGCGACGTCCTCTTCATCGACGAGATCCACCGTCTCAACCGGGTCGTCGAGGAGGTGCTCTATCCCGCGATGGAAGATTTCCAGCTCGACCTCATCGTCGGGCAGGGACCGTCGGCGCGCACGCTCAAGCTCGAGCTGAAGCCGTTCACGTTGGTCGGCGCGACCACGCGCACGGGACTCCTCACCTCGCCGCTGCGCGATCGCTTCGGCGCGCAGTTCCGTCTCGACTTCTACGGCGAGCAGGATCTGCAGACGATTCTCCGCCGCTCGGCGGCGATCTTGAAGGTCCCGCTCGAGGACGACGGTGCCGCCGAGATCGCGCGCCGCTCGCGCGGCACGCCGCGCATCGCGAACCGGCTGCTGCGTCGCGTCCGTGACTTCGCGCAAGTGCGCGCCGACGGCCGGATCACCGGCAGCGTCGCCGACGACGCGCTCGTTCTGCTCGAGGTCGACGGCAGGGGCTTCGACAAGATGGACCGCGCGATCCTGCTCGCGATCATCGAGAAGTTCAGCGGCGGTCCGGTCGGCCTCGACACCCTCGCGGCCGCGGTCGGCGAGGAGGCGGACACGATCGAGGACGTCTACGAGCCGTATCTCATCAAGGAGGGCTTTCTCAGTCGGACGCCGAAAGGCCGGATCGCAACCGAGATCGCGCTCTCCCACTTCGGCCGACCGGTGGCTCAAAGGACCGTTCAGCCTCGACTTTTCTGAGGGCTCCGCCTCGTGGGTGCGATTTGGCCACCAGAAAGGTTGATGCGCCGTGTCGGTATGGACATACTCCGTCCCCGACTCTAAACTGCGGCGCTTACCCCCGGTCAGGGTCAAATGGAGGGCGTTGCAAGACTCCTGGTCTTCACCGGCCTGGTGCTGGTGGCTATCGGCGCGCTGCTGTATGCCTCCGGCCGGTTCACGTGGCTCGGCCACTTGCCGGGCGACATCACGATCCGTCGCGATGGGTTCACGCTCTACTTTCCACTCGCCACCTGCGTACTGATCAGCATGGTGATCTCGCTCTTGCTGTACCTCTTCCGGCGCTGACCAACGAGAAAACGGGACTGATCTGACACCACCGCGAATACGCGACACGACGAAGCGAGCCGACCCGGCGCGGGCGACGTCCCCGGTCGAGGTGCAGCGCCGCCGCGAGGGGTTGATCATCCTCTGCACCGCGCTCGCGGTGCTGCTCTTCGCCTTCTTCGAGACCCGCCTGCCGCAGTTCTCGAGCAGCCATTCGCTCTCGAACAACGTCATCTTCTTCCTGCTCATCAACCTGAACATCATCCTGCTCGTGCTGCTGGTCTTCCTGGTGGCGCGCAACCTCTTGAAGCTCGTCTTCGAGCGCCGCCAGGGCATTCTCGGCTCGCAGCTGCGGACGCGGCTGGTGCTGGCGTTCGTGGCGGTCTCGATCTTTCCCGCGATCCTCATCTTCCTGGTCGCGCTCGGGTTCATGACCAGCTCGATCGAGAACTGGTTCAACGTCCAGGTCGAGAACTCGCTCGCGGGCTCGCTCGAGATCGCGCAGGACTACTACACGCACGCCGCCGACAGCGCGCTCTTTCACGCCCGCGAGGTGGCCGCACGGGTCGCGGAGGAGAACCTCCTCGCCGGCGGCGAGACCGACCGGCTGCACGCGTTCATCGCCGGCAAGCAGCGCGAGTACAACGTCGGCACCGTGCAGGTGTTCGGCGTGGACCGCCAGCCGCTCGCGGAGGCGCATGCCGACGAGGTGCCGACGGAAGCGGCGATCGGCCGCACGTCACCGCTGGTCGGGACCGCGCTCACGGGCCGTGCCGACACCCGCATCCAGTCGATCGGCAAGGGCGACATCATTCGCGCCGCGGTGCCGATCAGCCGCGACGGCGCGGTCATAGGCGCGGTGATCGTCGACTACTTCGTGCCGCAGAGCATCGCCAACCGCAGCGCCGAGATTGCGCGCTCGTTCCAAGAGTACCGCCAGCTCAAGATCCTGAAGCAGCCGATCACCAGCAACTACGTCGTGACGCTCGTGCTGGTAACCCTGCTGGTGATCTTCTGCGCGACGTGGATGGGGCTCTACCTCGCAAAGGGCATCACCGTCCCCATCCAGAAGCTCGCCGAGGGCACCCGCGAGGTCGCGCAAGGCAACTGGCAGTACCGCATCGGCGACGGCGAGGGCACGCATCTCGCGCGCTACGACGAGTTCGGTACCCTGGTCGGCTCCTTCAACCAGATGACGGCCGATCTCGAGACCATCACGGCGGAGCTCGAGAAGCGCCGCCGCTCGATGGAGACGATCCTCGCCAACATGACGGGCGGCGTAGTCTCGCTCGATCCGTCCGGCCTGGTCACGACGATCAACAAGGCTGCCGAGCGCATCCTCGGCACCGATGCCCTCGCCGCACTCGGTCAGGACGCGACCGAGGTCTTCGCCCGCTCCGACCTGGGCGCGGTACGTGATCTCGTCGCCGAGCTCGGTCACGGCGGCGGCAACGGCAACGTGAGCTCGGGCGCGCGCGCCGAGCGGCAGACCTCGCTGGTCGCCGGCGGCCGCGTGCTGAACGTCGTCCTCACCGGGACGATGCTGCGCGACGACGCCGGCCAGCCGCTCGGCCTGGTGCTCTTCGTCGAGGACGTGACGGAGATCGTCAAGGTGCAGCGCATGGAGGCGTGGCGCGAAGTGGCGCGCCGGATCGCCCACGAGATCAAGAACCCGCTCACGCCGATCCAGCTCTCGGCGCAGCGCCTGCACAAGCGCTACGCGCACCAACTGAAAGACGACGGTGCGCTGTTCGAGGAGTGCACCCGGACGATCGTCCGGCAGGTCGACGAGCTGAAAGCGCTGGTGAACGAGTTCGCGACCTTCGCCCGCATGCCCGCCGGCGACCATGTGCCCGAGAACCTGAACGCCTTGGTCGAGGAGGCGATGCTGCTCTTCAAAGAAGGGCATCGCGAGATCCGCTTCGGCTTCGACGCCGATCCCGAGCTGCCGCTGCTGCCGCTCGACCGCGAAGGCATGAAGCGGGCCTTGATCAACATGCTCGACAACGCCGTCGCGGCGTGCGCGTCGATGAACGGCGACGCCCTGATCGAGGTGCGGACGCGCTATCATCGCGCGCACGGAATCGTCGCCCTCGAGGTCGCGGACACCGGCATGGGAATCGAGCCCGATGCGCGCGCCCGCCTTTTCGAGCCCTATTTCTCGACGAAGCAGAACGGCACCGGCCTGGGCCTCGCGATCGTCTCGACGATCGTCGCGGATCATCAAGGCTTCGTGCGGGTGAAAGACAACGAGCCGCGCGGCAGCCGTTTCGTGATCGAGCTGCCGGTGAAAGAGCCGGTCGAGCAGGTCGTCCTACATTGACCGAGGGGGAGGGGTGCGATGCGTAGTGATGCGATCAATCCGGAGACGATCCTGGTCGTCGACGACGAGGCGGGGATCCGCGACAGCGTGCGCGGCGTGCTCGCCGACGAGGGCTACCGCGTCCTCGAGGCCGAGGACGGCCGTGGCGCGCTTCAGCTGATCGCCGCCGAGCGGCCACGCCTCGTGATTCTCGACATCTGGATGCCCGAGATGGACGGCATCGAGCTCCTGCGGCACATCCGCGACTCCGAGCCGGCGACGCAGGTGATCGTGATCTCCGGCCACGGCAACATCGAGACCGCCGTCACCGCGACCAAGCTCGGCGCGTTCGACTTCATCGAGAAGCCGTTCTCGCTCGACGGTCTGCTGCACGTCGTCGACCGGGCGCTCGCCTCACAGACGCCGGTCGAGGCCGGCGCCGCGGACAGCGACGTCGCGACGCTCGGCATCGGCGGTCCCGCCGACGGCCCCCTGGTGGTGCCACCCTGGACCGAGCGCACCATCGCCCGCAGCGTGGTCATCAATGGGCAGGGCCTGCATTCGGGGATCCGGACCGGGTTGATCCTGCAGCCGCTTCCGCCGGGCAGCGGCATCGTCTTCGGCAGCATCTCCACGGCGGCGATGATCCCGGCGCGCATCGAGTACGTCGACTCGACCGGCTACGCGACCACGCTCTACCACAACGGCATCGTCGCCCGGACGGTCGAGCATCTGCTCGCGGCGCTGCATGGCTACCGCATCACCAACTTGCTGGTGAAGATGCAGGGCGAGATCCCGATCCTCGACGGCTCGGCACAGGAGTTCTGCGCCTTGATCGAGAGCGCCGGGGTGCAAGACCAGGCGGGGGTGGTGGAGGAGATCGTGATCGACCGCCGCTACGAGATCGGCGATCGCGACGGTGGCGGCGAGTATCTCGCCATCGATCCGGCTCCCTGCTTCGGGGTGAGCTATCAGCTCGAGTATCCGCCGCCCGTCGGCCGGCAAGAGCTCACGTTTCAGTTCACCGACACGGCGAGCTTCAAGCACGAGATCGCGCCGGCCCGAACCTTCGGCTTCGTGCACGAGATCGAGACCCTCGAGCGCATGGGCCTCGCGAGCGGCGGCCGCCTGCACAACTGCATCCTCATCGGCGACAACGGCGTGGTGAACACGCCGCTGCGATTCGCCGACGAGTTCGTTCGCCACAAGATCCTCGACATCTTCGGCGACTTCTACCTGCTCGGGCGCCCGATCCGCGGCTTCGTGACCGCGCGGATGACCGGGCACAGTGACAACGTCGCGTTGCTGCGGCTCTTGCGGGAGCGCTTCGAGCTGCACTGAGTCGGTCGGCGTCGAGCTCACACCGCCGTCAGCGCGTGACGGCGGAAGAGCACGATTCCGACCGCGAGGTAGAGCGCGCCGAACGCGAACAGGACCGCGGTCGGCCGGAGCACGCTCTCGATCGCTTGGCGCCGGATCATGAGGTCGTTGAACGCCGCCATCGCCCAGGTCGTGGGGAAGATGCGTGCGGCCGACCGCATCCACGGCGGCTCGAGATCGATCGGCCACCAGCAGCCGCCGACGGCCGCCATCGTCACGATCACGATCGAGCCGACCGGCAGCACCGCCTCGCGGGTGTGCGCGACGCCGGCGACGACGAGACCGAACGCGGTGCCGGCGAAGACGATGCCCGCGGTCGGCAGCACGAGCGCCCACGGCTGCGGCCCGAGCGACACGCCGAAGGCCGCCCGTCCGATCGCGAAGAGGAGCAGCATCTGCACCAGGCCGACGCTGAAGCGCGCAAGCAGCTTCGCGATCAGTATCGTCGCGAGCGGCGTCGGTGTCGCGCGCAGGCGGGCGAGCGTCCCCCAGTCGCGCTCGTCGAGCAGACCCATCGACACGCCGAGCAGCATCCCGAGCAAGAGAAACGTCACGCTGAAGCCGGGAACGTTCTGATCGAAGGTGTTGAGGCGGCGCGGCGCGCCGGTCACGCTGGTCTCCTCGATCGCGAGCGCGCCCGGTAAGCGTACCGCGGGAATGCTCGGCAGGGGCGGCAACGTGACGCGCGGCACGTCGGGGAGCGGCGGCAGCACCAGACGCGGCGGCGGAGGAAGCTCGGGTGGCGTGCCGTCGGACGCGAGGAGGTCGGCGCTCAGCTGAGCGACGTCGCGTTCCGCGAGCGCGGCGACCTCGGACGGCACCACCGGTGCGGCGGGCGGCGGCGGCACGCGATCGGCGAAGCGCCCTGCCTTCTCGCGGACGACCGCCATCCATGCGTCGAACGCGCGCTGGCTTTGCTGCACCTCGACGAGGAACGCCTTGACCGGCGCCAGCTGTGCGGCGAGGCGCTCGCGCACGGCGCCCGCGCGCTGCTGCGCGAGCGCCTCGGCCGCATGGAGTTGGCGCTCGGCCTCGGCGCTCACGCTCGCGAGCTGTCGCGCGAGGCGCGTCCGGGCCGACTCGAGCTCCGCCGGCAACGCGCCGACCTCGGCTTCGATACGCCGCGCCGTGCGTTCGAAGTCGGCACGCGCCTCGACGGCCGCTGCGCGCGCGCGGTCGAGGCGCACCTGGGCACGGTCACGCACGCGCGTTTGCAGCTCATGACGCAGCTCCTGGATCGCACCCCGCACCTCGGCGAGCTCGAGGTACTTGACGGGATCGGTGTAGAGCTCGATCGCCGCCGGCTGCCCGTGCTTCAGCGCGTGCGACGTACCGGGTGGGATCACCAGCGCCGCGCCGGCCGTGCGGCCGCGCACGAGCGCGCGCGCTTCGTCGGCCGTGCCGACGCGGCGGAGCCGCAGGCCGGCCTCGCCCGAGAGACGCGACGCCAGCGCACGTCCGATCCCGCCGGCGTCGGCATCGACGAAGGGCAGCACGTACGCACTCGTGCCGCGCGGGTTCTCGCCGTAGAGGCTCGCGAGCGAGAGGCCGGCGACCGTGATCACCACGATCGGCGCGAGCGTCAGGAAGATCAGGCCGGCGCGGTCGCGGACCAAGAGCCGCAGATCCTTCGCGACCGCGGCGCCGAGGCCGGCCAGCATCAATGCAAGGCGGCGCTCGCGCCGCTCTCGTCGCGCAGCGCGCGGCCCGTCATCGCGAAGAAGACGTCGGCCAAGTTGGGCCGGTGGAAGGTGAGCTCGACGATCTCGCCGCCGGCGCGCGACGCGCACAGAAGCGTCGTCGACACGTCGCTCGGCTCGTCGAGCGCGACGAGCGCCTCGCTCCCCGCGCCGCCGACGACGCGGGCGCCGCCCACACCGTCGAGCCAACCGCTCGGGAGCGTCCGGACCGTGCGCAGATGGATGCGCGACGACATGCCGGCTTGGCTGACGAGCTCGGCAGGACTGCCGATCGCGACCACGATGCCGCCGTCGAGGAGGACGACGCGATCGCAGAGCCGTTCGGCCTCCTCCATGTCGTGCGTGCTGTAGAGCACCGCCGCGCCGCCGCGCGTGAGCGCGGTGACCGCCTCGTAGATTCGTTCGCGCGATTGCGGATCGACGCCGACCGTCGGTTCGTCGAGCAGGAGGACGCGCGGCGCATGCACGATGCCGCAGGCGAGGTTCAGGCGCCGCCGCATGCCGCCGGAGAAGGTCGCGACCAGCTCGTCCGCGCGCTCCTCGAGTGCGACCAGCGCGAGCCCGCGTATGGTTGCCTCCGTCGCCGCTGCCCGGCCGAGTCCCTGCATGCGGGCGAAGAAGCGGAGGTTCTCGCGCGCGGTGAGCGTCGGATAGAGGGAGATCTGCTGGGGCACGAAGCCGGTCGCGCGCTTGGCCTCGCGGGCGCCGTCCGGAAGGCGGTGCCCTGCGACGGTCACGCTGCCGCCGTCGGGAGCGAGGAGCGAGGCGAGGATCGAGAGCGTCGTCGACTTGCCGGCACCGTTCGGGCCGAGGAGCGCGACCACCTCGCCGGCCCGGACGGTGAACGTCACGCCCCGCAGAGCCGCGCGCTTCCCGTAGCGTTTGACGAGGCCGTCGACGGCGAGGAGGGCGTCCATCCGGCCCATAGTGGCACGGACGCGCCATGGGTCCAGAGGGTCGGAGCGGGAGCTGTAAGGCTTACAGCTACTTGTAAGGTGCTCATCCGCGCGCCCGGCGCGGAGCGACGGCGCACTCGTCCTGTCGCGGAGTTGCGCGCCATTCGACGTGGCACAGTTCCAGCTATGCTGCCGCAGAGATCGTACCGTTCAAGCCGGCATCTACGATCGCCGGTCTGTGCACGAAAGGAGAATCGTATGCTGCAATGGGCGCTGACGTTTTTCGTGATCGCGTTGATCGCGGCGGTCCTCGGCTTCCGTGGCGTCGCCGGCATGTCGGCCGAGATCGGCTACATCTTCGTCGTGGTCGCGGTGATCTTCATCGTGATCGCGCTGCTCACCGGGCGAAGTGCGCCCGTCCCGTAACGTTCGAGGAGGATCGATGGCTGCTTCACGACGTTTCGTTTCCGTGATGTCTGGATTGATTCTCGGCGCGGCGGTCGCGTTCGGTACCGTCGGCTGCGAGAGCAAAGGGCCCGCCGAACGCGCCGGCGAAAAGCTCGACAAGGCCGCGGACAAGGTCAGTGACGCGATCCACCCGAAGGGACCGGTCGAGAAGGCCGGTCGAGCGGTCGACCGCGCGGTGGACGACGCGAAAGACTGAGCTTGGCGCGTCCTCGGCAGGAGCGCGCCGGCGCTCCTGCCGCATCAGTGCTGTTTGTAGAGGTTCAGGCGGTTGTAGAGCGTCTTCAGGCTTATCCCGAGCACTTCCGCGGCTTTCTTCTTGTCGCCCTCGTAGTGGTCGAGCGTCGCGAGGATCAGTCTGCGCTCCGTCTCGGCAAGCGAGGTGCCGACCTTGAGCGCGGGCTGTGAGTTTGCGCCGCCGTGCTCGGCGCTCAGCTCGGGCGGCAGGCATTCCACGTCGATCTCGTTCTCGCCCAGAATGAACGCGCGCTGGACGAGATTTTTCAGCTCACGGACGTTGCCGGGCCACTGGTAGGTGCGCAGCCGGTCTTTGCAGGCGACGCTCAGCGTCTTCGCCGTGCCGTCGGCCTTGTTGAGCTCGGCGAGGAAATGGTCGGCGAGGAGATCGACGTCGCCGTGGCGGTCGCGCAGCGGCGGCAGCTGGATCGGGAAGACGTTCAGCCGGTAGTGCAGGTCCTCGCGGAACTTCCCTTCGCTGATCGCCTCGTCGGGACGCCGGTTGCTCGCGGCGATGACCCGCACGTCGACGTCGACGGGTTGGTCGCCGCCGATGCGGATGATGCTGCCGGTCTCGAGGACGCGCAGCAGCTTCACCTGCAGCTCGATTGGCATCTCGGTGATCTCGTCGAGGAAGAGCGTGCCGCCGTGCGCGCGCTCGAAGTAGCCGCGATGCCGTTGCGTCGCGCCGGTGAAGCTGCCGCGCTCGTGGCCGAAGAGCTCGCTCTCGATCAGCTGCGGGGACACCGCGCCGCAGTTGAGCGGCAGGAACGGCTTCTTGCGCCGCCGGCTCAGGTCGTGAAGCGTCTGCGCGACCAGGTCCTTCCCGGTGCCGCTCTCGCCCAGGAGCAGGACCGTCGCTTCCGTCGGCGCGACCTTCGCGATCAGATCGTAGACCTTCTGCATCTGCGTCGACGCGCCGAGCAGCCGGCCGTAGTAGCCGAGCTTGCGGAGCTCCTCGCGGAGCGTGCCGACCTCCTGCTTGAGCTCGCGGGTGCGGGCGACGTTCGCGAGCACCGTGCGCAGGCGCGGGATGTCGATCGGCTTCGTCAGGTAGTCGGAGACGCCCTTGCGGAGCGCATCGACGGCGGAGTCGACGCTGGCGTGCCCCGTGATGAGCACCACGTCGGTCGCCGGATTGCTCTCGAGCTCGCGTAGCAGATCCAAGCCGCTGCCGTCGGGGAGGACCAAATCGGTGAGGACGACGTCGGGCGCGCGCTCGGCGAGCTGCGTACGCGCGTCGGCCAGCGTCCCGGCGGTGCTGGTCGTGAAGCCCTCTTGCCCGACCAGCTCCGCGAGCCCGGAGAGCAGGTTGGCGTCGTCGTCGATGAGGAGCGCATGTGGCATCGTCAGGCTTCCGCCGCCTTCGGCAGGTCGAGGCGGAAGCACGCGCCCTCCGTCGCGGGCTCGGTGCGGATCGCGCCGCCGTGGAGCTCGAGGACCGAGCGCGTCACGTAGAGCCCCATGCCGCAGCCGGCCGGCTTGGTGGTGAAGCGGAGATCGAAAATGCGCGGGAGCACGTCGTCCGGAATGCCGCTTCCGGTATCGCGCATCGAGAGCGCCAGCGCGTCGTCCTTCGGCTCGAGCGTAATCTGCAGGCGGCCTCCGTCCGGCATCGCTTCGAGCGCGTTCACGGCGACGTTGAGCATCGCGTGCTTGATCGCGTCGCGATGGCCTCGCATCGTCGCGACGCCATCGCCCGGCGACAGCTCGAGGGCGATGCCTTGTCGTTGCGCCTGCGGACGGATCAGAAACTCGAGCTCGTGGACGAGATCACGCAGGTCGAAGGTTTCCCACGCTTCCGAGCGCAGCGCGGTCTGGGTGAAAAGCGATGTGAGGGCCCGATTCAGACGCCCCAGCTCGTCCTTCATGACGCCGACGTAGCGGAGCCGGCGCTCGCGGGGTGCCTGTCCCTCACGATCGTCGTCCAACGTGCCGCGCAGCAACTCGAGATGCAACAGGACCGCCGCGAGCGGCGCCTTCATGTCGTGCGCGATCGCCCCCGACAGACGTGACAGCGCGCGCAGGTGCGTTGCCAGCCGGAGGTCCGTCTCGACCGCGTCGGCGAGGTCGCGATCGCGCACGATCGCGGCGTAGCCGGCCGTCCTCGCGGCGCCCTCGGCGCTTGCCGCCCTGGCGCGTTCGATGTCGAGGCGCAAGCGGCGCGGTCCTCCGGCAGTCGCGACCTCGACGTGGATCGGCGGCGGCGTCACGCCGCTCTCCGCCAGGTGCTCGAGCGCCGTCCGCGCCGGCTCGCCGAGGTCCGTCCAGCGCCGGCGGAGGTCGTCGAGGGTCGCGCACCCGAAGAGCTCGTAGGTCCGGGTCGTCGCGAATTGGGGTGAGCCATCGGGCGCAAGCAACACGAGCCCCTCGTTCATCGTGGCGGAGTCCTTTGGTGGTCGCCGGTACCGGCTGGTTCTTCAGAGCTGCGAGCGCGCCGTGCCGTGAGCTGTGACCGCGGCACCCAAGGCTTCGACCGTGTCGCGCGCCGCATCGGCGCCGGGAAATTCATCGCAGATCGTGGTCACGATCTCAAGGCGAGGTCGCGGGCGGACCGTCCGGTCAGCATCAGGTCGCGCCGTCGTTGCGTTAACGAAGCGATACGGACGCCTCCGAGAGCGCCGCAAGGGGCGCACTTGGCTTGACATGCTCGACAGCGGAGCGTACGTAGTCTGGGCACCTTTTAATCTGACCCTGCGAGGTCAGGAAAGGTCGGTCCGGTGACCCTCTCCACGTTCGGGTTTCACTCGTTCGAAAGCCCTCCCGGCCCCGGCCGGGGGGGCTTTTTCGTCTAACGTGTCCGACAATCCAACGATCCTTCTCGATGCCGCTGCCATCCAGCGCGCGGTCTCCCGCTTGGCGCACGAGATTATCGAGCGCAATCGGAAGATCGAGCAGGTGATGCTCGTCGGCATTCGCTCGCGCGGTATCCAGATCGCGGGCCGCATCGCGGCGAAGCTGCACGATCTCGCCGGCGTCACGGTGCCGGTCGGATCGATCGACATCACGCCCTATCGCGACGACGTCGAGCAGCCGCGCGAGCGCATCGAGGTCACCGCGACCGACGTGCCGACGCCGATCGACGAGCGTGTGGTCGTCCTGGTCGACGACGTGGTGTCGACCGGACGCACGGTCCGCGTCGCGCTCGACGTGCTCGGCGGCCTCGGGCGGCCGCGCGAGATCCAGGTCGCCGCGCTCGTCGACCGCGGCAACCGCGAGGTTCCGATCCGGGCCGACTACGTCGGTCAGAACGTCCCTGCGGCGGAGCCGCGGCGCGTGCACGTGCGCCTGCGCGAGGTCGACGGCGCCGATGAGGTGACCCTGCGATGACCCGTGACGTGCTCGCGATCGGGGATCTCGCCAACGAGGAGATCGAGGAGATCTTCCGTCGCGCCGAGGCGATGGAAGAGCGGCTCGCGCGCGGCGAGGCGCTCCACGCGGCGAGCGGCGAGATCATGGCGACCCTCTTCTACGAGCCGAGCACCCGCACCCGCTTGTCGTTCGAGGCCGCCATGTGGCGCCTCGGCGGCGCGGTGATCAGCGCGTCGGACATGAAGAGCTCCTCGGCCGTGAAGGGCGAGACGCTCGCCGACACCGCGACGGTGGTCTCGAGCTACGCCGATCTGATCGTGCTCCGGCATTTCTGGGACGGGGCGGCGCGGCTCGCCGCCGAGCACGCCGACGTGCCGGTGATCAACGCCGGCGACGGCAGCCACGAACATCCGACGCAGACGCTCTGCGATCTGTACACGCTGAAGCGCGCCAAGGGCTCGCTCAAAGGGCTCA
This sequence comes from Binatia bacterium, assembly GCA_041485125.1. Classification (GTDB taxonomy): domain Bacteria; phylum Desulfobacterota; class Binatia; order UTPRO1; family UTPRO1; genus JBGPIT01. Next base: position 4,315 of record JBGPIT010000004.1, on the reverse strand, counting down.
CCGTCGCGGTCGGCGGCGACCTCAAACGCGGTCGCACCGTGCACTCGCTGGTGCGCGCGCTGGCGCGCTTCGGCGCGAACATCGTGATCGTGCCGGCGCGCGGGCTCGAGTTTCCCGAGTGGTTGCTCGAGAGCCTTGCCGAGGAGCACGGCTACCGGCCGACCGTCGCGCGCGCCGAGGATCTGCGCGCCCTCGCCCGCGACGTGCACGCGCTCTACCTCACGCCGGCGAAGCCGCATCAGCTCGCGCTCTTCACCGACGTCGAATTCGACTTGGGTGCGCGGCTCACGAGCCCGGAGCCGATCACGCTCGACGCGCTCTACATGACGCGCCAGCAGCGCGAGCGACGTGAGGGCGACGCCGACGACGACGGCGACTACCTGCGCGTCGACACCGAGACGTTCCAGGATCCGACCATGCGAAACACCCTCCTGATGCACCCGCTACCGCGCACCGGCGAGATCTCCGCCACCCTCGACCGCGATCCGCGCAGCATCTACTTCCGCCAGGCCGCCGTGGGCGTGCCGGTGCGCATGGCGCTGATCACGTTCGTGCTCGAGCAGCGCGGTGGGGCTGCCCGCGGCCGGCGCGCCCCTCCCGAGGCCGGTGCGCTGCGCGTCGGGTCGCTGTGCGGCAACCCGAACTGCATCACGCGCCGCGAGGAAGTGCTCTCCGATCAGCGCTTCCGCTTGCACCGCGAGCCGGCGGGGCGGGCGCATCTGGTGTGCCTCTATTGCGACCACGAGGTGCGCATCCAGGTGATCGGCAACCGGCGCTCCAAGCACTTCCACGTCTACGAGGAGCCCATGTACGGCTACCTCGACGCGTGGGCGCGCGACGACGGCTTGGTGATCTTCGACTCGGTGAAGCAGGCGGAGGAGGCGGGCTTCAAGCCGTACAAGCTCGGGCCGCAGAAATCGATCATGGACGCGGCGCAGATCGACGCCAGCATCCGCGCGCTCACCGACGCGATCCTCGCCGACTCCGCCGAGCTGAAAGACCTGGTCGTGATCGGCATCAAGACGGCCGGCGCGTTCATCGCCCGGCGCATCGCCGACCTCATCCAGGAGCGGCGCGGCGCCGCGATCGACGTCGGCGTGATCGACGTGCACGGCGGCGCGCAGACCATTCGGCGCTGGCCGGGGACCGAGAGCGAGAGCGACCCGCCGGTCGAGGTCGCCGACCGTCTGGTCGTCCTCGTCGACGACGTCATCAACAGCGGCTGGACCGTCAAGGAAGCCTTGACCGTGATCTGGCGCGGCGGCCGTCCGCGTGCGGCGCGCCTCGCGGTCCTGATCGATCGCGGGCATCGCCAGCTGCCGATCAAGCCGACCTACGTCGGTAAGCACCTGCCGACCGCGCCCTACGAGCGGGTGCGCGTACGCCTGCGCGAGCTCGACCGCGAGCGCAAGGACAAGGTCGTCATCTACTCGACCGTCGATCCGAAGGCCGCGGCGTGATCGATCTCGCCCTGACCGGCGGACGCGTGCTCGATCCCGGGCGCGGCTTCGACGCGATCGCCGACGTCTGCATCGACGCCGGCCGCATCGTCGGCATCGCGCCGGCCGGGAGTGCGCCGGCGGCACGCGCGACCATCGACGCCGCGGGGCTCTGGATCACCCCAGGCCTGATCGACATGCACGTCCACCTGCGCGAGCCCGGGGGCGCGCACAAGGAGACGATCGCGACCGGTCTCGCCGCCGCGGCGATCGGCGGCTTCACCGCGGTCGCCGCCATGGCGAACACCTCGCCGGTCAACGACACGCCCGACGTCACCCGCTGGATGCTGGCGCGGGCGGCCGAGGTTGACGGGCCACGGCTGTTGCCGATCGCGGCGGTGACGCGCGGTCTCGCGGGTGAGGAGCTCACCGACTTCGTGGCGCTCCGTGCCGCGGGGGCGGTCGCGTTCTCCGACGACGGCATGCCGATTCGCCGCGCCGACGTCATGCGGCGCGCGCTCGTCGCCGCGCGCGGCGTCGGCGCACCGATCATCGCGCACGAAGAGGATCCCGAGCTCGCCTGCGGCGGCGTCGTCGACGCAGGCCCGATCGCGGAGCGTCTGGGCGTGCCGGGAATGCCCGGCGCGGCCGAGGAGCGCATGATCGCGCGCGATTGCGCGCTCGCGGCGGAGACCGGTGGAGCGGTGCACATCGCGCACGTCAGCACCGCGGCGGGGATCGCCCGCATTCGCGACGCCCGCGCGCGCGGCGTCGCCGTGACGGCCGAGGCGACGCCGCATCACTTCACGCTCGCGCACGACGCGGTCCTGCGCCACGGCACGCTCGCGAAGATGAACCCGCCGCTGCGCTCGGAGGAAGACGTCGCGGCCGTGAGACGTGGGCTCGCCGACGGTACGATCGAGGTGATCGCGTCCGACCATGCGCCGCACCACGCCGACGAGAAAGCGCGCGACCTTCGCACCGCACCCTTCGGCATCGTCGGCCTCGAGACCGCGCTCGCGCTGACGCTCGCCTGCGTCCACGCCGGAGTGCTCTCGGCCGACGCGGCGATCCGCGCGCTCAGCTTCGCGCCGGCCCGCATTCTCGGATTGCAGAGCGGGCGCCTCACCGAGGGCGCCGTCGCCGACGTCACGTTGATCGACCCGGATCTGCGCTGGACGGTCGATGCGCGGGCGTTCCGCTCGCTCGGCCGCAACACGCCCTTCGACGGCGCCGAGCTGCGCGGCCGCGCCGTCGGCGTCTGTCTCGCCGGACGTTTGCGCGGTGACGTCGACCAGCGAAGACGGCGATGAGCGGCGCGAGCTCGAGCGCCGCCGTCGCGAGCCGGCGCGGCGGAGATCGTCCGGTGCGTGGCGCGATCCTCGCGCTCGCGGACGGCACCGTGTTCCACGGCACCGCCTTCGGCGCCGAGGGCGAGGCCGGCGGCGAGGTCGTCTTCAACACCGCGATGACGGGCTACCAGGAAATCCTGACCGACCCGTCCTACAAAGAGCAGCTGGTTGCGATGACCTACCCGGAGATCGGCAACGTCGGGGTGAACCGGGAGGACGTCGAGTCGCACCGGCCCTACGTCGCGGGCTTCATCGTGCGCGAGTACTGGGACCCGCCGAGCAGCTGGCGGGCCGAGCAGAGTCTCGGCTCTTACATGGCCGAGCACGGCATCGTCGGCATCGGCGACGTCGACACCCGCGCGCTGGTGCGCCACCTGCGCACCTACGGCGCGCAGGAAGGCGTGATCTCGACCGGCGATCTCGACCCGGCGCGCGTGGTGGCGAAAGCGAAGGCACGGCCGGGTCTGGTCGGACGGGACCTGGTCCGCGAGGTGACGTGCGCGGCGGCGTACGATTGGAGCGAGGGGACGTGGCGCTCGGCTGAGATGGCCGAGGCGGAGGCGACGGGCGCCACGAGCGGCACGCCCATCGTCGACGCCGTGACGCGGCCGTTCGTGATCGCGTACGACTACGGCATCAAGTTCAATATTCTACGAAACCTCGTCGCGAGCGGCTGCCGCGTGCGCGTCGTCCCCGCGACGACGCCGGCCGGCGAGGTGCTCGCGCAGCGGCCCGACGGCGTCTTCCTGTCGAACGGTCCCGGCGACCCGGACGCGGTGCCCTACGCGCGCGAGAGCGTCGCGGCGCTGATCGGCAAGACGCCGATCTTCGGCATCTGCCTCGGCCACCAGATCCTCGGCCTCGCGCTCGGCGGTCGGACCTACAAGCTCAAGTTCGGCCACCACGGCGCCAACCATCCGGTGCTCGACATGACGACCGGCAAGGTCGAGATCACGTCGCAGAATCACGGCTTCGCCGTCGACGTCGACTCGCTGCGCGGTCTCGCCGAGCTGACGCACGTGAACCTGAACGATCGCACGGTCGAAGGGCTCGCCCACACCAAGGAGCCGCTCTTCTCGGTGCAGTACCATCCGGAGGCGTCTCCCGGCCCGCACGACGCGCGCTATCTCTTCGGTCGCTTCGTCGACCTGATCCGCAAGACCCGAGGCTGAGGGTGCCGAAGCGAACCGACCTCCACACCATTCTGCTGATCGGCTCCGGGCCGATCGTGATCGGTCAAGCGTGCGAGTTCGACTATTCGGGCGTCCAAGCGTGTAAGGCGCTGCGCGAGGAGGGCTACCGCGTCGTCCTGGTGAACTCGAACCCGGCGACGATCATGACCGACCCCGAGTTCGCCGACCGCACCTACATCGAGCCGATGACGGCCGACACGCTCGAGCAGATCATCGCCGCCGAGCGGCCGCAGGCGGTGCTGCCGACGATCGGCGGGCAGACCGCCCTCAACCTCGCGATCGAGATCGCCGAGGCCGGGGTCCTCGAGCGCTACGGCGTCGAGCTCATCGG
>JBGPIT010000003.1:0-46221 GCA_041485125.1 Binatia bacterium | reverse complement strand
TTCAAGCTCTTCAACAACATGCGCTGGTTCGAGCCGGACGAAGGCAAGCCGGTCAAGTACTACGTCGACGGCACCGGTGACGCGAAGATCGGGGCCACCGACTCGGTCGCGGCGATCGCCGCGGCGTTCAAAGCCTGGACCGACGTGCCGACCGCCTCGATCACGCTCGCGGTCGCCGGACTGTCCGACGCCTCGGGAACCTTCTGCGACGGCACCAGCAAGATCGTCTTCAACGACCCCTCGAGCTCGGTGTCGGATCCGAACGGCTGCGGCGGCGTGCTCGCCGTCGGCGGCTACTGCGGCGGCGGCGCGACCAAGATCGTGAACGGCGTCTCCTTCCGGCAGATCGTCGAGGGCGACATCGTCTTCAACAACGGCTGGTCGGCCTGCAGCTTCTGGAACAAGACCAACCTCTCGGAGGTCGCGACGCACGAGATCGGCCACACCATCGGCCTCGCGCACTCGGATGACGCCACCGCGACCATGTACGCCTACGCCCACTTCGATGGCCGTGGCGCCTCCCTCAAGGCGGACGACATCGCGGGCGTGACCTTCATCTACCCGCAGCAGGGCAGCGATCCGAACCCGACCCCGACCGGCTCGAACCCGACTCCGACCCCGCAGCCGACCCCGCCGCCCGCGCCCGATCAGGACGGCGACGGCGTGCCCGACGTGTCCGACAATTGCCCGACGACGCAGAACGCCGACCAGAACGATCTCGACGACGACGGCATCGGCGACGCCTGCGACAACTGCATCGCGCGCTCCAATGCCGATCAGAGCACCTCCGATGCGTGCGGTCTTCTCGACATGAAGCGCATGAGCCTGCACGTCGACAAGCGCCTCGACAAAGACACGCTCAGCCTGCTCGGCAACTTCGAGTCGCACACCGGCCGCATGACCCTGCCCGACATCGTCGGCAACGCCGTGACCATCACGGTACGGAACCCCGACGGGATGGTCGTGGTGCACCAGACCGTTCCGGGCGGTCATTGGGTCTCGAACAAGCGCGGCACTCGCCTCGCGTATCGCGACCGTCAGGGCGTCCTCGGCGGCCTGACCGCGGTGACGCTCACCTCGCGCGACGGCGCCGTGTACAACTTCACCGCCTCCGCCAACGGCCTCGACTTGAGCGGCGGCCGCGAGCCCGCGCTCGAGATCGAGCTGCTGATCGGCGGCGACAGCTACGTCAGCGCGAGCGGCTGCTCGATGAACTCACGCGCGACGCGTGTCCGCTGCAAGCAGAAGACGAAGTAATCGCCTCGCCCTTTCCTTCCTTCCCGCCGACTACCGGCCTTCCGCGGCTGGTAGTCGGCGGTCGCTTTTCTCTCCTCTCACCGCGGTCGGCTGGCCGGGCCGTGCGTCAGTTGGTAAGACGCGCTGCGATGCCAGTGGAGCTGAAGGTCCGCCGCGCCCGGCGCGACGACTTCGAGCGCGTGCGGACGCTGCTCGCGCCCGGGACACCCGCGGCCCGCGCCGATCGCAAGCGCTTCCGCCGATTGGTGACCACGCTGCGCGAGGACCTGTACCTGGTCGAGCGTGAGGACGATCGCGCCCTCGTCGGGATGGCGCTGATCGCCTACGCTCGCGGTCTGCAGCATCCAACCGCCGTGATCCGTCAGCTGCACGGCGCTTCGGACGCCGCGTCCCTGCTGGTCGATTGCGCGCGCGCACGCGCGCTCGCGCGGGGCTGTACGCGGCTCGAGCTGCAGCTCGACGACGACGCCGCGCCGACGATCGCCGACCGTCTCGCCGCCGACGGCTGGACGGCAGGGCCGCGGATGCTGGTCCAGGCGCTCCGGGCGCAGACACCACTGGAGGGAGACGCATGATTCTGAAGGTGCTGTTCGGGTTTCTCTTGGGCTTCGTCCTCGGCGCGATCGGCACCGGGTTTCTCGTCACCTCGGGCGCGGGCAACTACCTGATCGAGGCGAACCCGCGCGTGCAAGAGCTCGAAGCGAAGATCCGCGAGGCGGACGACCAGCGCGCGTTCGTCACGCGGCGCCTCGAGGAGGTCGCACATGTGACCGAGAAGATGGCGTCGCGCTTCGAGGAGCTGCAGGACCGCTTCGACTCGCTCCAGCGTGGCCGGCCGGAGCCGGTCGCGAGCGCCCGCGCGCCGGTGGTCGCCGCGACGCCGCATCCCGACGACGACGCCGGCGCCGCGCGACCCGAGTAACACGGCGGTCCACACGTCGCGCCGGCATGGTAGACTCGGCGCTTCGAGTCGCCATGACCCCCGAGACCCGCGCGATCGAGCTCGACGTGCTCGCACTCACCAACGGCCCCGACGCGATCGCGCGCCACGATGGGCAAGCGATCTTCGTAGCCGGTGCCGCGCCGGGCGACCGCATCCGCGCGCGGATCGTCGAGGATCGCGGCAGCTTCGCGCGCGCCGAGGTCGTCGAGCGCCTCGCGACCGGCGCGGAGTACCGGGTGCCGCCTTGCCCCTGGGTCGCCTCCTGTGGCGGCTGCCCGTGGCAGCACGTCACCTACGCGGCGCAGCTCGCGGCGAAGGCGGCGAACGTACACGAGGCCCTGGCGCGCATCGCCGGCGTCCAGGCACGGCGTGAGCTGCCGATCATCGCCTCGCCCGACGAATGGCGTTACCGGCACCGCATCCGCCTCCACGTCGACCACGACCGGCGCGTCGGCTACGTCCGCCCCCGCTCGCAGGAGGTCGTCGAGATCGACGCCTGCGTGGTCGCGGAGCCGGCGATCTCGGCGGTGCTCCCCGCGCTCCGGGCGTTGGTGCGCGGGCTCGCCACGACGGTCGACAGCGTCGAGCTCACGACCAACGGCCGCGGCGGCATCGTCGTGCACATGAGCGCGAGCGGCGCATTTCGCCCTGCCGATGCGACGTCGATCACGACGCTGCTGGCGGGCGGCGGCTCCGTCGCCGGCGTCCGGATCGTCGGTCGCGGCTGGCACCACGAGTGGGGCGATGCCTCCATCACGACCGCCGAGCACGGCGCGTCTCCGCAGCTCGTCCAGCGCGCCGGGACCTTCAGCCAGGTGAACGCCGCCGCGAATCGGCTGCTCGTCGAGGTCGTCCGTCAGCTCGCGACACCGGCGCGCAAGGTCCTCGACCTCTTCTGCGGCGCCGGCAACTTGAGCCTGCCGCTCGCTGCGACGGGAGCCGCCGTCGTGGGAATCGATCGGGAGCGCGCCGCAATCGAGGCGGCGGTCGCGAGCGCGGCGGCGAGTCGCCTCACGGCGGCACGCTTCGAGACCGCGTCCGCGGAGCATTTCCTGCGGCAGCAGGGATACACGGGTGCCGACCTCGTCCTTCTCGATCCGCCGCGCGGAGGCGCCGGCAAGGTCGCGCAACAGCTCGCGCGGTTACGGCCGCCGCGGATCCTCTACGTGTCGTGCGATCCGGCAACCCTCGCGCGCGACGTGCGGACGCTCGCGACGGCGCAGTACGTCGTCGATCGCGTCCAGCCCCTCGATCTGTTCCCGCAGACCGAGCACGTCGAGACCGTGCTCGAAGCGGTTCGCACGGCTCCGTAGAACAGTCTATTGACTGCCATTCTGGCGACGCATACTCTCGACTTCCTTAGTGATTTACGTTTGGCTCCTGTCCCGCAACCAGCCCGGCCTGGTGCGAGCGGCGCGGGACGCGGAGGTGGATGCGATGCCCAAAGAGGAGAAGACGGCCAAAGCCAAGGTCACGATCATCTCCGGGAAGGGAGTGTCGCAGACCATCAACTACCTGCTCGAGGACCGGGACGAGCTCGAGTGGCTGGTCGCGGTGGGCCGGAACAAGAGCGGCGAGATCTTCTTCTACGACACCGGCGGCGACATCGTGGAGGACCTCGGTACCCTCGAGTACCTGAAGCAGCGCATCATCCGCGCCCACTTCGGCGACGAGCCGGAGTGATCAGCGCCCGCGTCGTGCACTTCCGCGCCGCGACGCAACCAACGTAGATTCACAGCCCGTCCGGCACCGCTGCGATCAGGCGATCGCCGTCGATGCGGAGTGGAACGCGGATCAACATGCGGCCGAGCGGGGGGCCCGCGATGCACTCGCCGCTGTCGGGACGGTAGAGCGCTCCGTGGGTGGCGCAGACGATGAGCTCGCCGGACTCGTCGAGGAAGCGATTCTCGACCCAGTCCATGGTGAGCGCCACGTGCCGGCAGCGGTTCACCCACGCGTAGAGCTCGCCGCGGAAGTTCACGACGAACGCCTCGACCGGCTCGCCCGTGGTGGGCAGCAGAAACTTTCGCGTCTCGCCGGGCGCAAGGTCGCCGACCGATCCGACCACGACCTCCGACTCCGTCCCGGATTGTCCCACGACGGGTTTGTGCCTAGCATGCGGCTCCCACTGCGGCCATGGACTCCCCGCTTCCGAAGCTCCGACCTGCCGAGGCCTTTCCCGTCGACGTCGACGGCCGTCGCCTGGTGTGTCTGCGCGACCCGCTGCAATACGCCGCCGAGCCCTTGCTGGTGCCGCTGCCGGCGTACTTCGTCCTGACGCTCCTCGACGGAGCGCACACGATGGTCGACGTGCAAGCGGCCTTCACGCGGCGGTTCGGCACGATCGTCGATGCCGCCGACGTGCGCGCCATCGTCAGCACGCTCGACGCGCATCACTACCTCGAGTCGCCACGGTTCGCCGCACGCCGGCGCGACGTCGACGATGCCTACCACGCGGCGCCGCTCCGCCCGGCCGCGCACGCGGGCGGAAGCTACCCCGCCGAGCCCGAGGCGCTGCGCGCGCACCTCGACGGCTTCTTCACCGAGATCGGCACCTGCCCGATCGACGCGCCGGTGGAAGCGGTCATCGCACCCCACATCGACTTGCGCGTCGGCGGGACCGCCTACGGCCACGCCTACCGGACGGTCGCGGAGCGCACGTCGGCGTCGCGTTTCGTCGTCCTCGGCACCGCACACTGCGGCGGCACGCATCTCTTCGCCGCAACCCGCAAGGACTTCGCGACGCCGCTCGGTCCGGTCGCGACCGACCGCGACTTCCTCGCGCGTTTGGCGGCGCGCGTCCCCGAAGACCTCTACCGCGACGAGCTGCTGCACCGCACCGAGCACGCGGTCGAGTTCCAGATCGTGATGTTGCAGCACGTCCTCGGCGAGCGGCGGCCCTTTCGCGTCGTGCCGATCCTGGTGAGCTCGTTCCACGAGCTGATCCGATCGCGGCAGGCGCCGTCCGCCGACGCGCGCGTCGCCGGCTTCGTCGAGGCGCTCCGCGCGACGCTCGCCGAGGACGACGTACCGACCGCGATCATCGCCGGCGTCGACTTCGCGCACGTCGGACACAAGTTCGGCGACACGGAGGGTCTGACCGAAGGATTCCTCGCCGCGACCGAGGCGAAGGACCGTCGCCTCATCGTGGCGCTCGAGGCGAGCGACGCGGAGCGCTTCTACCGCGAGCTCGCCGCCGACGGCGACCGGACCCGCATCTGCGGCTTCGCGCCGATGTACACCCTGCTCGCGCTCCTCGACGGCGCCGCCGGCCGCCTGCTGCACTACGACCGGAGCTGCGATCCGTCGACGCAGTCGGCCGTGACGTACGCGAGCCTCGCGTACACGCGCGGCGGCTGATCGTCGCACGGGCGCCGTTAGGCGCGGCCGATCGTCGCGATCGCACGGTCGAGCTCGGCGAGCGAGCCGCACGAGACGACGTCGTCGGCGTGACGCGCGTAGGTCGCGATCACGCTGTCACCGGTGTTCCAGCGCTCCACCGGCTCGGGGTCGAGCCAGATCAGCCGTCGCACCCGGGCGCGCGCGGCGGCGAGGAGATCGGCGCGCGGCGGCCGCCGGTTGTTGCGCGCGTCGCCGAGGACGAGGAGGAGCGTATCGGCGGTGAGCTCGACCGGTCCGGCGGCGAGGTCCTGCAGGACGCGGCCGAAGTCCGATCGCGCCATGAGGTCGATCGGCGCGGCCGGGCGCACCTGTCCCGACACGAACTCGATCTCCACCAAGCGGTCGACGAAGCCGAAGAGGCGCACGCGCGCGAAGTGGTCGGCCGCGGGTGCGAGCAACGCCAAGAAGAAGTCCGTCGCCGTCGCCGTCGACGCGGAGAGATCGCACAGCACGACCAGCGAGAGCTTGCGCGGACGGCGGGCGCGAAACCGGCGCTCGAGCGGCACCCCGCCGCGCGCGATCGAGCTGCGGATGGTGCGTCGAAAGTCGAGGCGGCCGCGGCTGCGACGACGCAGGCGCCGGGACAGTCGGCCGCGAAAGCGCCGCGCGAGCGCGCGGACGAGCGCGGCCGCGTCGTCGACGTCACGCGGCGACATGGCGCGAAACGCCATCCCGAGGAGGGCTCGCATGCGCGCCCGGCGGTCGAGACGTTCGGCGCGGGCGCGCGCGTCGGCGTCCTCCGTTCCGACGGTGTCGCGCTTCGCCTCGGCCTTCGACGCCGGAGTGGCCTCCGCCTTCGCGCCGGCGGTCTCACCGCGCGACGACGCCGGTGCGCCTCGTCGTGGCGGATGCGACGTCTCGGGGACCGCATCCGACTCGCACGGCTTCCCCGCGATCTTCGTGGAATCGATCTTGCCCTGCCGCGCCGGCGATCGCCGTGACGTCGGTGTCGCGGTCCGATCGGTGTCGTCGGGACGCGCGCTGCCTCCAGGCACGCCGGCGCCGCCACCACCGCCGCCAAAAGCCCCACTCTCAGCGGCAGCAGCCGGACGGGATTGACGCCGGCGCTGCGGCGCACGCGCGGGTGTGACGCGCGCCGGAAAGAGCCGATCGAACGCGTCGTCGTAGAGCGCGCGATCCTCCTCGCGTTTCACCAGCGTCGCGGCCAGCGCGTCGCGCAGGAGGGTGCGCTCGACGCCGACGGCGGCGAGCACGGTGGCGGCGTCTATGGCTTCCGCCACGCTCACCGCAACGCCGCCCCGTCGGAGCGCCGCGACGAGCTCCGCAAGCCGCGCCTTCACGACCTGCACCCGAAGCCGACGGCGCGACGCACGCGGCCGCGACGCGCGGGCGCCGTCGTGGTCGCAACGCGGACGCCGTAGCGAGCGCGGTGACGACATGCGTGCACGCGAGGATCTTCCGGCGTCGTGCAGCTCTGCGGTCCACGCACGCGCGTTTGCCGTTGAGTTTCCTCGGTCGCTACTGGCACCGGCGTTGCTGACTCGGGCCTCGCGTGCCGCAGTCCGTGACTACCGCGATCCTCGTCATCCTGAACCTAGCCCTCCAGCTCTTCGACGGGGTCGCAACCTACACTTGTTGGGAGCAGTGCGGTGAGGGCAACCCACTGCTCCGCGCGGGCTTCGAGGTGTGGGGCGCGGGACCGACTCTGCTGCTGAGCAAGCTCTTCGCGGGCGTGCTCCTCCTCTTCCTGATCCGCGCCTCGCACCGCATGCTCGTGAAGGTCGGGCTCTTGCTCACGATCGCCGCCTATACCGCGTTTTCGCTCGTGCCCTGGGCGTCCTGCTGGATCGGCTGAGCCGGCAGCTCCTACCGTCGCAGCGCCGCGATCTTCGGCTCCGCCTTGCGCACGTCCTCCTCGTGCTTGAGGAGCACGGCCAGCGTCCGGCGCACCGCCTCGGGATCGAGCTCGCGGATCCCGAGCGCGACCAGCGCGCGCGCCCAGTCGAGGGTCTCGGCGATGCTCGGCGCCTTGTGTAGCCCGAGCCGTCGTAGCCCGGCGACGAATTCCGCCACACGCGCGCGCAGCTGCTCGTCGAGCTCGGGCACTTTGCGGGCAATGATCTCGCGCTCTTTCTCGACGCCGGGAAACTCGAGAAAGAGATGGAGGCAGCGCCGCACCAGCGCTTCCGACAGCTCACGATGCTGGTTCGAGGTCAGCACCACGATCGGGCGCTCGATCGCGTGGATCGTGCCGAGCTCGGGCACAGTCACCTGGAATTCCGCCAGCACCTCGAGGAGAAACGCCTCGAACTCCTCGTCGGCCTTGTCGACCTCGTCGATCAGGAGCACGACGCGCTTCGGCGCCACGATCGCCCGCAAGAGCGGCCGCTCGAGTAGGTAGTCGCGCGAGAAGATGTGGCTGGAGAGCTCCTCCCACGGCGTCTCCGCGTCGCGGTCGGCCTGTAAGCGCAGCAGCTGCTTCTGGTAGTTCCACTCGTAGAGCGCGCGCGCCTCGTCGAGCCCTTCGTAGCACTGCAAGCGCACCAGCTCGGTGCCGAGCATCGCCGCGATCACCTTGGCAAGCTCCGTCTTGCCGGCGCCCGCCGGGCCTTCGACGAGGAGCGGCTTCTCGAGCGTGAGGGCGAGATAGACGACGGTCTCGACGCGCGCCGTGGTGATGTAGCGCGCCTGGTCCATGCCCGCGCGCACCTCGTCGAGCGTGAGACTCATCGCGCAGCTACGTTGCGTTCGGCTCCGCCGACCCGTCGAGAGGATAGAGCACGAGGCCCGTCAGCAGCTTGGGATGAAAGTACGTCGACTTCTCCGGCATGGTGAGGCCCGCGGTGCCGACGACGCGGAGCGCGTCGACGTCGGTCGGCGGGACGAGGAACGCCGCCGTGGCGCTGCCGGACTCGACGGCGGCGAAGGCTGCTTGGTCGTCTTGCGTGTAGCTGAGACCGGGCGTGCCGCCGCGCTCGCCGATCGGCAGGCCCAAGACGCGGGCGAGCACGATCTGGTGGAGCGCCGTCACGTCGAGATCGCGAAGCGGCGCCGGAAGCTCGGGCGGGTACGGCAGCTCATTGCTCAGCGCCGAGAGCACCCAGATCCGATCGGCACCACGGACCGCGGCGCCGATCGTGATCGTGCCATCGGTCGGCGCTCCCGATCCGGCCTGCGCGTCCGCTCCGATGCGAAGACGGCGCCGGAGCTCCGCCTTCCCTGCTTCCGTCCACGGCAGCTCGTCGATGGCGAAGTGCTGGGTGAGGGCGCGACGCAGATCGGCCGCAGCGAGCGCCAACGTAGTGAGGATCCGGTGCGTCGGCAGGACGACGAGGCCGGGCTCCTCGAGCGTGGTGAGGAACGCGAGCACGTAGTCGTACGGCGCCGTCCCGGGCGGCGGCGCGCTCGCGCCGAGGGCGGCGCGCGTCTCGTCGCGATAGCGCAGCGCGGTCTCGTAGCGGTGATGCCCGTCGGCGATGAAGACGTCCTTGCCGTCGAGACGCGCCGCGATGGCGGCCTGCGTTTTCGAATCGTCGATCCGCCACACGCGATGCGTCTCGCCGTCCTCGCCCTCGATGTCGATGATCGGCGGCGCGGCGGGGACGAGCGTCGCGAGGTGCCAGGCCGGATCGGAGACCAGGCCGAAGATGGGCGACAAGGACGCTTTGCACGCGCGGACCAGGCTCAGGCGATCGGTCTTGGCGCGCTCGAGCGTGCGCTCGTGCGGCCGCACCTTGCCGCTCGCGAAGTCTTCCAGACGAAGCGCCCCGATGATGCCGACGCGCTGTCGCGGCGCCGCGCCCGGCACCGGAAACCGCTGCGCATAGAGATAGAGCGAGGGCGCATCGTCGAGCGCGAGCGCGCCCTTCGCGCGCCAGTCCCGGTAGGATCGCGCCGCCGCCGCATACGGGTCCGCCTCCCGGTTCAGGATCAGCTGGACGACGTTGAATGGGCTCCGCGCGTAGAGCCGGTCGCGATGGGCGGCGTCGATGACGTCGTAGGGAGGCGCCATCACCGCCGACACGTCACCGACGACCTTGGGATCGAAGCGCAGCGCGCGAAATGGTTCGAGAATGGCCACTAGAGGATCGGCGTCGCTCCGAGGACGTCCCGTAGCGCCTCGACTGGAACCGCGCCCGGCCGCACCACTCGCACCACGTCGTCCGTGACGACTAGCACGGTCGAGCCGAGGCCGCCACCGAGCGTGCCGCCGTCGACGTAGACGTCGATGCGCGCACCGAACGCGCGGGTCGCGCTCGCCACGTCACGCGCCGGCGGATCGCCGCTGCGATTGGCGCTGGTCGCGGTGATCGGCGCACCGAGCGCGTGCGACAGCGCGACGGCGGTCGGATGGCTCGAGACGCGCACGCCGATCATGCCGGTTCCGGCGGTGAGCTCCGCCGGCAGGCCGGAGCGCGCCGGCAGGACCAACGTCAGCGGACCGGGCCAGAAGCGCGCGATCAACTTCTCCGCCGCCGGCGGACGACGCGGAACGACCATGGCGAGCATCGTCGGATCGGCGACGATGACGGCGATCGGGCTCAGGTCGGCGCGGCCTTTCAGGTCGGCACAGGCGCGGACGGCGGCGTCCGAGAGCGCGTGGGCACCGACGCCGTAGAAGGTCTCGGTCGGATAGACGACCAGGCGCTCGCGGCGAAGCGCGCCGACGGCGCGCGCGAGATCGATCACGCGGTCGGGGTCAGGCACCGCCGCGGGCAGTCCGTCCCTCACGCACACCGCCGCGCTTCTCGGTCGTGTCCGCACCGCTGCGGCGGCGCACGGCACCGCGCTCGCGCTGTAGGCGCTTGTCCTTCTCCTCGACGCCGCGCACGAGCGTCGCCTTGTGCTCGTCGAGGCGCGCGGCCAGTCGAGCGTCGCCGAGCGCCAGGATCTCCACCGCGAGGATCGCGGCATTCTCGGCTCCCGGCTTGCCGACCGCGACGGTCGCGACCGGAATGCCCGCGGGCATCTGCACCGTCGCGAGCAGCGCATCGAGACCGCCGAGGCTACCCGCCTCGAGCGGCACACCGATCACGGGCAAGGTCGTCTGCGCCGACACCGCGCCGGCGAGATGTGCCGCCGCGCCGGCGCCGCAGATCAGCACCTGGTAGCCCGCGTCGCGGGCACCGCGCGCGAAGCGCGCCGTCGCCTCGGGCGAGCGATGCGCCGACATCACGTGCGCGTCGCAGGTGACGCCGAACGCCTCGAGGCGCGTCGCCACGGCCGACATGATCGGCCAATCGCTGTCGCTGCCCATCAGAATCGCCACCCGCGGGCGGGCGGCGCGCTTGCCGTTTCCCTTCACGTGCTCTCCTCTCGCGCTGCCGCGCCGAGGGCGCGGTGTCCGATGTCCCGCCGATACTGTGCACCGGCGAAGTCGATGCGGGCAACTCCGGCATAGGCCCGTGCCACGGCGGTGGCGAGGTCGTCGCCGAGCGCGGCGACGGTGAGGACGCGACCGCCGCTGCTGACGACCCGGCCGTCGTGGCGCGCGGTCGCGGCATGGAACACGACGCACTCGGCCTCTGCCGCCGCGTCGAGTCCGCCGATCGGGGTGCCCGTCTCGGGCGGGCCCGGATAGCCCGGCGCGGCGAGGACCACACCAGCGCTCGGGCGCGGGTCCCACTCCGGCACGCAGCCCGCGAGGCCGCCGCCGAGGACCGCCTCGATCAGCTCGACCAGGTCGGAGCGCAAGCGCAGCATCAGCACCTGACACTCCGGATCGCCGAACCGCACGTTGAACTCGAGGACCGACGGCGCGCCGTCGTCGACCATCAGGCCGGCGTAGAGGACGCCGCGGTAGACGATGCCGCTCCGGCGCAGCTCGGCGATCACCGGCCGCATGATCGTCTCCATCACCCGCGCTTCGAGCGCCGGCGTGAGAAGCGGCGCCGGAGAGTACGCGCCCATGCCGCCGGTGTTGGGACCGAGATCACCGTCGCGCAGGCGCTTGTGGTCTTGCGACGACGCCAGCGGCACGACGCTCACACCGTCGGTGAGCGCCATGAACGAGAGCTCCTCGCCGCGCAGGCACTCCTCGACAACGAGCCGCCGGCCGGCGTCGCCGAAGATGCGCCGGGTCATGAGCTGGTCGACGGCGGCACGAGCCTCACCGGCCGACGCGCACACCACCACGCCCTTCCCGGCCGCGAGACCGTCGGCCTTGACGACGACTGGCGTGCCGAGCGCGTCGATCGCGCGGTACGCCGCCGCCGCGTCGTCACAGACGTGGTAGCGCGCGGTTGGGGCGCCGGCCCGTCGCAGCACCTCCTTGGTGAAGGCCTTGCTGCCCTCGAGCTCGGCACCCGCGCGGGTCGGACCGAAGACGCGTAGGCCGTCGCGCTCGAAGCCATCGGCGATCCCGAGCACGAGCGGCTGCTCGGGACCGACGACGGTGATGCCGATCTCCTTGGCGCGCGCGAAGTCGCGGAGCGTGTCGATGCGCTCGGGCGCGATGTCGACGTTCTCCGCGACCGTCGCCGTGCCGGCGTTCCCGGGCGCGCAGAAGACCGCGCTCACGCGCGGGCTCTGACGGAGCTTCCACGCGAGCGCGTGCTCGCGCGCGCCGCTGCCGATGACGAGGACGCGCACGGCGCTAGTGCCGGAAGTGTCGCTGGCCGGTGAGGATCATCGCGATCCCGTGCTCGTTGGCGGCGGCGATCACCTCGGCGTCGCGGATGCTGCCACCGGGCTGGATCACCGCGCACACGCCCGCCTGCGCGATCACGTCGAGGCCGTCACGGAACGGAAAGAAGGCGTCCGAGGCGGCCACCGTCCCTGCGGTCGCGAGACCGGCATTGCCGGCGCGCATGACCGCGAGCCGCGCCGAGTCGACCCGGCTCATCTGGCCGGCGCCGACGCCGATCACCTGGTCGGCGCGCGCCAGCACGATCGCGTTCGACTTGACGTGCTTGGCGATCCGCCAGGCGAAGTCGAGCGCCGCGAGCTCCTCGGGCGTCGGCCGGCGCTCGGTCGCAACCGTGCAGCCGCGGACGTCGATCTCGGCGACGTCGGCGTCCTGCACGAGGAAGCCGCCGACGACCTTCTTCAGATCGCGGCGCCGGCCGCCGTACCCCGCGCGTGCCTCGCGCGTCGTCACGAAGAGATCGGTGCCGGGCGGAAGGTCGAGCGTCAGCACGCGCACCTGCTGGAGCCGCTTCGAGCCGCCGAAGAGCGCCAGCGCCGCGGGCTCGATGGTCGGTGCGATCACCACCTCGAGAAAGAGGTCCTGCATCGCCGCGGCGGTCGCCTCGTCGAGCGGCCGGTTGAAGGCGACGATGCCGCCGAAGATCGAGACCGGGTCCGAGGCGCGGGCCTTGCGGAACGCCTCGACCAACACCGGCGCCGTCCCGACACCGCACGGATTGGTGTGCTTGATCGCGACCGCGGTCGGCGCCGCGAACTCTTTCACCAGCTCGAGCGCCGCGTCGGCGTCGACGATGTTGTTGTACGAGAGCTCTTTCCCTTGCAGCTGGCGGGCGGCCGCGATCGCGGGCTCGGCGCTCGGCGTGACGTCGCGGTAGAAGGCGGCGGCCTGATGCGGGTTCTCGCCGTAGCGCAGGTCTTGCACCTTGGTGCCCGTGAGGCGCGCGCTCGGCGCGAAGCCGCCATCGGCCTCGATCGCGCCGAGGTAGTCGGCGATCGCGCCGTCGTAGCGCGCGGTCAGCGCGAATGCTTTCGCCGCCAGGCGGGCGTTGGTCGCCGGCGAGACCGCGCCGGTATCCGCGATCTCGGCGGCAACGACCGGATAGTCGTCGGGATCGACCAGCACCGTGACGTACTTGTGGTTCTTCGCCGCCGAGCGCACCATCGACGGCCCGCCGATGTCGATGTTCTCGATCGCCTCCGCGAAGCTCGTCTCCCGCCGCGCCGTCACCGTCTCGAACGGATACAGGTTCACCACCACGAGATCGATCGGACCGATGCCGTGCTTGGCGGTCTGCTCGCGATGCCCGGGATCGTCGCGCACGGCGAGGATGCCGCCGTGGATTTTCGGGTGCAGCGTCTTCACCCGGCCGTCGAGGATCTCGGGGGAGCCGGTGTACGCGCTCACCGCCGTGACCGGCACTCCCCAATCCTCGAGCGCGCGCGCCGTACCGCCGGTCGAGAGGATCTCCACGCCGGCGGTCGCGAGCACGCGTGCCAGCTCCTGCAAGCCGCGCTTGTCACTGACGCTCACCAAGGCCCGTGTGATGCGTGCCATCTCGTGCTCTCCTACCGTACCACGCGCCGCACGCGAGGTCCGACCCGCGCCAACAGCTCGTACGCGATCGTGCCGGCGGTTGCGGCGACCTCATCGACCGGCAGCGCGCCGCCCCACAGCTCGACCTCGTCGCCGACGGCGACGTCGCGGATCGCCGTCACGTCGATCATCGTTTGGTCCATGCAGACGCGACCCGCAACCGGCACACGCTCGCCACGGACCACTACGACGCCACGGTTCGAAAGCACGCGGGGATAGCCGTCGGCGTAGCCGACCGGCAAGGTCGCGATCCGGCTCGGGCGCGTCGTGACGAAGGTCGATCCATAGCTGACGCCGGTCCCGGCCGGAACCGCGCGCAGCGCGACGATGCGGGTGACGAAGCGCATGACCGGCACGAGCGCCGCCTGCGTACGCGTCGTGGCCGAGGGGTAGACACCGTAGAGCGCAAGGCCGGGTCGCACCCAGTCGAAGCGAGCCGCGGGCTCGCTCAAGGTCGCGGCGCTGTTTGCGGCGTGCACGACCGGCGGCCGCATCCCGGCGCGAGCGAGCGTCGCGATGAGCGCGCCGAAGCGTTCCAGCTGCCGCGCGGTCTCGGGACCGCCGACGCTCTCGGCGTTGCAGAAGTGCGTCAGCACGCCCTCGAGCGTGAGACCGGGGATCCGTCGCAGGCTCGCGAGCATGTCGGGGGCCGCGTCGGCGTCGACGCCGAGCCGGCTCATGCCGGTGTCGATCTTCAGATGGACGGCAACCGCCCGTCCGCGCGCACGCGCGACCGAGGCGAGATCCGTCGCGGTCGCGGCATCCCACACCACCGCGGTCAGCTGGTCGTCGACGACGTGGACGTGGTCGTCACGATAGACGCCGCCGAGCACCACGATCGTGCCGCGCACGCCGGCGGCACGCAGCTCTGCCCCCTCGTCGGCGGTCGCGACCGCGAAGCGCTCGGCGCCGGCCGCTTGCAACGCGCGGGCGACCGCGACCAGGCCGTGCCCGTACGCGTTCGACTTCACGACCGGCAGCACCGCGGCGGCGCCGCCGGCGATGCGGGCGATCTCACCGAAGTTGCGCGCCAGCGCGCGTCCGTCGATCTCGACGATGGTGGGTCGCGCCTGAGGATCGTGCGTCATGGACCGCGATGCGGGAACGGGCACGCGTAACGCACGGGTCCGCGGTTGTAAAGCCGAATCGAAGCGGGTAGCGTTTTTGCGATGACGTTGGTCGTGAACGGCGAGACGCGTGACGTCGCCGACGCCGCGAGCGTCGCGGATCTGTTGCTCGTGCTCGACGTGCGAGCCGGCCGCGTCGCCGTCGAGATCAACGAGGAAGTGGTGCCGCGCGCGGCCTTCGCAGAGCGGCGCCTGGCAGCGGGTGATCGCGTCGAGATCGTCAATTTCGTGGGCGGCGGCTGAGCCGCTCGGAACTGGAGCCAGTGCCGTGCACGATCCATTCGTCCTTGCCGGCCGCTCGTACACCTCGCGCCTGATCGTCGGCACCGGCAAGTATCGCGACTTCCGTGAGACCAAGCAGGCGATCGAGCGCTCCGGCGCGGAGATCGTCACCGTCGCCGTCCGCCGCGTCAACATCACCGACCCGCACGCCGAGAACCTGCTCGATTACGTCGACCCCACGCGCTACACGATTCTCCCCAACACCGCCGGCTGCTACACCGCCGAGGAGGCGGTGCGCACCTGCCGGCTCGCGCGCGAGGCCGGCATCGGCACCCTGGTGAAGCTCGAGGTGATCGGCGACGAGCGCACGCTCTTCCCGGACGTGCCGGCGACGATCGAGGCGGCGCGCCAGCTGCTCGCCGAAGGTTTCCAGGTGCTGCCCTACGTCACCGACGATCCGGTCGCCTGCAAGCGTCTCGCGGAGATGGGCTGCGCCGCGGTGATGCCGCTCGCGGCGCCGATCGGCTCCGGTCTCGGCATCCGCAATCCCTACAACATCGCGATCATCCTCGAGCAGAGCCAGGTGCCGGTGATCGTCGACGCCGGCGTCGGCACCGCGTCGGACGCGGCGGCCGCGCTCGAGCTCGGCTGCGACGCGGTCTTGATGAACACGGCGATCGCCGGCGCGGCCGATCCGCTGCTGATGGCGGACGCGATGCGGCTCGCGGTCGAGGCGGGACGCAAAGCGTTCAAGGCGGGACGCATCCCGCGCAAGCTCTACGCCACCGCGTCGAGCCCGCTCCGCGGCCTGATCGAGTGACCCGCCGCGCGGCGTTCCGCTGCATGCTCGTCGTCGCCACCGGCGACGTCGCGCGGCGCGCGGATGTGATCGCGGCCGCGCTCGCCGGCGGCGTCGATGCGGTGCAGCTGCGCGACCGCGATGCCGACGGCGGCGCGCTGCTCGCGGCCGCGCGGACGCTCCGGGCGCTCACCAGCGCGTACGGCGCGGCGCTGCTCGTGAACGACCGCACCGACGTCGCGATCGTGGCGGACGCCGACGGCGTGCATCTCCCCGCCGCCGGGCTCACGATCGTGCACGCGCGCGCGCTCGTCCGCGACCGGCTCCTCGTCGGCCGCTCGACGCACGGCGCCGACGAGGCGCGCGCGGCGGCTGCGGCCGGCGCCGACTACGTGATCCTCGGGCCGATCTTCGCGACGCCGTCGAAACACGGCTATGGCGCGCCGCTCGGCGCCGACGTGATTCGCGCCGCCCGCTCGACCGTGCCGGTCATCGCGATCGGCGGCATCGACGGGGCGCAGGCCGGTGCGGTTCGACGCGCCGGCGCGGACGGCATCGCCGTCGTGCGCGCGATCCTCGAGGCGCCCGACGCCGCGCTCGCGGCGCGGGCACTCGCTCACGCGCTCGACGCGGTCGCGTAACATCGCCGCCCGCGACCGTCGTCAGGCGTCGACGCCGACCGTCGCCCGAGGCGACGCGATCCGGATCGCGGCCGTCAGTCGTTGAAACCGACGGTCGCGTCGACCAGGCTCGAGCCGACCGACTCGACGCTCTGCCCGAGACAGGTCGGATCGTTCGGCGGCTCGAAGGGACACGCGTCGAGGCCCGAGGTGTCGCCGCACGAGGCGAGCGGCGCGTCCGCTTTGCCCTTGATGACGGCGACCTGCGACGCCAGTGTCGTCGCGCAATCGACCGGCGTCGACGCGGTCACGTTGGCGATCTCGCAGCGGGCGAGGGTCTTCACGAGCGCGGCGATGCCCTTCTGCGCCGCACCGAGGATCTGCTTCTGGCAGGCTCGCGCGCGCGCGGAGCCGACGGTGTTCGGCGGCAGGTCGGGGGGCGCGGTGCCGATGCCGGCGCGCAGCATGTCCGCCATGCCCTCGTCCTCGCGGCAGACGACGCAGTCGACGAGACGCCCCATGCTGTTCACCTGGATCGAGCCGCACGAGCCGCCGCAGGTGGACGGATAGCCGAGGAGCGAAGGGGTGATGCCGGCGGCGGTACAGCGGCGGTCTTTGCTGCCGCCGATCGCGTCGCGCAGCTTCTGCGCCGCCTGCTGGATGACGAGATCACGCTGGCCGGAGTCGCACGCAAGCCCGGCGACCTCGTCGAGGTAGCACTCCGACCATGCCTTGAGGTGCTTCTTCGAGTAACGCCGGAACGCGATGTCGAGGTCGCGCAGGCACGCGGCGCGCGCCGCCGCCGGCGCGAGGACGTGGACGACGCCGAAGCCGTTCATCGGCACGTCGATGTCGGCCTCGTCGGGATCGTTGGATGAGACCCGCAAGGTCGCCGCCCCGAAGACCCCTCCCGGCGGCGCAAACGTCACGTTCAGCACGACGCTCTGCCCGACCGGAATCACGAACGGCGCCGTCGGCCCGCTGACGCTGAAGGCGGGATGCGCTCCGGGAAGGAGACCGTACGCGTTCACGATGATCGGGTCGTCCTGGCCGTTGTTGAAGACCGTCACCGGCAAGGTTTCCGGTACGCCCGCGTCGGTGAGGAAGCCGAGCTGGCTCGGCGCGATCCGGATGTCGAGCGGCTCGAGACACGAGGCGACCATCGGCGTGATGAACGAGTGGTAGTCGGCGGGCGCGCCGACCGCGTCCTGGAAGTTGGCGCACGAGTAGCCGGGCAGCGTCTTGAAGTTCACGATCTCGTCGACGTTGGTGAAGCCGTCGCCGTCGGAGTCGTCGTTCTCGATGTCCTGCAGGGCTTGGTTGATCGACTTGCCGACGTAGAGCTGCTGCTCGACCGCGGTGCCGAACGGGTTGCGCGCGCCGGTGCCGGTCCAGCGGAAGTGGCAGTTGCCGCACGCGTAGGTGCGATCGTCGCTGGTCAGACCGTAGCGGCCGGTGAAGACCGCGAAGTAGGTCGGGCGCGCGAATGCATCGCGCGCGATCAGGAGACCGAGGACGCCGACGATCGTGAGGAGTCGCGCTCGCATGGTCACCTCGGATACGCCACGCGCGTGTAGTCGGGCGCGACGGTGGTGAACGCGTCGTTCACGCACTGTTGGACGGCCGGCAGCGCGCCCGCGGCGCCACATCCGGCGAGCCCCGAGAAAGCGCCGCAGCTCGCGACCTTGCTTCCCGCCTTCGCTTGCGCGCGCGCGATCGCGCCCTCCGGATCGAGGACGCAGCTTGCGGGCGGTCCGCCGCTCGCGAGGTTCTGTTGCTCGCAGCGGCCGAGCGCACGCGTCCATTCGGTTGCGAGGCCGGTCGCGGCCTTCGCGAGCTTGCTCTGGCAAGAGCGCGCGCCGGCAGGCAGCGGAGCGGGAAGCGCCGGCGGATCGGCACCGTAGGCGGCGTCGAGCGCGGCGTCGCCGAGTGCCGTCGTCATGCAGACCGAGCACGACGCCAGGTCGGTCATGTCGAAGAGGACGATGCTCGCGCACGGTACCGGGCACGAGGTGCCGTGACCGAGCGTGACCGGGGTCAGGTTCGCACCGGCACAGCGGCGGTCTTTCGGTCCGCCGATCTTGCTGCGCAGCTTCGCCTCCGCGGCGGCGATGCGCGCATCGCGGCCGGTCGCGTCGCAGGTCAGGCCCCGCACGCGGGTCGCGAAGCACTTGTCCCACTCCTTCATGTACTTCTTGGCGAAGCGGTCCTCTTCCTGCGCGATCGTCTTGTGGCAGTTGTTGACGACGCTGCGGTCGGCCTCGAAGAAGCCCTGCGCCATCGCGATCGGCGTCGACTTGTCGTGATCCTCCCAGAGGTCGTGCAGGATGTTGCCGGCGGCGTTGGTGAGGTTCTCGTCGCGCAGGAAGTCGACGTACTCCCGCGACGCGGTCTGGTAGTAGAGCGTGACCTCGGCCTGCACCGCGTTCGCCCCGACCGGATACGCGACCTCGTCGAAGTTCTGGCCGTCGGCGTAGCTCGCGCCGACCGGCTCGCCGTCGAACGCCTCGTAGGCGGCGTTGGTGAAGCCGAGCGGCGGAATGCGGTTGTCCTTCTCGCGCACGTTGTTGAGCACGAGATGCTGGCTCGAACCCGGCGCGACTCCGAGAGTGACGGCGAGCGCGGGGCTGATGCTGTACACCGCTTCCCACACGTGCAGATACGGATCGTAGCCCGGGTCCATCGGTGCGGCCCCGTAGCCGACGAGGTCGGCGGTCGAGAAGACGTAGCGGCCGGACTCGAAGACCACGGCGCGGTTCATGTCGAAGGCGCGGACGTGCAGCCACATGCGCCGGCCGTCCGGATAGCCGGTCGGGAGCTTGTGGCCGCTCTCGTTGGTGACGCGGACGGTGAGCGTCCCGCCGGCGAGGTCGAGGCTCAGCTTCGCGGCGCGGCGGAGCATCGCGGTGGCCTTGTCGACGGTGCTCGCCAGCAGGCTCGCGTCGACCTCGGCGCCGAAGGCCGGGTGAAAGGGCAGGATCTTCGGAATGAACGCGTTGCCGCCGACGAACTCGTGGAGCGGGACATCGTCACGCGTCACGCCGCCGTTCGCGTCGCGGCCCGACACGTCGGGCATGTGGCAGCTCTGGCAAGTCGAGACGACGCTCTGGTTGCGACCGAACTGCGGCGCGAGCACGCCGGTCGCCGCGTAGGTGCTGGCCGCCCACTCGTCGTAGGTCGACTGCTCCGGGAAGGCGAGCGTCGGATCGCCGGGAGTGTCGAGCGCGTTCAGATCGTACTCCCCCGACATGTTGCGGGTGAACGCCGGGTTGCCGACGTTGTGGCAGACGCCGCAGAGCTCGGCGCTCTCGTGGAACGGCGAGACCAGCGTCGGACGCGTCGGGGCATGCGGATCGCTGCCGAGGTCGGCGACGATGTCGAACGGCCCGCGCAGCCGGTCGAGCGGATCGACGACCATCATCGCCGAGCTCAGGATCGGCACCGGCTGCGAGAGGCCGGCGAGAATCGGACCATCTTGTGGAGGGTTCTCGGGAGCGGCGAACGGATCGACCAGGCGGTGGCAGATGGTGCACTGCACGCCTTCGCGGTCGCCGGCGTTGATGGCGGTGCCGTCCTCGGGCGTCGAGCGGCCCTCGAGCCACCCTTTCGGCATGTGACAGCGCAGGCAGGTCTCGCCGGAGTGCTCCAGGTCTTGGTTGGCGACCGCGAGCGCCGCCAGCATCAGCGGATCGCGGCCGGAATGCGCCATCATCGAGCCCTTCCAGTTACGAAAGGGCTCGACCGACGGCTGGCCGTAGTTGCTATGACACGGTGAGCACGCGCTCGGCAGCGCGAATGGATCGGTGACGGTGAGAGGCTGCGTTCCCGGCAGACGGAAGTCCTCGCGCGTCGTCGGGTACGGCAAGGCCGCGACCGGCGACCACGCCATCGCCACCACCACGACGGCGGCGAGGAGCGGTACGAGTCGGCGGCGCGGGAGACGCCGCGCCGCTGACTCGATCGAGAACCGTCTGTTCATCGCGTCCTCACCTCGGCCGACGGTCAGGGAGTGCAGTCGGAGTCGGTGCCGAGATTCGGGAACCCGAACTGATCGACGTCGTTGCCGAGGAAGCAGTTGTTGTGGTTGCCGCCACTTTGGTCGCTCAGGAAGAACGCGATGTCGCCGGAGAGCCCCGCAGTGTCGTTGGGCGGCGTGTCGTCGGGTGCGCCGCCGTTGGTGTGGAAGTAGTTGAACCGGACCTTGTTGCCAGTGACCGCCTGCTCGGGGCTGGTGGGGGAGAAGACCGGCATCCCGGCGAGCGCGTTCACGCCGTCTTGGTCGATCAAGACGAAGCCGAACGAGTTGTTGCCGGTCGCGATGTTGTAGCGGAAGTCCGAGTCGTCGTTCGACAAGACCAGGAAGCCCGTCCCGTCGGGAATGACGCCGACGGTCGAGCCGGGGGCGCCGAAGTTCGTCGTGTTGTTGGTGATCGAGACGTTGTGGCTGATGACGTGGCCGTGCGAGACCTGGACCGGCGGGTCGGGCAGCTTGAAGACGAGGAGGCCGCCGGTGTTGTTGGTGCTGAAATTGTTGTGGACGTTCGCGAACTCCGAGTTCTCGATCTCGATGCCGGCGACGTTGTGCTCGACCCGGTTGAAACGCACCGTGATGTTCGTCGATTGCCCGACGTAGATGCCGGCGTCGTTCACGTTCTTCACGCTCGTCGTCTCGACGAGAACGTTGTTGCTGTGGACCGGGAAGACCGCGTACTCCGAGTTCAGCCCACCGTCGACGATGACGTCGCGGAAGGTGACGCCGTTCGAGCCGTTCACGCGGATGCCGTTCTCGTCGAACGCCCCCACCTCGAGGCTCTGGAAGAGCAGGTTGTCGACGCCGTCGATGCAGGCCTCCGTGATGATCGGATCGAAGGACGTGCAGGTGTTCGTGAAGCCGTTCGCGAACGGGCCGGGACCCGACGGGGGCACGATCTTCGGGCGGTTGTTGGTGGCGCCGCCGCAGCCGACGAATTGCAGGCCGTCGGTCGTGTACGGCAGCAGCACCTGCTCGGCGTACGTGCCCGAGCCGATCAGGAACTTGGTGTTCGGCGCCGCGCCGTCGACGGCCGCTTGCAGAGCGCCCACCGGTCCATTGGCGACGAACGTGCCGGTTTCGCCTTGCTGCGCGCTCACCAGGCTCATGACCGCGTCCTCGCCGCCGCAGATCACACACTGTTGGACGTCGGCGGCGGTCACGGGACCCTGGCAGGCGAAGATCGAGTGGATGAAGCCGGCGCCAAACCCGCCCTCACCGGGACTGCAATCCTTGGCGAGCGAGTCCTGGGTCTTGGTCGCGAGCTTCGCGAGGCCGTCTGCGGCGTCGGGATCGGTCGGCGGGACGAACGCGCCGCCCGAGTACGAGCCGACGCAGATCGGCGACAGGTTCCCCAGCGTGCCGTCTTTCATTTGGCTGGCGAGACACTTGTTGACGATCGCCAAAGCCGCGATCGCGTACTTGGTGCCGGCCTTGCTGATCGTCTGCACGCACTTGGCGCGCGTGTTGGGCTGGCCCGGAAACGTCGTCGACACGCCATGCAGGATGCCGTCGAGGACCCCGGCGGTCGCGTTGTTCTGCGACAGCGTGCAGCTGCTGATCACGCCCTCGTCGGTCAGGCTCGAGTACGAGCTGGGAAGGGCGGATTGAACGGCATCGGCGCCGCAGTCCTTGGCGATCGCGTCGGCGGCCTTGATCGCGTCCTTCTCGATCTTCTGCGTGTCCTTGAGCATCGGACAGGCACCCGCGGGCTGCTTCAGATGGCACTTGGCCATCGTCTGCAGCTTCGTCTGCACGAACTTCGAGGTGACCTTGGCGATCGTGAGCTGGCACTTCACCACCGTGGGGTCGAGCGAGGTGCCGATAGCCGCGGGCGCGCGGTCAGGACATGAGATGGCGGCGAGAGCAACGGCGGGCGCGAGCAGTGTCGCGGCGATCGTCGAGACGACGAGACGTTTCATCGAATCCTCCCTGTGGACAAGCGAGTCGCGGATTGTGATTGTAATGAGGAACCGGCACCTAGCTGGAGGAGATTGTCGCGCCTGACACGTGGGCAAAGCCGGCAACGACGGGGTCCAGCCGTGGCGGCTTGTAACCCAGGACGGCTGCTTTTGTAAACTGAATTCTGCCGACGCTGCGGCGCGTTACCCGAGGTGCCGGCGATCGCCGTCGGTGCTCGCGGCTGCGCCGACCAACATCCGTCGCGTGGGACGTCGTGCGGCCCTCTTGCCGGCGACACTGTACGGTAGACGACGACGTGCGAGGGCGTGATCGCGCCAACTGGACGCCGTTACCTTGACAAGGCGCGAACCCATTCAGATACAGTCGCGCCCATTCCGCGCGACTCGCAACCGCTCCCTTGCGCCGCGACCCCGTCGATGGCGCCGTGTTCGAGGCACCGAACGTGCCGGCGTTGCGGGTGGCTCGCGGTCGGTGCCCTGGAGGTCGGATGATCATCAACTCGAGCAACACTCTGTACCGGCTGGTCGGGATCGTGCTCCTCGCGATCGCCTCTGCCGCGCCGGCGAGGGCGGCCGAGATCGACGGCGGCAATCTCCGCCTGCTGTTGCTCACCATGCAGGACATGAACACCCCGCAGACGGCGATGCGTGCCGACATCGACGGCGAGGTCGACGTCGCAGGGACGACGCGCAAGCTCCAGGCGATCGCGGTGTTCGCGCCCGGCAAGGAGGCACGCTGGTATTTACAGATCCGCGACCCCGCCATGCGCGCGCTGGTGCTCGGCAACGAGCGCAAGGTGATGCAGCAGGTCGGCTCGAAGACCGAGACGGTGCCGATCGGCGCCCCGATCGGCGCGCTCGGGCTCTCCTACGAGGACCTGAGCCGGTTCATCGCCGACGACTTCAAGACCCAGCAGATCACCGACGAGGGCACGGACACCGTCCTCGTCGGCATGCATCCCGCCGTCGAGTCGGCGTACGTCTACCGCGCGTACCTGATCGACAAGGAGAAACAGGTCCCGTCGCGGACGCAGTTCTACGCCAAGACGCTCAACAACCTCGTCAAGCTCCGCCTCGACAGCGACCACGTCCTGATCGGGAAGAAGTGGTGGCCGACGACGATCGAGATCCAGAACTACCCCGAGAGCGCCACGCTGAAGCTGCACCTCCGCTGGTCGCAGAACGCGACGATCCCACCCGAGCTGCTCGCGCCGGCGAGCGTCGCCGCCGCGACGCCCCTTCCGTGGGAGCCGCCGCCCGCCGCGAGCGCTGCCGCGTCGAGCCCCAAGCCGGCGGCGCGCTGACCCCGGAGCCTGCCGCCGGCTCGGCGCGCTGATCGCGCGCCGCCCGGGGCGGGTCTACGCCGCGGACCTCTCGCCAGCTCGCGCGTCGGCGTCGACGGCAGTCGCGCGGTCAAGCCTCGGCAGCGTAGGGCGGCGCCGGGTCGTACTCGATCCCTCGTTGGACCGTCCGTGCGAAGTCGGGACCGCGGAGCTGCCCGACCAGCCAGAGTGCCATGTCGATCCCGGCCGACACGCCGGCCGCGGTGACGACGTTGCCGTCGCGGACGTATCGGACGCGCTCCAGCACCGTCGCGTCGCCGCGGCCGCGCAGCGTCTCGACGAAGGCCCAGTGCGTGGTGATGCGCTTCCCTTTCGCGACCCCCGCCTCGTGCAGCAGCAAGGCGCCGGTGCAGACGCTCGTCACCCACTGGCAGTGGGGCGCGACGCTCCGGATCCAGCCGATCAGCACCGGGTTGTCGACCTCGCGGCGGGTGCCCTGCCCGCCCGGAACCAAGACGACGTCGAGCGCCGGGGCGTCGGCGAAAGTGTGATCGGGGAGCACGCGCAGGCCCTTCGCGCAACGTACCGGCCGGTCGTGCTCGGCGATCAGGACCACGCAGTCCTCCTGATTCATCTGTGCCGCGAAGGTGAGCACCTCCCACGGCCCCACGAAGTCGAGCTCCTCGGCATCGTCGAACACCAGGATTCCAGTCGTCGTCATGATGTCTTCCTTTCTGCGATCGCATCGCGCGCCGGGGGGTGATCGTCGGCGAGCACGCGGAAGCGGCTGCGATACGCACCCGGCGAGACGCGCAACGTGCGCAGGAACGCCCGTCGCATCGACTCCGCACCACCGAAGCCGCATTGCGCCGCGATCGCGTCGACCCCGTGCGACGACTCCTCGAGTCGCCGGCGCGCCGCCTCGACCCGCACCTTCTCGACGAACCGAGCCGGCGTGATTCCGACTTGCTGCGCGAAGACCCGCGCGAAGTTGCGCGGGCTCATCGCCGTCCGCTCCGCCAGCGCCGGCACCGACAGATCGGCGTCGACGTGATCCTGGATCCACGCCTGCAGCTCTCGAATCGGCTCGCGGTCGGCGGCCTGCACCGCGAGCTGAGCGCTGAACTGCGATTGTCCACCCGGACGGCGCAAGAAGAGGACGAGCTGGCGTGCGACGCGAAGCGCGACCTCGCGACCGTGGTCCTCCTCGACGAGCGCCAGCGCCAGGTCCATGCCGGCGGTGACGCCCGCCGAGGTGTAGAGCGCGCCGTCGCGCACGAAGATCGGATCCGGATCGACCGTGAGGTCCGGGTAGCGCGCGGCGAGCGCCCGGCATCCCATCCAATGCGTGGTGACGCGCTTGCCGCGCAGCAGCCCCGCCTCGGCGAGGATGAAGGTGCCCGTGCACACCGATCCGAGGCGCCGTACCCGCGGCGCCATCCGGCGGAGCCACGCGAGCAGCGCTTGGTCCGCCATCGCCTGCGCCGTGCCCTCGCCGCCGGCGACGAGCAGCGTGTCGACGCCGCTCCGCACGTCGCGGTAGGCGCGGCGCGCGACCAGCTCGAGCCCCGAGGACGCGGTCACCGGTCCCGCGCTCGCCGCGACGATCTCGACCTCGTAGCCACAGTCGTCGCCGCGGAGATGCCGCGACGCGATCGCGAAGACCTCGAGCGGCCCGACGACGTCGAGAATCTGCACCGAGGGAAACGCGACCATCACGATCCGCCGCGTCGGCGTGACGCGCGTGCGCGGGACGGTCGGCGTCGCGAGACGGAGCCGGCGGCGGGGACGCTGTCGCATGCCGACGAGCATCGTCGATCCGGCAGTTGGCAGCAAGGCCAAAGACACCACCGATCCTGCCAGGGCGACAGCGGCGGGAGAAGCGGCGGCGGAGCGCGTTACCGGCGCGCCGTACGCTGGCGCGGTCGCGCCGCGCGCGCCACGCACTCGGCAAACACTCGATGCCAGTTGGTCACGGTCCCGAACTGCTGCACGTAGGACTCGAGCCCGTAGAGCGCACGGGTGAGGAACAAGCGATGCCCCGGCGCTTTGAAGATGCGGTGCTCGAAGCTGATCTGGGCGATCTCCATCGCACGGTCGACCGCCTGGTAGTCACGCGGATCGTGCACACGGTCCTCGAGCAAGGGCTCGAGAACGAGATGAAGGATGCGGAGCATCGGCGTGGGATCGTCGTCGGCGTCGAGGAAGCCGAGGCGGATGAAGGACTCGCTCATGGCGGCGGCGTCGCCGCGCAAGGCGGCGTCGGCGAGCGCCACGTACGCGGCGCGGATCGTCTCCGGAAAGGCGCGCACGCTCCCGAGATCGAGCATGCAGAGCCGCGGGTGATGCGTGATCAGATAGTTGCCGGGATGCGGGTCGGTGTGCAGCAGCCCGAACTCGAAGATCTGCCGCCACAGCACCCGGAAGTATTTGATCGCGACCCAGTCTTTGAGCTCCTGATCGACACCGGGCGCGAGGATCTCCTGCAACGGATAGCCGTCGAGCGCGCTCATCGTGAGGACGCGGCGCGACGAGAAGGCGGGATACGGCTCAGGGATCACGACCTCCGGATCGTCGGCGAAGAGTTGGCCGAAGCGGCGCAGGTTCGCCCCCTCTTTCACGTAGTCGAGCTCTTCGCGCAGGCGCTCCTCGAGCTCCGCCGTGATCTCGGCGACGTCGATCTTCTGCCGCATCACGTCGCGACCGATCCGCATCAGCATCTGGAGCAGGGCGCGCACGTTCTTCAGGTCCTGCTCGACGGTGTCGTCGACGCCCGGGTATTGGATCTTCACGACCACGTCCTCGCCCGTCGGCAAGACGGCGCGATGGACTTGGCCGAGCGACGCCGCCGCGAACGCCTCGGTGTCGAAATGCGCAAAGAGGTCCTCGGGCGGCGCGCCGAGCTCGCGCGCGAGCTGCGAGCGGATCACGGCGTAGCTCATCGGCGGCACCGACGATTGCACCGTCGACAACACCTGGAGCGCGGCGGGCGGCAAGAGGTCGCTCCGCATGCTGAGCATCTGGGTGAGCTTCATGAACGCGCCCTTCAGCTCGGTCGAGCGCTGCACCAGTCGGATCGCATTCCGCACGTGCGTAGCGAGAAGCTCGCGCTCGGTGCGCGCCTCCGACTGGAAGGGTCGCTTGAGCGCGTGCCAGATGTAGCTGCCGCCCACCGAGGTGGTGAGCGCGCCGACTTTGAGAACACGCCGCGCGCGTCCCTTGGTGAGCTCGGCGCTCGCCGGCTTGGTCTGGTGACGCCGTGCGGCCGGCGCCGTCGGCGTGCGCGCCGTCGGGCGCGCCGGCCGCGGCGCGCTCGGACTCTTCGGTGTGCGGCTCATCCGCGCGGGGCCGCGATCACAGGTGGTTCATCAGGCTGGCGGCGATGCCGGCGCCGAAGCCGTTGTCGATGTTGACGACCGTCACGCCGGCGGCGCAGCTGTTGAGCATCCCGAGCAGCGCCGCCAGGCCGCCGAAGCTCGCGCCGTAGCCGACGCTCGTCGGCACCGCGACGACGGGCTTGCCGACGAGGCCGCCGACGACGCTCGGCAGCGCGCCCTCCATGCCCGCGACCACGATCAGCACGCGCGCCGCCGCGAGCCGCGCGCGGTTGCCGAGCAAGCGATGAATGCCGGCGACACCGACGTCGTAGAGGCGCTCGACCGTGTTGCCGGCGAGCTGGGCCGTCCACGCAGCCTCCTCCGCGACGGGCTGGTCGGAGGTGCCGGCGGAGATCACCAGGACGACGCCCTTCCCGGAGACGACGACGGGCGCGACCTCGCGCACCGCGATGCGCGCCTCGGGGTGGTAGCGGAACTCCGGCGCGAGCGTGACGACCTGCGCCGCGGCAGGTGGATCGAGGCGGGTGACCAGTACGTTCTGACCGTGCGTCGCCAGGCAGTCGGCGATCGCGACGATCTGCTCAGGCGCCTTGCCGGCGCCGTAGATCACCTCTGGATGCCCGGTGCGGAGGGCGCGATGCACGTCGGGCTTGGCGAAGTCGAGATCGCTGAAGGGAAAGTCGCGCAGCTCGTCGACCGCCGAGGCAACCGTCGTCTCGCCCCGTTCGACGCGCCCGAGGAGATCTTCGAGGGCACGACGGTGCACGAGGGCGACGCTATCCCTCGCTGACGGGGTGCACAATCACCTCGCGCACCGCGCGCTGATCGGCGCGGGCCACCTCGATCGTCACGTTCGGCAGTCGCAGGCGCTGGCCGGCGCGGGGAATGCGCTCCAGTTGGGTGATCACCAGACCGGCGATGGTCTCGTAGTCGCCGGTCGGGAGCCGCCACGGGAAGATCTCGTTCAGGCGCGCGATCTCCATCCCGCCTTGCACCCGCACCGCGCCGTCCGCGAGCGTCTCGTACAAGACCTCGCGCTGGTCGTACTCGTCCTCGATCTCGCCGACGATCTCCTCGAGCAGGTCCTCGACGGTCACGATGCCGACCGCGCCGCCGTGCTCGTCGACCACGACGGCCATGTTGATCCCGCGCCGTTGCATCAAGCGGAGCTGGTGCTGCGCGAGCTTGTTCTCGGGCACGTAGAGCGGCGGCCGCATCACGCTCGCGACCGGCTGGTCGGGCGGCACGCCCAGCACGTCGAGACTGTGGACGATGCCGACGATGTTGTACATGCGCTCGTGAAACACCGGCACGCGCGACACCTTCTCGCGCCGGATCCAGCCGATCACCTCCTCGAGGCGGGCGTCGTCGCGCACCGCAAAGATGTGGATCAGCGGCACCATGACCTCGCGCACGCGGGTGTCGCGGAAGTCGAAGATGCGGTGGATCACCTGCCCCGAAGAGAGCAGCGAATCGTCGGCGGGGCGTTCGCGACGCAAGAGATCGGAGAGGATCTGACCGGCCGCGGGCACGACGTGGTCGCGCGCGCCGCCGGCGAGCCGCGCCATGGCGCGCTCGACGATGCGCAACGGCGTGCACGCGGCGGCGAGGAAATGGTGCGCGAAGGTCCGCACCTTGGGCGGCAGGAGCGCGACGTCGGCTTGCGCGAGCGCGCGCGGCAGCAAGTCGAAGACCAGGACGAAGAGCGGCGCCGCGAGGACCACGACCAGCAAGGCCGCCGAACCGACCGTGAGGAGCAGCGCCAGACTGGCGGTGCCCGCGGCAACCACGGCCGCGGCCGCCGCGCCCGCTTCCAGGCTCGCCGAGGTGCGCGGCGCGAGCGGCGCGTAGACCGCGGCCGAGCCGCCGGCGGCGACGGCGCGGAGCGCGAGCAGCAACGCGGCTATGGCGAGGAGGGCGATGGCCATACGTCGACTCGTAAGCGCTCGATTGCCGGGCCGTCGAGCTTCTCGACCGTGACGGTGAAGCCGTCCATGCGCAGACTTTCGCCGGCCTCGGGCACGCGCCCGAGGCGATCGATGACGACGCCGGCGATCGTCGTCTCGTCCTCGGAGAGCGGGATCTGCAGCTTGAGGCGGGCGTTCAGCACGCTCACCGAGACCCGGCCGCTCACCACGAACGTGCTCGGCCCACGGCGCTTGATCGTCGGCTCCTCGTCGTCGTCGAATTCGTCACGGATGTCGCCGAAGAGCTCCTCGAGGATGTCCTCCATGGTGACGAGCCCGAGCGGGCTGCCGTACTCGTCGAGCACGAGCGCGATGTGCACCTTGCGGGTGCGGAACTCCCGGTAGAGCTCACCGACGGTTTTCTCCGCCGGTATGACGTAGGGCTGGCGCAGCCGCGACTCGACGTTGCCGTCGAGCGGCGGCGTGCCGATCAGATCGCGGACGTAGAGCATGCCGATGATGTCGTCCTTTTCGCCGCGGTAGACCGGAATACGCGAGCAGCCGGAGCTGCGGATCACGGCGAGCAGCTCGTCGTGACTGATGTCGACCGGCACCGCGATGATGTCGCGACGCGGGGTCATGATGTGGCGCACCGGACGGTCGCCGAAGCTCACGACCTTGGCGACGAGCGTCCGCTCCGAGGCCGCGAGCTCCTCGCTCCCCTCGGTGAGGGCCGCGAGCTCCTCGGTCCCGAAGATGTTGTCGCCGCTCGGCTCCTCGTCGAGGAAGAGCAGCGCGAGGCGGCGCCCCACTCGCTTGAGCAGCGCCGCGACCGCGGTGAACGGCGCGAGCAGCAGCATCAGCGCTGGCATGATCCCCGGCCGGCCGGCCGCGACGCGGCGGGAGGAAAAGCCGGCGGCGGCGCCGCGGAGGGCGAGCAGCAGAAGCGTCGTGACGAGGAGCGCGAGGAGCGCGCCGCGTACCCCGGCATAGCGATGGCCGGCGACGACGCCGAGCGCCGCCGCGGCGACCAGCGCCAGCTCACGACCGAGCGCGAGCGAGATGAGCAGGCGCCGTGGATGCCGGTGGAGCTCGTCGAAGAGGCGGCCGAGCCGGCGCGGACCCTGCGGCGTCCGCGCGATCACCCGCGCCTCCGCGAGCGTCGCTTCGGCGCCGGCGAGCGCAGTCCAGACCGCGAGCGCGACGGCGAAGCAGAGGAGCAGCAGGATCTCGACGGTCGTCATCGTGGAGCGAAATGCTGGTGACCACCGCGCGCGTCGCGAGCGCCGACCACGTGCACGCCGGCGCCGCGCACGATCTCGCCGATGTGCGTCACGCGACACCCGAGCGCGCCGTGCGCGGCCGCGAGCGCCGCCGCCTGCCGCGGCGGTACCGTGAACAGCAACTCGTAGTCCTCGCCCCCGGCGAGCGCGAGTCGGCGGGCGGTCCGCGCCGGCAGCGCGCGCAGCGCCGGGGCGATCGGCAGGCTCGCCGCACGAATGACGGCGCCGGTTTCGCTCGCCTCGCACACCCGGCCGAGGTCGATCAGCAGCCCGTCGCTCACGACGATCATTGCCGTCGCCAGCCGTCCACGTGCGAGCGCGAGACCGGCCCGAACGCGGGCGACCGGGTGGCGCCAACGCCACACGGCGCGTGCCCCGTTACGAATGCTACGGGGCCTCTTCAAGAGGCGCAACCCGAGCGCGGCGCCGCCGAGCTCACCGGTGACGAAGAGCCGATCACCCGGGCGCGCACCGTCGCGACGCACCGGTCGCGCCGGCGCCTCGCCGATCACCGCCACCGTGATCGAGAGCGCGCGCGCCGCCGCCAGGTTGCCGCCGGCGATGGCGGCGCCTCCGGCGCGCGCCGCCGCGCTCGCACCAGCGATGATCGCGCGCAGATCGGAAACGGGGAAGTCGGGCCGTGCCGCGATCGCCAGCAAGGCCGCGACCGGACGGCCGCCCATCGCCGCGACGTCGCTGGCGCTCACCTCGAAGGCGCGCCGCCCGAGCGCACGCGGCTCGAGCCACGCCCGTTCGAAGTGGACGTGCTCGACCTGCGCGTCGATCGTGCAGAGCACGGGACGTCGGAACGCGGAGAGCACCGCGGCGTCGTCGCCGGGTCCGAGCGGAACCCGAGCGGTCGCGGGAAGAAGCCGGCAGATCTCGTCGAGGAGGGCCCGCTCGCCGCGATCACGCAGCGTTTCAGCCATCCCTGCGCGGGCGACCCCGCATCACCCGAACATCTCCTTCACCTTGTCGAGGAAGCCGCGGCTGAGCGGGTGCACTTCCTCACCCGAGCTGCGCGCGAACTCCTCGAGGAGCTCGCGTTGCTTACTCGTCAGCTTGCGTGGCGTTTCGACGATCACCCGCACCAGCTGATCGCCACGGCCATAGCCGCGCAGATCGGCAATGCCCTTGCCCTTGAGCTTGAACGTCGCACCCGACTGCGTCCCGGGCGGGACGCGCATGCGGATCTTGCCTTCGAGCGTCGGCACCTCGATGTCGGTGCCGAGGGCGGCCTGCGGAAAGCTGACCGGTATGTCGCAGACGACGTCGTTGTCCTCGCGGCGGAAGAGCGGGTGCTCGAGGACGCGGATCACGACGTAGAGGTCGCCGGCGGCACCGCCGCCCGGTGCGGCCTCGCCTTCGCCGCGGAGCTTCAAGCGCGAGCCGCTGTCGACGCCGGCGGGAATCTTCACGCTCAGGCTCTGTGTCTTTCGCACCGCCCCCTGACCGCGACACTTGGTGCACGGGTCGGTGATGATCGCGCCTTGGCCGCTGCAGCTCGCGCAGGTCTTGGCGATGCTGAAGAAGCCCTGCTGAAACCGCACCTGGCCGGAGCCTTTGCACGTCTGGCAGGCCTTCGGCGCGGCGCCGCCGCGGCTGCCTTTGCCGTGACAGGCGTCGCACTCGATCATGCGCGGCACCGAGATCGTCTTCTCGGCGCCGAAGGCGGCCTCTTCGAAGGTCAGGTCGAGGTTGTAGCGGAGATCCTCACCGCGCCGGGCGCGGCCGCGGCCACGCGCGGCGCCGCCGAAGAAGTCGCCGAAGATGCCGCTGAAGATGTCCTCGAAGCCGGCACCGAAGTCGAATCCGCCGGCGCCGCCGGGACCCTCGAACGCGGCATGTCCGAAGCGATCGTAGCTGGTGCGCCGCTCGGCGTCGGAGAGGACGTGATAGGCCGCCGACGCTTCCTTGAAACGCTCCTCGGCTTCCTTGTCGTCGGGGTTGCGGTCGGGATGGAACTTGAGCGCGCACTTGCGGTAGGCGCGCTTGATCTCGTCGTCGTTGGCGTCGCGTCCGACGCCGAGCACTTCGTAAAAATCACGTCGCGATGGCGGCATGTGGCCGTTTACCTTATCGGAACTCGGAAGCTGGCACCATCGACAAAGAAAAGCCGCGGCCCCTGAGAGCCGCGGCTTCGTTGGTTGCCGCTCCCATCACCGACAGCCGTCGCTCGCCGGCGATCGTTACGATCGAGCGCCCGCACCGCGAATGTGCATCGACGGTTACTCCTTCACCTCTTCGAAGTCGGCGTCGACGGCGTCGTCGGCACCGGCAGGCCGACCGCCGGCCGCACCGCCACCGCCGTCGGTCGCGCCGTCACCGGAGCCCGCGCCGGCGCCGCCGGCGCCACCCGAAGCGCCGGCCTGCTGCTGGCTCGCCTTCGCATACATGGCCTCGGCGAACTTGTGCGCCGCCTGCTCGAGTGGGTCACGCGCCTGCTTCATGCGCTCGGGATCACCGCTCTCGAGCACCTTCTTGGCGTCGTCGACCGCGCTCTGCAGCTGCGCCTTCAGGGCGGGATCGGTATCGGGCGGCGCATCGGCGATCGACTTCTCGGCGCGATAGACCACCTGATCGAGCTGGATGCGCGCCTCGACTTCCTCGCGCCGCTTCTTGTCCTCGGCCGCGTGCAGTTCGGCCTCCTTCACCATCCGCTTGATCTCTCCCTCGTTGAGACCGCTCGAGGCCGTGATCTGGATCGACT
Source organism: Binatia bacterium (assembly GCA_041485125.1). Taxonomy (GTDB): domain Bacteria; phylum Desulfobacterota; class Binatia; order UTPRO1; family UTPRO1; genus JBGPIT01. The sequence continues at coordinate 13,175 of JBGPIT010000003.1, read as the reverse complement.
GCTCCTTGCCGGTGCCGAGATCCTTGGCATGCACGTGGACGATGCCGTTCGCGTCGATGTCGAAGGTGACCTCGATCTGCGGCATGCCGCGCGGCGCCGGCGGGATCCCCACCAAGTCGAACTGCGCCAGCATTTTGTTGTTGGCCGCCATCTCGCGCTCGCCCTGGAAGACGCGGATGGTGACCGCGTTCTGGTTGTCCTGCGCGGTCGAGAACACCTGACTCTTCTTGGTCGGGATGGTGGTGTTCTTCTCGATCAGCTTGGTGAAGACGCCGCCGAGGGTCTCGATGCCGAGCGAGAGCGGCGTGACGTCGAGCAACAGGACGTCCTTCACCTCGCCCTTCAGCACCGCGCCTTGAATCGCCGCACCGATCGCCACGACCTCGTCGGGGTTGACGCCCTTGTGGGGCTCCTTGCCGAAGAGCTTCCGCACCCGCTCCTGCACCGCCGGCATGCGGGTCATGCCGCCGACGAGGATCACCTCGTCGACGTCCTTGGCGGCGAGCCCGGCGTCTTTGAGCGCGGTCACGCACGGCGCATCGAGGCGATCGAGCAGGTCGGCGACGAGCTGCTCGAGCTTCGCACGGCTGAGCTTCACGTTGAGGTGCTTCGGCCCGGTCTGGTCGGCGGTAATGAACGGAAGATTGATGTCCGTCTCCATCGCCGAGGAGAGCTCCATCTTCGCCTTCTCGGCCGCTTCCTTCAGCCGTTGCAGGGCCATGCGATCGTTGCGCAGATCGATGCCCTGGTCTTTGCGGAACTCGTCGGCGAGCCAGTCGATCACGCGCTGGTCGAAGTCCTCGCCGCCGAGGAAGGTGTCGCCGTTGGTCGCCTTCACCTCGAAGACGCCGTCGCCGATCTCGAGGATCGAGATGTCGAAGGTGCCGCCGCCGAGATCGAAAACGGCGATCTTCTCGTCCTTCTTCTTGTCGAGGCCGTACGCGAGCGCCGCCGCGGTCGGCTCGTTGATGATGCGGAGCACGTTCAGACCGGCGATGCGGCCGGCGTCTTTGGTCGCTTGGCGCTGGCTGTCGTTGAAGTACGCCGGCACGGTGACGACCGCCTCGGTCACCTTCTCGCCGAGATGGTCCTCCGCCGTCTGCTTCATCTTCTGTAGAATGAAGGCGGATATCTCCGCCGGGCTGTACTTCTTGCCACGCACCTCGACCCAGGCGTCGCCGTTGTCGCCCTTCACGATCTTGTAGGGCGCGATCTTCGCCATGCGCTGGACCTCGGAGTCCTCGAACTTCCGCCCGATCAGGCGTTTGACGGCGAAGATCGTGTTCTCGGGGTTGGTGATCGCCTGGCGGCGCGCGATCTGGCCGACCAGACGCTCGCCGCCCTCCGTGAAGGCGACGACCGAAGGCGTGATGCGACTCCCCTCCGCGTTGGTGATGACGACGGGATCACCCGCCTCCATCGTCGCCACGCAGGAGTTCGTCGTTCCGAGATCGATACCGATGACTTTAGCCATGTATGTTCCCCTCTCTGATCAATGTCTGGTCGGCTCACGCGAGGCGTCGCCGCCGTCGGTGGCGGCCGGACCCTTGCCGACCGTCACCATCGCCGGCCGGAGCAGCCGGTCGTGCAGCGTATAGCCGCGCTGGTGCTCGGCCACGACCGTGTTCGCCGGCTCGCTGCTCTCGACGTGGCCGATCGCCTCGTGGCGGCTCGGGTCGAAGGCCGTCCCGTGCGCGTCGACCGTCTTCACGCCGTGGCGCTCGAGGACGTCGAGGAACGACCGCAACACCAGCTCGACCCCTTGCACCAGCGCGTCGTTCTCGCGCGAGCTGCGCGCGTGGTCGACCGCCCGCTGCAGGTTGTCGATGACGGGCAGCAGCGCCTTGATCACGCCTTCGTTCGCGTACCGGAGCGCCTCCGACTTGTCGCGCATCGAGCGCTTCTTGAAATTGTCGATGTCCGCCTGGACGCGCAGCGCGCGATCTTTCGCATCGGCGAGCTCTTGGCGCAGGCGCTCGACCTCGCTCGTACGGTCGTCGCCGGCGCGTGCCGCGTCGGCCGCGGCCGACGCGCCTGCGGGCATCGGATCGTTCGCCGCGTCGGAGCCGTCGCCGCGCTCGACCGATGCGTCTCTTCTCGGCCGCAGAGGGTCCTCGTTCGCCATGCTCACCACGTCCTCTAGTGCTGGAATTGTTGCCACCCGCCGGGGGACCGCGGGAAGCTAAGAATCGAATATCTCGATGTCAAGGTTGCACGCCGGTTTGCGTTGCGGGACCGCCTACCGGCCGCTACAAGACCAGGGTGCCTCGTTCGCTGGTCCCGCCGCGGGAGACCGTCACGCCCGCGATCGTGATCCGCGCCCGCGCGTTCGGCGAGTCCGACAAGATCGTCACCTTCCTGACGCGCGACCTCGGCAAGCTGAGCGGCATCGCGAAAGGCGCGAAACGCTCGAAGCGCCGCTTCGTCAACGTGCTCGAGCCGTTCACCCACGTGAACGTGCGATTGCGCGAGCGCGGCAGCAGCGACCTCGCCTTCATCAACGCCTGCGAGCTCCTCGACGCCTACCATACGTTCGCGCGCGACCTGACGAAGTTCGCGCACGCGAGCTACGTCCTCGAGCTCACCGACCGATTGGTACGCGGCCAGGAAGCGGGCGCCGAGATCTACGATCTCGTCCGCGAGACCCTCGCGTTGCTCGATCGCTCACGGCCCGCGAGCGCCGATCCCGCCGGCGCACGGCTCGATGGCGGCGGCATGGTGTGCGAATCGACCGTGAACGGCGGCGCGTGGCCGGGGATCTTGCGCGCCTTCGAGCTCCGACTGCTGAGATCCACCGGCTACGAGGCGGTCCTCGATCGCTGCACCCGCTGCGGCGTCGTCCTCGCGCCCGACGCGTCGGGCTTCGCGCATCCGACGCGCGGCGGCGTGTCGTGCCGCGCGTGCCGCGGCGACGGCCGCACCTACGTCGCCTCGGCGCACACGCTGCGTCGCCTGCGCGAGCTGCAATCGACGCCGCTGCACACGGCGGACGGCAGCGAGTTCTTTCTCGCGCCCGGCGTCGCCGCCGAGGCGCGCATTCTCGTGCGCGGCTTCCTCTCGGCGACGTTGAGTACGCCACTCGCGTCGGAGCGGCTGCTCGACACTCTGTAGGCGACCGGTCGGCCGGGCCGGGACATTAGTGTCGCGTCTCGGAAATCGCAGGCACGTCCGGCCGCCAATCCATCCCCGCTGGCTGCGTTGCGCTCCCTGCGGCATAGCACGCGACTATGCCTCGGTCGCGCGCCTTGCCAGCGGGGCGGCTCGACGCCCGCCCGTGCCTGGGATTTCCGAAACGCGACACTAGGTGCGGAGCGGAAGCCAGACGCGGAACGTCGAGCCGACACAAGGCGTGCTCGTCACGGTCACCGTGCCATCGAGCAGCTCGGTGAAGCGCTGCACGACGTGAAGGCCGAGCCCGACGCCGTCGTGCCGCCGGGTCGTCGAGGCGTCGCCCTGGCGAAACGCCTCGAATATGTACGACAGCGCCCGCGGCTCGATGCCGATGCCGGTATCGGCGACGGCGAACTCGATCCCCTCGAGACGCGGCTCGACGCTGATCGTCACCGCGCCGCGTTCCGTGAACTTCACCGCGTTGTCGATCAGATTTTTCAGGATGATCTTGAGCTTCGCCGGATCGGTATGGATCACGACGACGTCGGCGAGGCGCCAGCGGACCGCGACCGCCGGCTTCTCGCGCGCCAGCTCGTGCGTCTCGAGCTCGAGCTGGCGGACCAGGTCCTAGCGGGACGGCGCCGAGATCGACGCGCAGCGCGCCGCTCTCGAGGCGGCTCAAGTCGAGCGTCGCGTTGATGAGCGCGGCGAGCTGACGGGCGGTCGCTCCGATGCGCGCCAGCATCTCCGCCTGCTCGGGATCGAGGGCCGCGCCGCAGTCGTCGCGCAGCAGATCGTTGTAGCCGATGATGATGTTGAGCGGCGTGCGCAGCTCGTGGGAGATCGTGGCGACGAACTCCGACTTGAGCCGGCTCGCGCGCGCGAGCTCCTCGAGGACGCGGGCGTGCTCGAGCGCAACCGACGCGAGATGGGCAAGGCCGCGCGCGATGCGCTGGTGGCCGGCGCTGAACGGGTCGCTACCGCGGCGATAGGCGGCCATGAGCACGCCCGACGCACACCCCACCGCGACGGACGGCGAAGTAGAGCGCGCTCGAGCAGTCGCGCTGCAGCGTACGGAGCGACGATCCCAGCACGTCTGCCGTAGTCGCGTCGACGATCGCGATCTCGTCGGGCTCGAGACGCTGGAGCAAATCCGCAAAGCCGGCGCGCGGCATCGTCAGCCGCGCCGCGCGCGCGCCGTCGGGCGGACGTCCTCCGCTCGCGACCGCGACGTAGAGCTCCTGCTTGGCGTCCCACATCCAGGCGTTCGTCCAATCGCAGGCCAGCACCTCCGCGGTGAGTGCGCACAGCCGGTCGAAGATCGCCGGCGAGTCGATCGAGGAGATCAGCTCACGTCCGGCGAGCGCCAAGGCGTGCGCCACCTCGGCCTCGGCCCGCCGCGCCTCCTCCGCGTGCTTGCGCTCCGAGACGTCGACGACGGTGCCTTCGTAGTTGCGCAGCGTGCCGCCGGCGTCACGCACCGCACGGGCGTTCTCCGAGATCCAGGTGACGCTGCCGTCGCGGCGATAGACCTCCGACTCGAAATCGCGCACGACGTCCGACTCGTCGAGCAGGCGGCGGAACGCGGTCCGTCGCGTCGGGTCGACGTAGAGCTGCCCGGCGATGTCGGTCAGCTGCACCATGAGCTCGTCGGCGGAATCGTAGCCGTAGATGCGGGCGAGCGCCGGGTTGGCGGCCACGTACCGCCCGTCGGGCGTGGTTTGGAAAATGCCCTCGACCGCCTGCTCGAAGATGCGGCGGTACTTCGCCTCCGCGGATCGGCGTGCCGCCTCCGCGCGGCGGCGCTCGCGTACGTCGCGCAAGGTGATGATGACGACCGGGTGGTCGTCCCACCGCGCGCTCGCGGTGCGGAGGCGCATCGCGCAGCGCGAGCCGTCGATGCGGCGCAGGTCGCGCTCCTCGAAGACGCCGCCGTGCAAACGCACCCGCTCGACGAGCGGCAACTCGTCGACCGCGGCCTCCGCGAAGAGCGGATCGAAGCGCGCGCCGAGCAAGCGCTCCGGCTCGTAGCCGAGGAACTGGCGGACCGCGCCGTTGCACTCGATGATCGTCCCGACGATCGCGTCGACGACGACGATCCCGTCGGGCGAATCCCGAAAGACGGTTTCGAAGAGCGCGGCGCGTCCGCTCTCGCCGGCCTTCGCCGGACCGTCTTCGGTCGCTGTGCGGAGCGTGACGGCAGCCGCGGCGGCATCGACGGCGGTGGCCGGGAAGCGCGTCGATCCCATTCGCCGGAATGCGAGCAAACCTCATGCCTCCGTCCTCGGCCGCTCAGACGCGCCGCGACGACTTCCTACCGTCGCATCGGTGCCGCTGTGTCCAAGATGCGTCGGACGCGGCGGCGCGGGACGTCGTATGCTCGCGCGCGGGCACGATAAATTGACCCCTCATACCTCGGGTGATAACGACTCTGGCTCGCCTCATGACCGCACGTCCCGTCACCATGGAGAAGATCACCAGCCTCTGTAAGCGGCGGGGCTTCGTCTACCAATCGAGCGAGATCTACGGCGGTCTCGCGAGCTGCTGGGACTACGGGCCGCTCGGCATCGAGCTCAAGAAGAACATCACCGAGGCGTGGTGGCGCGACAACATCACGTCGCGCGAGGACATGGTCGGCCTCGACAGCTCGATCCTCATGCACCCGCGCGTGTGGGAGGCGTCGGGGCACATCGAGGGCTTCACCGACCCGCTCGTCGACTGCAAGTCGTGCAAGCAGCGCTTCCGCGCCGACCAGCTCTCGGGCGAGCGCTGTCCCGCATGCGGCGGTGAGCTCACCGACTCTCGCAAGTTCAACTTGATGTTTCGGACGTTCATGGGTCCAGTCGAGGACACCGCGAGCACGGTCTACCTCCGGCCGGAGACGGCGCAGGGCATCTTCGTCAACTTCCAGAACGTGCTGAACGCGTCGCGGCTCAAGCTGCCCTTCGGCATCGGCCAGATCGGCAAGTCGTTCCGCAACGAGATCACCCCCGGCAACTTCCTCTTCCGGACGCGTGAGTTCGAGCAGATGGAGATCGAGTTCTTCGTGAAGCCCGGCGACGACCAGCGCTGGCACGAGTTCTGGAAAGCGGAGCGCTTCGCCTGGTACCAGCGCTACGGGATCCGCCGCGAGCGCCTGCGTCTGCGCGAGCACGGCTCCGACGAGCTCGCGCACTACGCCAAAGGCTGCGCCGACGTCGAGTACGAGTTTCCCTTCGGCTGGTCGGAGCTCGAGGGCATCGCCAATCGCGCCGACTTCGATCTGAAGCGCCACTCCGAGTACAGCGGCAAGGATCTCTCCTACTTCGACGACGAGACCCGCGAGCGCTTCGTGCCGTACGTGATCGAGCCGTCCGCCGGCGTCGGCCGTCCGCTGCTGGCGTTCCTGGTCGACGCCTACGACGAGGACGTCGCCGACGGCGAGGAGCGCGTGGTGCTGCGTATTGATCCGCGCCTCGCACCGATCAAGGTCGCCGTCTTCCCGCTGCTGCGGAAGGCGGGCCAGCCGGAGAAGGCGCTCGAGATCCGCGACGTGCTGAAGCAGCACTTCGCCGTCACCTACGACCAGGCGGGCGCGATCGGCCGCCGCTACCGGCGCCAGGACGAGATCGGCACGCCGTTCGCGATCACGGTCGATCATCAGACCATGCAGGACGGCACGGTGACCTTGCGCGACCGCGACTCGATGCAGCAGGTGCGGCTCGCGATCGACAACCTGATTTTGGAGCTGCGGGCGCGTCTGTCACCGGCGAGCATGCCGGCGCCGGTCGCCGCCGCGGGCGGGAGCGTGAGCTGAGCGTGGCGACGGTACGAGGTCGAGGGGCGGGGCGGAAGCGGTCGCGGGGCACGGCGCCGAAGGTGCGCGCGAAGTCGACGCGCGCCAAAGCGAAGTCGCGCGTGATCACCGCAAAGCGGTCCAGCAGCAAGCCACGCGCGGCTGCCGCACGCGCGGGCAAGTACGTCTACTTCTTCTCCGCCGGTCAGGCCGACGGCCGCGCGGAGATGAAGAACCTCCTCGGCGGCAAGGGCGCGAACCTGGCGGAGATGGCGGGTCTCGGTCTGCCGGTGCCACCCGGCTTCACCATCTCGACCGAGGTGTGCACGTACTACACCGCGCACGGTCGGAGCTATCCGACGGCGCTGAAGAAACACGTCGCCGACAACCTCGCCCGCATCGAGCAGATCGTCGGCCGCAAGTTCGGCGATCCCAAGAACCCGCTCCTCGTCTCCGTCCGCTCCGGCGCCCGGGCGTCGATGCCGGGGATGATGGACACGGTGCTGAACCTCGGCCTCAACGACGAGACCGTGGAGGGGCTCGCGCAGGTCTCCGGCAATCCGCGCTTCGCGTGGGACTCGTACCGACGTTTCGTCCAGATGTACGGCGACGTGGTCCTGGGCTTGAAGCCGGAGCACGACGAACAGGATCCGTTCGAGGAGATCCTCGAGACCATGAAGCGCACGCGCGGCGTCGAGAGCGACGCCGATCTGCGCGAGGACGATCTCCGCACGCTCGTCGCCCAGTTCAAAGGCCTGATCCAGAGCCGCCTCGGCGTGACGTTCCCGAGCGATCCGCAGGAGCAGCTCTGGGGCGCGATCGGCGCGGTCTTCGGCTCGTGGAACAACGCGCGCGCGATCACCTACCGCAAGCACTACAACATCCCGGAAGCGTGGGGCACGGCGGTGAACGTGCAGGCGATGGTCTTCGGCAACCTCGGCGACGACTGCGCGACCGGTGTCGCCTTCTCGCGCGATCCGGCAACCGGTGAGAACGCGCTGTACGGCGATTTTCTACGCAACGCGCAGGGCGAGGACGTCGTCGCCGGGATCCGCATGCCGCAGCAGCTCCGCCGCGAGGCCTCGATCGCGCACGCGCGGGCGCAGGGCATGAGCGAACAGGAGCGCGCGCAGCGCTTCCCGTCGCTCGAGGAGCTGATGCCGCCGGCGTACAAGCAGCTGGAGAAGATCGCGCGCCAGCTCGAGCGCCACTACCGCGACATGCAGGATCTCGAGTTCACGATCGAGCGCGACCGGCTCTGGATGCTGCAGACGCGGAACGGCAAGCGCACCGCGTTCGCCGCCGTGAAGGTCGCGGTCGACATGGTACGCGAGCGGGTCATCGACCGCGCGACCGCGCTCAGGCGCGTCGAGGCCGGCTCGATCGACCAGCTCCTCCATCCGACGCTCGATCCGTCCGCCGAGAAAGAGCTCCTCGCCAAGGGCATTCCGGCGTCGCCCGGCGCGGCGAGCGGCGAGGTCGTCTTCAGCGCCGATGCGGCGCAGGACGCCGTACGCGCAGGTCGCAAGGTGATCCTCGTCCGCGTCGAGACTTCGCCCGAGGACATCCACGGCATGACGGTCGCCGAGGGCATCCTCACCGCGCGCGGCGGTCAGGCCTCGCACGCGGCGGTCGTGGCGCGCGGCATGGGCAAGACCTGCGTCGCCGGCTGCGCCGCGCTCGACATCCGCTACGACGAGGGCGTCTTCAACGTCGGCGCCGCGCGGATCGGCCGCGGCGACTGGATCACGCTCGACGGCTCGACCGGCGAGGTCTTCCGCGGCCGCGTGCCGACGGTGCCGCGGCAGGGCGAGAGCGGCGACTTCGCGACCCTCATGGCCTGGGCCGACAAGACCCGCCGCCTCAAGGTGCGCGCCAATGCCGACACGCCGCAGGACGCGGCGGTCGCGCGCCGCTTCGGCGCCGAAGGCATCGGGCTCTGTCGCACCGAGCACATGTTCTTCGATCCGGAGCGCATCGACGCCGTCCGCGAGATGATCCTGGCGCGCGACACGGCGGGCCGCGAGCGCGCGCTCGCGAAGCTCCTGCCCATGCAACGCGGCGACTTCCTCGAGATCTTCCGCGCAATGGCCGGCCTGCCGGTCAACATCCGCTTGCTCGACCCGCCGCTGCACGAGTTCCTGCCGCACGGCGACGAGGACGTCGTCGATCTCGCGCGCAAGATCGGCGTCGATCCGGCGGAGCTACGGGCCCGCCGCGACGCGCTCGCCGAGGTCAACCCCATGCTGGGCATGCGCGGCTGCCGATTGGGCATCATGTATCCCGAGATCTACCTGATGCAGGTGCGCGCGATCATGGAAGCCGCGTGCACACTCGCCGCCGAGCGCGTCCAGGTGCGCCCCGAGATCATGATTCCGCTCGTCGGTCACGTCGAGGAGCTGCGCATCCTCCGCCGGCAGGCGCGAGAGCTGTGCGAGCAGATCATCCGCGACACCGGCGCGCGCGTTCCCTACACCATCGGCACCATGATCGAGGTGCCGCGCGCCGCGCTCACCGCCGGCGAGATCGCGACCGAAGCGGACTTCTTCTCGTTCGGCACCAACGATCTGACGCAAATGGGCTTCGGCCTGTCGCGCGACGACTCGAACACGTTCCTCCCTGCCTACGTCGAGCGCGGCATCCTGCCCGCCGACCCCTTCGCCGTCCTCGATCAGGACGGCATCGGCCAGCTCGTCCGCATCGCGGTCGAGAAAGGCCGCGCCGCCCGTGCCGGCCTCAAGATCGGCATCTGCGGCGAGCACGGCGGCGAGCCGAGCTCGGTCGTGTTCTGTCACAAGGTTGGCCTCGACTACGTGTCGTGCTCTCCGTACCGCGTGCCGATCGCGCGGCTCGCCGCGGCGCAGGCCGCGCTCGACGACTGAGGTCGTCGATGAACGCGCGGGCGCCGCACGCCGGCTCGCGCGCGCATCCGCGGCGCCGGGAGCACGCGTGACCGCGCCGGCGATCCGCGGCACGACGCGCGTCTACGCGGTGATCGGCGACCCCGTCGAGCACAGCCTGTCGCCCGTCATGCAGAACGCCGCTTTCGCCGCCTGCCGCCTCGACGCCGTCTACGTCGCGCTCCGCGTCGCGCCGGCGGCGTTGCCGGACGCGGTGCGCGGCTTTGCCGCCGCGCGACTCGCCGGCTTCAACGTCACCGTGCCGCACAAGGAGGCGATGCTTGCGCTGGTCGACGAGGTTCTTCCGCGCGCGCGTGCGTGCGGCGCCGTGAATACCGTGATCCGGACGCCGCGCGGGTTGCTCGGCGACAGCACCGACGGCGACGGGTTCCTGGCGGCGCTCGCCGATGCGCGGCTCCGGCCGCGCGGGATGCGCGCGCTGGTGATCGGCGCCGGTGGCTCGGCGCGCAGTGTCGCCGACGCGCTGCTGCGCGCCGGCGCGGCCGAGGTGATCGTCCTGAACCGCACCGTCGCCCGCGCCGAGGCGCTCGCCAAGACGCTCGCCACAACGCTCGCGCCGTCGCGCGCGGCCCGACGCACGCCCGAGCGGCGCGGTGTCCGTACGGGCGCACGCGTACGCGCGACCCGCGGCGAGAAAGCCGGCTGCACGCCGGCACCGCTCCGCGTCCGCGCCGCGGGACTCGAGCTCTTGCGCGACGCCGCGACGCTCGGGCACGCCGACTTGATCGTGAACTGCACGACCACCGGTCTCGCCGGCACCGAGCTGCCGCCGATCGCGTGGGCGCGGACGCGACCCGACGCGCTGTGCTTCGATCTCGTCTATGGCGCCAAACCATCGCGATTCCTGCGTCATGCCGCGGCCGCCGGACGGCGTGCCGTCGATGGTCGCGGCATGCTCCTCCATCAAGGTGCGTTGGCGTTCCGGCTGTGGACCGGCCGGAAGGCTCCGATCGAGGTCATGCGCCGCGCCCTGACACGCGCGCTGCGCTGAGCGCACGGCCTCGAGTCTCGGCGCCCGAACGCTCACGCCTGACACCCGGGCTGCCGATACTCAGCCGAGGCCTGACGTGTCACCGAAGCGCGATCGTCACTTTCATGGCGCCCGTCGCTCTTTTTACCCGTTGAGAGGAGAGGCGTGGATTCTTACGATGAGGTAAATGCTCCCCAGCGTTCGCCCCGTCCTGCGGTACGGACCGTGCTTCCCCGCGCGAGCTCGGTCGTGACGCCCATGTCCCGTCTCGGAGATCTTCTCGTCCGCCGCGGACAGATCGCGGCCGCGCATCTCGACAAAGCGATGGACGAGCAGCGCGCGCACGGCGGCGCCCTCGCGAGCCATCTGGTCAAGCTCGGCTTCATCAACGAGGACGCGCTGCTCTCGTATCTGCAGAAGGAGTACCGCCTCCCGGTCGTCGATCCGTCCAACCTCGACATTCCTCCCGAGGTGCTCTCCCTCGTCCCCGCGACGATGGCGGCCAAGCACCAGCTGATCCCCGTGAACCTCGTGCGCTCGACGTTGACGCTCGCGATGGCCGATCCGTCGAACCTGGTCGCGATCAACGAGGTCAAGTTCCTCACCGGCTATGACGTGAAGATCGCCGTCGCCGGCGCCACCGCCGTGCAGACCGCGATCGAGCGCTACTACGATGCCGCCGTCAACTACGATCAGGTGCTGAACGAGATCGGCGGCAGCAGCGAGGAGGTGCAGCTGGTCTCGGGCGAGGAGGAGGTCAATCTCCAGGAGCTCGAGCGCGCGACCGAAGAGGCGCCGGTCGTGAAGCTGGTGAACGCGCTCCTCGCCGACGCCATCAAGAAGCACGCCAGCGACGTCCACGTCGAGCCCTACGAGAAGATGCTGCGCATCCGCTTCCGCATGGACGGCGTGCTCTACGAGATCATGCAGCCGCCGATCAAGCTCAAGAACGCGATCACCTCGCGCATCAAGGTCATGGCCTCGCTCGACATCGCCGAGCGCCGTATGCCGCAGGACGGCCGCATCAAGCTGAAGCTCACCGGCAACAAGGAGATGGACTTCCGCGTCTCCGTGATGCCGACGATCTTCGGCGAGAAGGTCGTGCTCCGCCTCCTCGACAAATCGAATCTCCAGCTCGACATGACGAAGCTCGGCTTCGAGGAGCGCCCACTCGCCGACTTCAAGGACGCCATCTACAAGCCCCACGGCATGGTGCTCGTCACCGGCCCGACCGGCAGCGGCAAGACGACGACGCTCTACTCGGCGCTCGCCGAGCTCAACAAGGTCGCCTCGAACATCTCCACCGCGGAAGATCCCGTCGAGTTCAACCTGGTCGGCATCAACCAGGTGCAGATCCACGAGGACATCGGCTTGACCTTCGCGGCGGCACTGCGATCGTTTCTCCGCCAAGACCCCGACATCATCATGGTCGGCGAGATCCGCGATTTCGAGACCGCCGAGATCGGCGTCAAGGCCGCGCTCACCGGCCACCTGGTGCTCTCGACGCTGCACACCAACGACGCGCCGTCGACGGTCAATCGCTTGCTCAACATGGGCGTCGAGCCCTTCCTGGTGGCATCGTCGATCAACCTGATCATGGCGCAACGCCTGGTGCGCGTGATCTGCAACAACTGCCGCGAGGACGCCGCGATCCCGCTCGAGTCGTTGCTCGACATCGGCATGCCGCCGGACCTCGCCGCCACCACGGTCTGCTACCGCGGCGCGGGCTGCAGCCAGTGCAGCGCCACCGGCTACAAGGGACGCATCGCGATCTACGAAGTGATGCCGATGGCCGACGCGATCCGCGACGCGGTGCTGGCGGGTGCGTCGAGCTCCGAGATCAAGCGCGCGGCGATGGACGCGGGCATGACTACTCTGCGGCGCAGCGGTCTCAACAAGATCGCGGAGGGCGTCACTACGGTCGAGGAAGTCCTGCGCATCACGATGGCTGACTGAACGTTCGGCGTCCTTCAAGAAACAATGTAGGCGCGGGGCGGCGTGGGGGCGTGCCCCTCCGGGCGCGGAGGGCCGCCCGGTGCTTACGTCGATTGCACATCGCGCATGAAACGCGGCCGTCGCCACATCAGGCGGCCCTAACGCGCCCGGACGGGCACGCCCCCACGCCGCCCCGCGCCACCCTCATGAGGACGCGGTCGCCGCACTCGGCATGAGGCGCCCGCTGCGTCGTCGGCGGGACGCGATGCCGCGAACACGGTCGACGCGGCGCCGTTCGTTTCGTCGGCGCGCTCGCTGACTCGCGCGACGGTCCGGCATCAACGGGCGAGCGAACACCGGCGGCTCGAAGTGATGCGAACGTTGTGTCGCGATGCCCGTCTTCCAGAGGCCGGCGGGTGGGGCGGGGGGCGGTGGTGAGGGGTGTCCCTCGGCGCGCGTTAGG
>JBGPIT010000002.1:0-49537 GCA_041485125.1 Binatia bacterium | reverse complement strand
TCGACCAGGACGATGCCGCGCTCGGCGAGGAAGGGCTTCAGGACGGCGTTCACCTTCTCGGTGAGCCGGATCATCTCGTCGAGCTCGGCCTTGGTCGCCATCTCGAAGACCAGGACGTGCCACTCGTTGATCATCGGATCGTCGAGCGGATCGCTCTTGTAGAAGAACTCGATGATCGGCCGGGGCAGCACCCGGCCCTCTTCCATGCCGAGGCGCTTGGCGAGGCTGCCGGCGACGACGTTGCGGATGACCATCTCGACGGGAACGATCTGGAGCTTGCGCACCAGCATGTTGCGCTCGTCGAGGCGGCGGACGAAGTGCGTCGGCACCCCGTTGGCTTCGAGCAGACGGAAGAAGATCTCCGAGATGGCGTTGTTGAGGACGCCCTTCTGCGCGATCGTGCCCTTCTTCTTGGCGTTGAAGGCGGTAGCGTCGTCCTTGAAGTACTGCAGGAGCAGATCCGGATCATTGGTGGCGAAGAGCTTCTTCGCCTTGCCCTCGTACAGCAGCTCGCCCGCCTCTACCGTCCCGTTCATTTGGACACCCCGCGAGAGCTCCGCGCTTGTGCGGCGCGCGCCCGGGAAGATCGCGACGTCACGTTGCTACCCAAGCCACGGCGAAAGAGCAAGTCGAGATGCGAGAGATGGCGTGCCGGATCGAGCAGTCGATCGATCTCGCTGCGCGTGAGGCGCTTCCGCACCTCGGGATCGGCGGCGAGGGCGTCGGCGAACGAGCCGTCGCCGTCGAGCGCGGCGTGCGCTGCGCGCTGCACCCAGCGGTAGGCGTGCTCGCGGAGCGCGCCGGCACGCACCAAGGCGAGCAGGACGTCCTCCGAGAGCACGACGCCGCCGCTGCGCTCGAGGTTCTGCCGCATGCGCTCCGGCCGCACCACCAAGCGCTCGAGCACGCCGGTCAGCCGGGCCAGCATGAAGTCGAGGGCGATCGTCGCGTCGGGCGCGATCACGCGCTCGACCGAGGAGTGGCTGATGTCGCGCTCGTGCCAGAGCGCGACGTTCTCGAGCGCGGCGCCGGCGTAGCCACGCAGCAGGCGCGCCAGGCCGGTGACGTTCTCGGAGAGGATCGGGTTCCGCTTGTGCGGCATCGCCGACGAGCCTTTCTGCGTCGACGAGAACGGCTCCTCGGCCTCGCCGACCTCGGTGCGCTGCAGATGGCGGATCTCGACCGCGATGCGCTCGAGACCGCCGCCGACGAGCGCGAGCGTCGAGAAGAACTGCGCGTGGCGATCGCGCGCAACGACTTGCGTCGCGACCGGCTCCGGCTCGAGACCCAGCCGATCGCAGACGTAGCGCTCGACCTCGGGCGCGACGTTGCCGAAGACGCCGACGGCGCCCGAGATCTTGCCGACGGCGATCGCGCGGGCGGCGGTCTCGAGCCGCTCGCGATTGCGCACCGCCTCGGCGCGCCAGCCGAGCGCCTTCAGGCCGAAGGTGATCGGCTCGGCGTGCATGCCGTGGGTGCGGCCGATCATGAGCGTCTTCTTGTGGCGCCGCGCGAGCTCACCGAGCGCGGCGATCAGGCGGTCCTGGCCGGCGAGCAGGAGCGTGGCGGCGTCGCGCAGCTGGAGCGCGAAGCCGGTGTCGAGGACGTCCGACGAGGTGAGCCCGAGGTGGAGGAACCGTCCCTCCGGCCCGACCGTCTCCGCGACCTGCGTCACGAACGCGATCACGTCGTGGCGGACCTCCGCCTCGAGCGCTTCGATGCGCGCGACGTCGATGCGCGCGCGCTTGCGAATCGTCTGGACGGCGCGCTTCGGCACCTCGCCGCGCTTCGCAAGTGCCTCGCAGGCCAGGATCTCGATCTCGAGCCAATGGCCGTAGCGGGTCTCGTCGGCCCAGATCCTGGCCATCTCGGGCCGCGTGTAGCGCGCGATCATGGCCGGTCGAGGTCCGCGAAGACGCCGGTGTCGACGGGCTGCGTGCGCATGTTGCCGAGGAGGACCAGGCCGCAGCGCTCGGGCACGAAGAGACGCTCGGCGAGGGCGACGACGTCGTCGTTGCCGACCGCGTCGATGCGCGCCGCGATCTCGTCGAGCGGTACGTCGCGACCGTGGTACATCTCGTCGAACGCGAGACGCTCCATGCGCTGCTCGCAGCCGTCGAGGCCGAGCAGGATGCTACCCTTGAGCTTGCCCTTGGCGCGTGCGAGCTCGGCTGGCGTGACGCCTTCGCGGCGCAGCCGTCGCAGCTCGGTGACGATCGCCGCGACCACCTCGGGTACCCAGGCGGCGCGCGTGCCGGCCGCGATGCCGAGATAGCCGGTGTCGCGGTAGGAGCAGAGAAAGGAGTCGATCGAGTACGCGAGGCCGCGGTTTTCGCGGACCTCCTGGAAGAGCCGTGAGCTCGGGCTGTCGCCGAGCGTCGCGTTCAGCACCGCGGCGGCGACGCGCGCCGGATCGTTGGCGCTGACGCCTCCGGTCGCGAGATGGAGCTGGACCTGCGCGAGCCGCCGATGGTGCAGCTCGACGCCGCTCCGGGTGACGGGCGCCGGGCCGTTGGTGATGGGCGCGGTTCCCGTCAGTCCGCCGAAGTGACGTGCCACCTCCGCGACGAGATCGTCGTGGCGGATGTCGCCGGCCGCGGCGACGACGATGCGGTTCGGCCGGTACCGTTCGGCGATGAGCCGCAGGCAGGCCTCGCGGTCGAAGGCCTCGACGGTCGGCGGCGTGCCGCAGACCGGCAGGCCGAGCGCGTGGTCGGGCCAGTAAGCGAGATGGAAGAGATCGTGGATGTAGTCGTCGGGGGTGTCCTCGATCTCGGCGATCTCCTCGAGGACGACCGTCTTCTCGCGCGCGATCTCCTCGGCGTCGAGGCGCGAGGCGAGGAAGATGTCGCTCAGCAGATCGATGGCGAGCCCGACGTCATCGCCGAGCACCTTAGCGTAGTAGCAGGTATGCTCGCGGTCGGTGTCGGCGTTGAGCACGCCGCCGACGGCGTCGATCTCCTCCGAGATCTGCGCCGCCGTGCGGCGGGCGGTGCCTTTGAAGAAGAGATGCTCGAGGAAGTGCGAGACGCCGTTTCGCGCCGGCTCCTCGTAGCGTGAGCCATTCTCGACCCAGACGCCGATCGCGACTGACGCGAGCCCCTCGATGCGTTCCGAGACGATGCGGAGCCCGTTGGGCAGCACCGTCTTTGCGATCGGCGCGGAGCCCGCGCCGATCGCCCGGCGGCTACCCTCGACGTCCGCCGTCATGCGCGCGCTGCGCGGCTCAGCCGGCAGCGCCGGCCTCTTTGTCGAGCGCTTCCTTCCGCGACAGCCGGATCTTGCCGGTCTTGTCGACCTCGAGGACCTTCACCATCACCTCGTCACCCTCGTTGACGACGTCGCGCACGTGCTGCACGCGCTCGCGCGCGAGCTGCGAGATGTGCACCAAGCCGTCGGTGCCGGGGAGGATCTCGACGAAGGCGCCGAAGTCCATCACCTTCTTGACGATCCCCTTGTAGATCTTCCCGATCTCGGCCTCGGCGGTGAGACGGTGAATCCAGTCGACCGCCTTCTCCATCGCCGCGCCGTCGGCAGACGCGATGTAGATGGTCCCGTCGTCCTCGACGTCGATCTTGACCCCGGTTTGCTCGATGATCCCGCGGATCACCTTGCCGCCGGGTCCGATCACGTCGCGGATGCGGTCGACCTTGATCTTGAGCGTGGTGATGCGTGGTGCGTGCGCCGAGACGCCGGAGCGCGGCGTAGCGATCGCCTCCTGCATCTTCGCGAGGATCTTCAGGCGGCCCTCGCGCGCCTGGTAGAGCGCGTCGCGCATGATCTCGCGGGTGACGCCGCCGATCTTGATGTCCATCTGGACCGCGCTGATGCCCTCGGCGGTGCCCGCGACCTTGAAGTCCATGTCGCCGAGGTGGTCCTCGTCGCCGAGGATGTCGGAGAGCACGCGGATGTCGTTGCCCTCGCGGATCAGACCCATCGCGATGCCGGCGACATGGCCCTTGATCGGGACGCCTGCGTCCATCAAGGCCAGCGAGCTGCCGCAGACCGAGGCCATGGACGACGATCCGTTCGACTCGAGGATCTCCGAGACGACGCGGATGGTGTACGGAAACTCGCTCTCGTCGGGGAGCACGGCCGAGATGGCCCGCTCGGCGAGCGCGCCGTGGCCGATCTCCCGCCGGCCCGGACCGCGCAGGAACTTTGCCTCGCCGACGCTGAAGGGCGGGAAATTGTAGTGCAACATGAACTTCTTGTAGGTCTCGCCGACGAGCGCATCGATCTTCTGCTCGTCGGACGACGTCCCGAGCGTCGCGACCACCAACGCTTGGGTCTCGCCGCGTGTGAATACCGCCGAGCCGTGCGTACGCGGCAGCACGGAGATTTCGCACGTGATCGGGCGGACGTCGGTGAGGCTGCGACCGTCGATACGGCGCTTCTCCTTCACGATTACCTCGCGTACGTGCGCGGAGAGGAGCTCTTCGAACGCATGCTTGATCTCGCGCTCACGGTCGGGGAAATCGGCGGCGAGCGCCTTCACGATCTCCGCCCGCACCTCGTAGAGCGCGTCGTTGCGGACGTGCTTGCCGGTGCGCGACAGCGCCTCGCGCACACGGTCGGCGCCGAGTTTCTGCACCGCTGCGGCGAGCGCGGCGTCGGCGATCGGCGGCGTCACGGTACGCTTCGGCTTGCCAACGGCGGTGCGGAGCTCCGCCTGCATGTCGAGGATCGGCTGGAGCTCGCGGTGACCGGTGAAGAGCGCGTCGAGGATCTCATCTTCGGAAAGGATGCGGGCGCCGCCTTCGACCATGACGATCGCGTCGCGCGAGCCGGCGATGATCAGCTGCAAGCCGCTCTGCGGCAGCTGCGACATGAGCGGATTCATCACCAGCTTGCCGTCGACGCGGCCCACCCGTATGCCGGCGATCGGCCCGCTGAACGGAATGTCGGAGATCTCGAGCGCGGTCGACGCGCCGATCATCGCCAGCATGTCCGGATCGTTCTCTTTGTCGTGCGAAAGCACGGTCGCGATCACCTGGGTCTCGCAGCGAAACCCATCCGGAAAGAGCGGTCGCAGGGGCCGGTCGATCAGACGAGAGGTGAGGATCTCCTTCTCCGACGGACGCCCTTCACGCTTGAAGAAGCCGCCCGGGATCTTGCCCGCGGCGAAGGTCTTCTCCTGGTAGTCGACCGTGAGCGGGAAGAAGTCCTGCGCTTCCCGCGCCTCGCGTGCGGCGACCGCGGTCACCAGGACGACGGTGTCGCCGTATTGGACCAGCGCCGATCCGTTCGCCTGCTTGGCGAGGCGGCCGACCTCGATCGAAAGGCGGCGGCCGTGAAAATCTGTCTCGACTCGTTTCATGTGTGCTCCCCTCCCCGCCAATGCGAGGTGTCCTACGTCAATGGTGTCGGTGGCGAGGGGGAGATGGGTTGGGAAGGTGCTGCAGCTACTTGCGGATGCCGAGGCGCTCGATGACCGACTTGTAGGATTCCACGTCGGTCCGCTTGAGGTAGTCGAGCAAGCGACGGCGTTGACCGACCAGCTTCAAGAGACCCCGCCGCGAATGATGATCCTTCGCATGCGTCTTGAAGTGCTCGGTGAGATACACGATGCGATCACTGAGCAGCGCGATCTGGACCTCGGGCGAGCCGGTATCGGACTCGTGCCTGCGGTAGGTCTGGATCAACTCCTGCGTATGCGCCTGCGCGCCGCTCGTTCCTTCTCCCATATCCTTCTCGTCGACGCGGAGCACTAACACGCGGGTGGCAAGTTGTAAAGTCGCCGGGGGCCGCTCAGTGCGCGATCACACGCGCCAGACGCCACGTTCCGAGCGGCGTGGCCGCCGCCGCGACCGCGACGAGCGCGCCGTCGGCGCTCTCGATTCGCACCACCTCGGCGTCGGCACGCGGCCGCCCGAGCGCGGCGAGCGCCTGCTGCCGCCCTTGGCGGAGCGCGCTGATCATCGCCTCGTCGGCGACGACCGAACGATACGCGGCGAGCGCCGCCGAGGGCGCCACCAGCGGCAGCGCGGCGGCCGGCGTGTCGGCGAGACGCTCGAGCGGCAGCGCCGCCCGTACGTCGAACGTGCCGAAGGTGGTGCGCCGCAGCGAGGCGAGATGCGCGACCGTCCCGAGCGCGAGACCGAGGTCGTGGGCGAGCACACGCACGTACGTCCCCTTCGAGCAGTGCACGGCGAACGCCAAGCGGTCGCTTGCGAGCTGCGCCAGATCGAACGCCATCAGCGAGATGCGGCGCGGCTCGCGCGGAACCTCTTCGCCGGCGCGCGCCAGGCGGTAGAGCGGCACGCCGCCGCGCTTCAGCGCCGAGTACATCGGCGGCGTTTGGAGGATCTCGCCGCGAAAGGTCGCCGCCGCCCGTGCGAGGACGGCCGGCGTGAGCCGCGGCACAGGCCGCTCCTCGACGACGGTGCCGGTGCGGTCGAGGGTGTCGGTTGCGCGGCCGAGGACGATCTCGCCGACGTAGCGTTTGTCGGCGGCGGCGAGAAACTGCGCGAGCTTGGTGCCCTCGCCGATGCAGATCGGCAACAGCCCGGTCGCGAACGGATCGAGCGTGCCGAGATGGCCGACCTTGCGCTGGCCGAGCGCGCGCTTCACCCGCGCCACGACCTGCGCCGACGTCGATCCCTCCGGCTTGTCGACGAGCAGGATGCCGTCGAGCGGCGGCCGCGCCTCACGACTCGTCATCGTGCTCGTCGCCCGCGTGCAGCCCGCGCAGCAGCCGATCGATGCGGTCGCCCGTCGCGATCGAGGGGTCGACCTCGAAACGGAGCTCGGGCGTGAAGCGGAGCTTCAAGCGCTTGCCGGCCTGCGACTGCAGATACGGACGCGCGCTCGCGAGGCCCGCGAGCATGCGCTGCTGGGTCTCGGCGTCGCCGAGGATCGAGACGAAGACGCGGGCGTGCTTCAGATCGGGCGAGAGATCGACGCCGGTGATCGTCACCATGCCGACGCGGGGATCCTTGATGTCGCGCAGCAGCAGCTCCGACAAGGTCGCCTGCAGCAGCGATCCGACGCGATTGGGGCGACGTCCCGCCATCAGTAGTGGAGAAACTCGAGCTGCTCTTCGCCGAGCTCGACGATCTGCATGTCGTCGATGAAGCGCACGACCTCACGCAGGGCGCCGTCGACGAAGGGTTGATCGGTACCGACCTGGCAGATGCCGAGCGTCGCACGCTGCCACATGTCGTGGTCCTCGCACTCGGCGATCGAGACGTTGAACTTCTCGCCGACGCGGGCCTTTATGCGCCTGAGCACGCTCCGCTTGCCCTTGAGCGAGTGGTTCTCCGGAATGAAGAGCGTGAGGCGCAGCACGCCGACGGTCACGGCGCGGTCCTCCGGCAGAGCTCAGGCGCGGCGCTCGACTTGTGCCTGGCCGCCCGCGCCGGGGTGTGCCGCCGGAGCGAGCCGGCGCGCGACCTCTTCCATCTCGAAGACCTCGACGGCGTCGCCTTCCTTCACGTCCTGGAAACCTTCGAGCGTGAGACCGCACTCGTAGCCGGCCAGCACCTCGCGCGCGTCCTCTTTGAAGCGCCGCAGGGTGCCGATCTTGCCCTCGTGCACCACGACGTGGTCGCGCACCAAGCGCGCGCGCGCGCCGCGGGTGATCTTCCCGTCGGTGACGAAGGAGCCGGCGACGCGGCCGGCGCTCGGGATCGTGAAGACCTGCCGGACCTCGGCCTTGCCGACGACACGCTCACGCAGCGTCGGCTCGAGCATGCCCTCGAGCGCGTCGCGGACGTCGCTGATCACCTCGTAGATGATGTTGTAGAGGCGCACGTCGACGCCTTCGCGCCCGGCCAGCTCGGAGGCCTTCGATTCGGGACGGACGTTGAAGCCGATGACGATCGCGTTCGACGCGGCGGCGAGCAGCACATCGGACTCGTTGATGCCGCCGACCGAGGAGTGGATGACCGTGAGCTTGACCTCGTCGCTGTTGAGGCGCATGAGCGCGTCGCGGATCGCCTCGACGGAGCCCTGCACGTCGCCCTTGAGGACGAGCTTCAGCTCCTTCATGCCGCCGGCTTGGATCTGCGAGTAGAGCTCCTCCAACGACACCTTGCTGGTGGTCGCGAGCTCGGTCTCGCGCTGCTTGGCGCGGCGATGCTCGGCGACTTGGCGCGCCTTGGCCTCGTCGGCGACCGCGATGAACGTATCGCCCGCGGCGGGCACGCCCGTCAGGCCGAGGATCTCGACCGGCGTCGACGGACCGCTCTCGGCGATCTTGCGACCGCGATCGTCGATCATCGCTCGGATCTTGCCGTACTCGAGACCGCAGACGAACGCGTCGCCGACCTTGAGCGTGCCTTCCTGCACCAGGACGGTCGCGACCGGGCCGCGACCACGGTCGAGCTTCGCCTCGATGATGGTACCGCGCGCGCGCCGGGTGGTGCTGGCGGTGAGCTCGAGGACGTCGGCCTGCAGGAGCAGCATCTCGAGGAGCTGCGGGATACCCTCTTTCGTCTTTGCCGAGACCGGCACGACGATCGTGTCGCCGCCCCATGCCTCGGGCGCGAGACCGTGATTGCCGAGCTCGCGCGTCACGCGCTCGAGGTCGGCTTCGGGCTTGTCGATCTTGTTGACGGCGACGATGATCGGCACCTCGGCCGCGCGGGCGTGATCGATCGCCTCCTGCGTCTGCGGCATGATGCCGTCGTCGGCGGCGACGACCAGGACGACGAGGTCGGTCACCTTGGCACCGCGGGCGCGCATCGCGGTGAACGCTTCGTGGCCCGGCGTATCGAGGAAGGTCACGCGCCGGCCGTCGACGTCGACGGCGTAGGCGCCGATGTGCTGGGTGATGCCGCCCGCCTCCCCGGCGGTGACGTTCGCCGAGCGGATGGCGTCGAGCAGCGAGGTCTTGCCGTGGTCGACGTGGCCCATGATGGTGACGACGGGCGGACGCGGCTCGCGCTCGCCGTCGTCGACGTCCTCGGCCGGCGTGGCCTCGAGGATCGACTCGACGTTGAGCGCGACGTTCTCGACGCTGTACTCGAACTCCGCCGCGACCAGCGTCGCGGTGTCGAGGTCGAGGACCTGGTTCACCGTCGCCATCATGCCCATGTCCATGAGCTTCTTGATGACCTCGCCGAACTTGACGCCGATGGCGCGGGCGAGATCGCCGACGGTGATCGCCTCGGAGATCTTGACGACGCGCTTGCTCGCCTTGGGCGGGGTGATCTCGGTGCGATGCTGCTCTTTGCCGGGAAGCGCGCGCTTCTTCCGCCGCAGCTTCCCAGGACGCCGGTCGCGGTCGAGCGAGTCCGGCATGTCGGACTTCTTGATGACCTTGCGCTTCTTCTTCTTGCTGAACTCGTTCTCTTTGGGCTTCGGTGCGGCGTCGGGGCTCGCCGGCGCGACGACCCCACCGGGCCGCGGGCGCGCCACGCCACCCGGACGCTCGGCGCCGTCCGTGCGCCGGGCCGCGGGCGGCGGCGGCGGCGGCGGTGCGGCTTTCTTGAGATCGATGCGGCCGAGGACGCGGACGCTCTGGGGAGCGTCCATTTGGCGGACGCCGGAATGGCTCGTGGCCGCGACCGACGGCGGTGACGCCTCCATCTGCGGGGCGGCCGGTGCCGCCTTCTCGAAGATATCCGGCTCGTGCGGCTCTTGCGTCGACGCGTGCTCGGCCGACGCGGCCTCGACCGGCGTGGGCTCCGGCTCGCGCTCGCGACTCTCGTCGTCGTCCATCGATACGTGCGCCGGCGGCGTGAAATCGAAGTCGCTCGGCTCGATCGACGGCAACGACGCCGGCGCCAACCCCGGCATCGTGTCGGAGGCTTCCGGTAGCAGGATTTCCTCGCGCTTCAATACCTCGACGCGGGTGGTGCGGCGGCGGATGACGTTGGCGCGCACGCGGTTCTCTACTACCTGCTCGCGCGAGGTCACCATCTGCTCTTCGGCGGCGTCCTTCTCGGTGACGACGCGCTCGGCGACGACGCGCTCGGTCCCGATCGTCACCGTCGCTTTGTCGCGCAGTCCGAGGGCGGCGCGCACCTGGGCGATTTGCTCGTCGCTGAGCGAGCTTTGCGACTTTTTGTTGCGGACCCCGAGCCGCTCGAGCTTGCTGAGCACGTCCTTGGTGGGGACGTCCCAGTCTTTGGCGAGCTCATGGATGCGTTTTTTGACGATCAACCCTGCACCTCCGGAAGGCGCGCGACGAGCGCTTCGCGCTGGTCCTTAGCTATCACGCAACGTAACGACCGTACAAACCCGCCTCGCCGCGCGAAAGCCTCGAGACACGCGCGCGCGTCGTGAAGATACGCGCCGCGACCGGGCGCGCGCTTGGCGGGATCGATCGCGAGCACGCCATTTCGCACCGCGACGCGGGTGAGCGTCGCGCGGCGGTCGCGGCGGCGACAGCCGACGCAGGTCCGGATCGGCTCGGTGCGCCGCGCGCCGGCGACGCGCGGGAGCGTGCGTCGTCCTCGTGTCATGCGTTCTCGTCGCCCTCGGCGGCACCGGCCTCGAGCTCCGCCGCCTCCGCCTCCGTCGGTGGCGGGTTGGCAGCGGCGGCCGCGGCTTCGGCGGCGGCGACTTCGGCCGCGGCCGCGGCTTCGGCAGCGGCGACTTCGGCCGCGGCCGCGGCTTCGGCAGCGGCGACTTCGGCCGCGGCCGCTTCCTCGACGGCGCGTGCCTCCGCTTCGATGCGCTTGTGCTCGATGTGCTCTTGCGCCGACTTGATGATGGTGGCGGCCTTCTCGGCGCTCACGCCGTCGACCTGCGCCACGCGCTCGGCGTCGGTGGCGGCGAGCTCCTCCGCCGACTTGAAGCCATCCTGGTAGAGCAGCTCGGCAGTGACGTCGCCGATTCCCGGCACCGACATGAGCGAGGCGCGCGCGTTCCGGGCCTCGTCCTCCGCCTCCGACTCGCCGCGGACGTCGAGCCGCCAGCCGGTGAGGCGTGAGGCCAGACGGACGTTCTGGCCCTTCTTGCCGATCGCGAGTGACAGCTGATCGTCGGGGACGATGACCTCCATCGCCCGCTCGTCCTCGTCCATGATGATCTTCGAGACCTTCGCCGGCGAGAGCGCACGGCAGACGTACTCCGCCTGGTCGGCCGTCCACGGCACGATGTCGATCTTCTCGCCGCGGAGCTCCTGCACGACCGACTGCACGCGCGTGCCGCGCATGCCGACGCACGCGCCGACCGGGTCGACGTCGGAGTCGTGCGAGTAGACCGCGATCTTCGCCCGTCCACCCGGCTCGCGCGCGGCGCCCTTCACCTCGACGATGTTCTCGTAGATCTCCGGCACCTCCTGCTCGAAGAGCTTGATCAACAGGCCCGGGTGGGTGCGCGACAGGACGATCTGCGGACCCTTGCTGGTGAGCTCGACGTCGAGGATGAAGGCGCGGATGCGGTCGCCCTGCCGGTAGCGCTCGCGCGGGATCTGCTCCTTCTCGGGCAGGATCGCGTCGGTACGGCCGAGGTTGACGATGATGTTCTTGCGCTCGAAGCGCTGCACGATGCCGGAGAACAGCTCGCTCTTCCGGTCCTTGAACTCGTTGTAGATGATGGCGCGCTCCGCCTCGCGCACGCGCTGGATGATGTTCTGCTTGGCGGCCTGCGCGGCGATGCGGCCGAACTTGTCCTGGGCGAGCTTCGAGAGCAGCTCGTCACCCACCGCGGCCTCGGGATCGAGCGTCGCCTGTGCGTCGGCGACGGTGATGTGGTTCGCCGGGTCCGTCACCTCGTCGACGACGGTCTTGATCTCGAAGAGCTCGACCTCGCCGATGTCGCCGTTGAACTTGGCCTCGAGCTGGTGCTCCATCCCGAAGGTGCGGCGCGCCGCCGAGAGCATGGCGTCCTCGAGCGCGGAGATGATGATGCTCTTGTCGATGCCCTTCTCTTTGCTGACCTGCTCGATCACTCTATTGAGATCCGGTTGCATGGCGTCGTCTCCTTACTCTGGTGTGGCGCGCGACCGCCCGCGTGGCCGGCTCTCGGCACGCCGGCCTGGCCCGCGCTTGCCGCCGGGCGCCGGAAACTCGTGCTGGTAATTCGCGTGCGCGATCGCGCTGAACGGAATCTCATGCCGTTCCGTCCCGGTCGCGACGACGATGCCGTCGTCGCTCACCGACTCGATCGTGCCGCGAAAGGAATGCCGCTCGCCGATTGGCGTGCGCGTTCGAACGTGCACGCGCTTGCCGACGTGCGCGGCGAAGTGCGCAGGGCGCGTGAGCGGACGATTGATGCCGGGCGACGACACCTCGAGCGTGTACGTGCCGGGCACCGCTTCCGCGTGGACGTCGAGAAGATCGGAGATCTCGCGGCTGATCTTCGCGAGATCGTCGATCGAGACGCCGCCTGGACGGTCCAGGAGTAGGCGCAGGATGGTCCCGCCCCCTTCGCGCCGGTGCTCGATGTCGACGAGCTCCAGGCCCGCTTCGAGCGCGACCGGCTCGGCGATCTCCCAGATGCGCAATATTTTCTGGTCGGTTTCCACGTTTTCTCGTACGGGCCGAGTCGCCGACGAGCCTGGCCGTTGCGACCGGGGTCGGAAACCACTGCTCCAGTACCGTTCAGGAAACCCCAGTGCGCGGGAGGCTGGCCGGGCGATGTTCTGCCCCTCAAATGAAAAAAGCGGGCGGGGCCCACTTTTTTCGGCCAAAAACATTCGCTGGATTACCACGACCCTGACATGCGCGCAAGCATGCGCAGCACGCAGGTACTTTCTTAATTTACACTACCGACATGCAGCACATGACGCGCGGGCAGCGCCGAGACTGCACGACCGCGAGTGCGGACGCGCGCTCGCCAACCGGAATCAACCGTACATCTCGTCGATCAGGTCGCGATACCGCTCGGTCACGACTTTGCGCTTCACCTTGAGGCTCGGCGTCAGCTCGCCGGTCTCTTGGGAGAAGTCGCGGTCGAGGATGCGGAAGTACTTCACGCTCTCGTACGAGGCGAGGTGCTTGTTGACGGCCTGCACCTCGGTCTCGATGAGCTCGACCACGCGCGGGTGGCGACAGATCTCGCCTTGATCGCCGTAGGGGATCTGCTCGGTACGCGCGAAGCGGTCGATCTCTTCCGGGTCCAGGGTCACCAGCGCCACGCAGTATTTGCGGTTGTCGCCGATCACCACGGCTTGGCTGATGTGCAGCTGCGTCTTCAAGAGGTTCTCGATGTTCTGCGGTGCGACGTACTTGCCGCCGGAGGTCTTAATGAGGTCCTTCTTCCGATCGGTGATGCGGAGGAACCCTTCGGTATCGATCTCGCCGATGTCACCGGTGTGGAACCAACCCTCGGGATCCCACGCCTCGGCGCTCGCCTCGGGCCGCTTGTAGTAGCCCTGCGCGATGTTCGGTCCCTTGGCCAGGATCTCGCCGTCCGCGGCGATGTGGAGCGTGACGTGGTCGAGCGGCTGGCCGACGGTGCCGAACTTGAAATGGTTCGGCCGGTTGCAGGTGAGGATCGGCGTCGTCTCGGTGAGGCCATAGCCTTCGAGGATCAAGAGCCCGGTGGCGTGGAAGAACTCCATGATCTCGCGCGCGAGCGGCGCGCCGCCGGAGACCATGATCCGCACGCGTCCCCCGAGCACGTCGTGGATGCGCGAGAAGACCAGGCGATCGGCGAGCAGCGCCTGCGCTTGGATGTGGAGCGGCGGCGACTGGCCTTGCTGCTGCGCGAGGCTGCGGGCGCGGCCGACCTCGAGCGCCCAGTCGAAGAGCCAGCGCTTCACCGTGCCGCCGGTCTCACGCGAGCTCAGGATGCGGGCGTAGATCTTCTCGTAGATGCGCGGCACCGACGGGATCACGTGCGGCTTGATCTCGGCGATCTCCTGGGCGAGGACGTCGATCGACGTCGAGTACGCCGTGATCGTTCCGACCAGCAGGCCGAAGTACTCCACCATGCGCGCGAACGAGTGCGCGAGCGGCAGGAAAAAGAAGTCGACCTCCCCTTCCTTGGCGAGGCCGATCTCGCTCACGGCCTCCAGTGCCGCCAGATGATTGCCGTGCGTCTGCATGACGCCCTTCGGCGGTCCGGTCGTGCCCGAGGTGTAGACGATGGTCGCGAGGTCGTCGCGACCGACGCCGCCGATGCGCTGGTCGATGGTGGTGCCGCTTCGTGCGAGCGCGGCGCGGCCGCGTGTCCGGAGGTCGGCGAGCGTCACGACGTCGGCGCCGTCGGGCTCGCCGTCGATGAGAATCAGGTGCGACACCTCGACCAGCATGCGTTGCCCGTCGAGCTCGAAGCCCTCGCGTTGGACCGTGCGGACCTTGGCGAGCTGCTTCGGGTTCTCGACGAAGCAGACGCGCGACTCGGAGTTCGCGAGAATGTAGCCGACCTCGTGCGGCAAATTGGACTGATAGATCGGCACCGAGATGCCGCCGACGCTGTAGATCCCGAGGTCGGCCTCGACCCACTCCGGCCGCGTGTTGGCGAGGATCGCGATCTTCTGCGCCGGTGCGATGCCGAGCTCGACCAGGCCCGCAGCGACCTCACGCACGGTCGTCGCCATGGTGCCCCAGGTGACGTCGCGCCACTCCCCGTCGCGCTTCACGCGATAGCGCGGGCGGTCGGCGAGATCGCCGGCGCGAGTGAAGAACATCTCCGCGAGATTGCGGTACGCCATGTGCGCCCTCCTGGCCCTCACGCGTCGGGTTCGGAAACCTCCGTGCCGATCTCGTGCATGGTGATCAACGCCACGATCGAATAGCTCTTCTTGCCCCCCGGTGTCTGCACCTCGACCTGGTCTCCCACGCCGCGGTTCACGAGCGCGCGGCCGATCGGCGAGCTGATCGAGATCGTGCCGATTGCCGCGTCGGCCTCTTCCGGGAACACGATGCGGTACTCGATGGTCGCACCCTCGTCGTTGTCCTCGACCGTGACCCGGCTGCCGTAGGCCGCGACGCCGTGGGGGATCGACGCGAGCGTGTACATCGAGAGCTCGCGGACACGGCCTTGGATCTGCCGGATCCGTGCGCGCACCAGCTCCTGCCGCGACTTGGCGGCGTCGTACTCGGCGTTCTCGGAGAGATCGCCGTGGGCCGCCGCCTCCTGCAGCTGTTTCGGCAAATCGACGTTCAGCTCGTGCATGAGCTCCTGAAGATCTTTCTTCAGGCGCTTCACGACCGGAAGTTCCATGGTGCTCCTCCGAAAGCAGCGAATCGTAGCCGTCACCGCTCGAACAAGTCAAAGCTGCGGCGGCTCGGCTGCGGACTCTGATGGTGCTGCTCGGTAGCGCCGTGGGCGCGCCGCGTCGAGCATGTGCTCGCGGCGGCTCAGCCGCCGGCGACGATCTTGCGGACGATCTCGGACGCGCGCTTGCCGTCGTACCGTCCGGCGTAGTGCTCCTTCAAACGCGCCATCAACGGACCGATGCCGGCGACGCCCTCCGCGACCCAGCTACGGACGAGGTTCTCGACTTCGCCGTCCTCGAGCGCCCGCGGCAGGTAGCGCGCGAGGATGGCGCGCTCGGCGGCGTTCTGCTCCACCAACTCGTTGCGGCTCGCGCGGCGCGCGAACTCCTCGGCTTCCTCGCGCTTCTTGGTCTCGCGCTGTAGCAGCACCAGGATCTCCGGCTCGCCGAGATCGGCTCCACCGCGCTCGATCTTCTGATTGGCGACGGCCGCGATCACGCCGCGCAGCACCGACATGGTCAGGGTGTCGCGCGCCTTCATCGCAGTCTGTAGATCTTGGCGTAGTCGTGCTTCGGAGAGCATCCCGTTTCCGTACGCGACCCCGGTCCGTCGACGGGCGGCGCCGCGGTCATGGCCCGCGGTCAGCGCCGCTGGGCGGTCATCTTCTGGATCCTCGCGTCCGCTTCGGCATCGTGCGATGCGTGCGCGAACCACGACGTCGCCTCCAGGACGATCTCGTCCTTGTGGTACGAGATGTACATAAACGCGATCCCAAGAAACAGGCCGGTCAGAAATTGCCGCATGAAAGCGTCACCTTTCCGCCCCTCCGGCTCTGCGCGCCTGCGAGTGTAGCGGCTGGTCGGACGCAGTGTCCAGGCACTTCCTCGCACGCGGAGCGCCGCGTGCGAGTGGCAGACCGACGTCAGCGGCGGGACGGCGGCGGCTTGGCATCGCCCGCGGGTCGCGTCGTCGACGCGCCGGCTCCGCCCGACTCTCGCAGCCGTTTCACGTCGGCCGCGGTCTGCCGCCCGGCGACGCCCATGTCCGCGAGCATGCGATTGGCCATGTCAGCGGTGAGGCGATCGCGGAGCGCGCCCTGCCCGTCGAGATCGCCCGCGAGGGCGGCCTCGATCCTCTCGCGTTCCATGCCGGCGTCGATCAGGAGATCGAGAAACTGCGTGAGGCCGATCGTGCCGCGGTGCTGCTCGTAGAGACGCCACGCCTCGGCGCACGAGTCGCAGAGACGCTTCATGAAGCCCGCAGAGGCGCGGCACGAGGCACAGCGCACGTTGTGCTCAGCGCCCGCCGGCGCGTATCATCCGCGCCCCCGGGTCCCGTGCGAGGAGCACAGCCGTGCCTCGCGTCACTGCTCTCGTCGGTGCGGTCGCCGATCTCGTCTGTCCCGAGCGATGCGCCGCCTGCCCCGCGCTCGTCGTCTCCACCCTGCTCTTCTGCGCCGAGTGCCGCGCCGAAATCAACGTGCTCGGTCCGCCGGAGTGCGTCGCCTGCGGGGTGCCGCTCGACGCGATCGCCGGCGACGCCGCCGCAGCATCGGCGTCGTTCTGCGACGCTTGCCGCACGGCGCCAGCGTTGCCGATCCGCAGCGCGCGGGCCTGGGCAGCCTATCGCGCCGCCGACGGTCCGAGCCCCGTCGCGCGCGCGCTCGCCGCGTTCAAGTATCGCGGCATGCGCCGCCTCGGCCGGCGCTTCGCGGCCGCGATGCTGTCGCGGGTCCCGGAGCGCACGATCGATCTCGTCGTGCCGGTGCCGCTCCACGTCCGCCGGCTCCGCGAGCGCGGCTTCAATCAGAGCGCCGTGGTCGGACAGAAGCTCGCGCGCGCCCTCGGACGGCCGTGCGCCCTCGCCGTGCTGCGGCGCGTTCGCGACACGCCGTCGCAGACCGCGCTCTCGCTCGCGGCCCGCGCCGCGAACGTCGCACAGGCGTTCACCGTCGTGGCAGCCGAGCGGATCGCGGGTCGTTCGATTCTCCTCGTCGACGACGTCTGGACGTCGGGCGCGACGGCGCGCGCTGCCGCGACGGCGTTGCGCGCGGCGGGCGCCGCAGCCGTCGACGTCATCACGATCGCGCGCGTGCTCTGACCGCGTGGTCGCGACGGTGCACGGGTGTCCTTCGCCGATAGACAAAAGCCTCCACGCGAGGGCGCGCAGCGTCTTTCTGCCGGCGCGTCGCGAATTGACAGCGACGGTCCTTTCCGGTGTATCCGCCTCATGCGCGACGCGGATCGGCGCCGGAGCGTATGAGCGCGACGCGCAGCCCGCTCGCGCTCGGTGTCCTGCTCTCGGGCAGCGGTAGCAATCTGCAGGCGTTGATCGACGCCATCGCCGTCGGTCGCCTCGACGCGCGCATTGCGGTCGTGATCAGCAATCGCGCGGACGCCTACGGCCTCACCCGCGCCCAGACCCACGCGATACCGGCGCACGTCGTCACGCCCGCCGAGTCCCCGTCGCGTGAGGCCTACGACGCGCGCCTGGTCGAGGTCCTGCGCGCGCACGACGTCGGGCTCGTCGTCCTCGCGGGCTTCATGCGCCTGGTGAGCCGCGTCCTTCTCGACGCTTTTCCGGAGCGCGTCCTGAACATCCACCCCGCCCTGCTGCCGGCCTTCCCGGGGATCCACGCGGAGCGCGACGCGCTCGCGCACGGCGTCCGCATCACGGGCGTCACCGTCCACTTCGTCGACGAGCAGGCCGACCACGGTCCGATCCTCGCGCAAGCGGCGGTCCCGGTGGTCGCAGGCGATACCGAGACGACGCTCCACGCGCGCATTCAGCGGCAGGAGCACCGGCTCTATCCGCGCGCGATCCAGCTGATCGCGCATGGGCGCGTGCGCGTCGCCGGCCGGGACGTGATCGTGGACGGGCAGCGCGTCGACGCCGACGCGGCGCTCGCCAATCCCCCCGGTGACCCGAACGACGTGCGCTGAGGCCGGGCGCGGCGCCCGCGGATCACGATGAGTGCGCGGACGTTGCGGTCGCTCCAGCTCGGTCTCGCCGTCGCCGGGGGCGTCCTCTTCGCGGTGTTGGTGCGCGCGATCGGTGTCGCCGCGATCACCACGGCGCTCGAGCGTCTCGGCGCCGGCTTTCTCGTCGTCGTGCTGTTCGAGCTCGTGACCGACGGCTGCAACACGCGCGGCTGGCAGTGTACGCTCGCGCCCGGCACGCCGATCGGCTTCTGGCGTCTCTACTGGATCCGGCAGGCGGGCACCGCGATCAATCTCCTGACGCCGACGGCGAGCCTCGGCGGCGAGGTGGTGAAGGGTATGCTATTGCGCGGGACCGCTGGCGCGGCGGACGTGGTTGCCTCGCTCGTCGTCTCCAAGCTGAGCCTGGTGATCGCGCAGGCGACGGTCGTCCTCCTCGGGATCGGCCTCGCGGTGCGGCGCCTTCACGATGCGCCCCAGCTCGCGCTCGCCATCGTCGCGGGTTTCGCCGTCCTGGTGGCGGCGCTCGCCGCCGTGGTCGTCGTGCAACGCCGCGGCTGGGTCGGCGGCATCGGCGCCGCGTTCGCACGCGTGGCGCCGCGCGCGCGGCTCGCGCTCGCGCTCCGCGACCGGGGCGCCGCGCTCGATCATCGTCTCGAGCACCTCTGGCGCGAGCGTCCGGGCGCGCTCGTCGCGTCAGTGGCGTGGCATACCGTCGGCCAGCTCGTCGGCCTGGTCCAGCTCTGGTTCATTCTCGGCGCCCTCGGCGTGGGCGCGAGCTTCGCCACCTGCCTCGCGATCGAGGCGGCGTCGCTCGTCATCGACTCGGCGATGTTCGTCGTGCCCGGGCGGGTCGGGGTGCAAGAGGGCGGCCGCGTGCTGATCTTCAGCGCGTTCGGCTTGGGCGCGGCGACCGGCCTCGCGGTCGCAATCGTCGTCCGCCTGAATCAGCTCGCGGTGAGCGCGACCGGTCTCGCGGCGTTCGCCTACTTCTCGTGGAGCAGCACGCCGCTCGCGGACTCGATCTCGGGGAGCTGAAGGGCGCCGTCCGCCCGCGGCTCGTCGGCGGACGGCCGGACCGTCACCAGCCGCGCGGCGTGGACGGCCACGGTCACCACCGCCCAGGCGGTCGCGACCAGGAACGTCGTGGCGGCGTGTCCGCTGAAAAAACCGGCGGCGAAGATCATCACGTACACGTTCCGCCGCCCGGCGACGGCGCGGAAGCGGCGGTCGAACGCGGTGAGCTCGTCGAGCATCCGCCCGGTCCGCACGCGCACCCCCAGGTAGGCGAGGTTGTCGAGGAAGTCGGCGGCGACGAGGACGACTCCCGCGTGCCACAGCATCATGCCGCCCTCGCGCGCGAGAGAGGACGCCAGGCTCAGGTACCAGAAGTTCTCGTAGAAGAAGTCGGTGACGTGCTCGAGTGCGCCCACGCGCGAGGTCGCGAGCTTGATGCGCGCGAGCTTGCCGTCCACGCCGTCGAGGACACCGACGAGCAGCGCGAGCACGATGCCGAGCCGCAGATAGCCGCGCAGAAAGAGCACGCCGGTGAGCCCGGCGATCACCGTCGTCGCGACGGTGATCTGGTTCGGCGTCACCGCCGTCGGCGCCAGGCGGCGGACGAGCGCATTCTCGAAGGGCGTGTCGAAGTACCGGCCCGGGAGATCGAGCGTCCGCTTCTGCACGGCGTCGAGGAGGAGGCGCCAACCCGCGGCGCGCTCGGCATCCGACCGCACCGGCGCGACGTACGCGGGCAGCGTCCCGCGGAGCTCCGGAAGGTACGGATCGAGCGCGGCGACGTCGAGGCGGCGTGCCCGCGCGCCGAGCGTCGTGCCCGCGCTCCGTACGTCCGCCGCCGTCGTGCGGCCGACCGGCTCCACGCTGCCGCCGCTCGAGGTCGCGACGACCGTGCCCGCTGCGCCGGCGAGCGCGCGCCAGACACGGAGATCGACGAGACGATCGGCGGACGAGAACACGAGCTCGCCGGGCAAACGCGCCGCCGCAGCGTGGAGCGCCGCGAAGACGTCAGGTGTCTCCGCTGGGACGCGCGCCACGCTCGGCAGGACCCCGACCGGTAGCGCGGCATCTGCGACCTCGACGCCGTCGGGCAGCAACAGGAACGGACGATCGCAGCCGAGCGATCGCAGCTGCTTCAGCTGCCGCTCGAGCGGCGCGAGGCCGCCCGGCGCGCCGTCACGCTCCGTGCAGCGTCGATCCGGAACGAAGACGACGGCCTGCATGGGCGGGCACCTATAGCGTCGGCGGCGCGCCGCCAGCAAGACGGCCGGCCGGCGTGCGGGCGGTCGATTGCGGGCGCGTCCATCCTCCGGTAGCTCTCGAACGTGCCGGAGTCGGGCGCGGTTCCGATCGCTGACGCTGCGGCCTTGCGCGCGGTGCTGCTGGACTACGGCGGCACGCTCGACGGCGACGCGGCGCATTGGTTCGATCATTTCCTCGCGCTCTACGCCGAGTGCGGCGTGGCGCTCTCGAGCGCCGCGCTGCGCCCGGCATTTTACGACGCCGACGCGCGTCTCGCGGCCGAGGACGGGATTCGCGATTTCGGTCTCGAGCGGACCGTCCGCAGCCACGTCCGCTACCAGCTCGAGCGTCTCGCGCGCGCCGATGCGCGCTTGGCCGAGCGCCTCGCCGACGGCTTCATCCGCGACACGCGGCGGGCGTGGGACCGCAACCGCCCGCTGTTGCGCCGCCTCGCCGAGCGGTTTCGGCTCGGTGTGGTCTCGAACTCCTACGGCAACATGCCGATGCTCCTGGCGGAGGCACGGCTCGGGCCGTTCGACGTCGTGATCGACTCCGCCGTCGCCGGCATCGCCAAGCCGGATCCGGCGATATACGCCCTCGCCGCGGAACGCCTCGGTGTCGCGCCCGGCGCGATTCTCCACGTCGGCGACTCGTGGGAGCGCGACGTGGTGCCGGCCGCGGCAGCCGGCATGCGCACCGCGTGGCTTGCCGCGCCGCCCGCGCTCATGCCGGTGTCGCCGGCGCCGGTGTGGCGGCTCGCGAGCCTGCTCGAGCTCGAGGCGTTGCTGCGGTGATCGCCGGCATCATCGCCGCGGGACACGGAGAGCGCTTGCGGGCGGCGGGCATCGACACCCCGAAGCCGCTCCTCGAGATCGGCGGCCGCCCGCTCATCGCGCATCAGATCGAGGCCGCCAAGGGCGCCGGTGCTACGCGCATCAGCTGCATCGTGAACGCCGAGACGGATCGCGTGCGGCGCTTCCTCGAGACCGAGAGCTTCGGTGTGCCGATCGACGTCGTCCAACGCACTACCGCGAGCTCGGCGGAGAGCTTCCTTGCGTTGCGCCCGTATCTCGAGTCGGCACCCTTCCTTCTCCTCACCGTCGACGCGGTGATCGCGCCGGCGTCGGTGGCGGCGCTGGTCGCGTTCGCCGCCGAGCACGCCGACGCCGCCGGTGTCCTCGGGGTGACGTCGACGGTCGACGACGAGAAGCCGCTCTGGGTCGAGCTCGACGAGCACGCACGCATCCGCAGCCTCGGCGCCGCCAGCGGCAGTCACGTCACGGCCGGCGTTTACTTCCTGAAACCCGTAGTGTATTCGCTCGCGGATGCGTCGCCGGTACGGCAATGGACTGCGTTCCGGATCTTCCTTCGGTCGCTCCTCGACCACGGCCATCTGCTCTACGGCTTTGACGTCGGCTTCGCGGTCGACGTCGATCGCCCCGAGGACGTCACGGCCGCGGAGCGGTTTCTCCGCCTAGAAAGGCCTTCCTGACTAGATGGCGGAGCTCCTCGGTGTCTTTCGCGAAGCGCAATACTCGCCCGGGCGTGTCGAGGACGATGCCGCGATCCTCACCCGCGCCGCCGCCGCGCTCCACGCGCGCGGTTTGGACGTCGCGCTCTGCGATGCGGAACAGCTGATCGCTGCGGCCGCCGATCCGACGCGGGTGCGCGGCGTCCTCGCGATGTGTCAGAGCGCCGCGGCCTTGCGTGCGCTCGACGCCTTCGCGGCGCGCGTCCCGGTGGTCAACACGCCGGCGGCGATCCGGCACTGCTACCGCACCGAGACGGTGCGGCTGCTGCGCGATGCGGCCGTCCCCGCTCCGGAGACGACGCTCGTCGCGACGGCGGCGCCCCGCGCGCACACGGCGCGGGGCCCGTGCTGGGTGAAGCGTGGTGACGTGCACGCGATGAGCGCCGGCGACGTGGTTTTCACCGCGACCGACGACGCCCTCGCCGAAGCGCTCGCGTCGCTCGCCGCGCGCGGTATCGCCGCCGCGGCGGTGCAGGAGCACGTCGAGGGCACGGTCCTCAAGTTCTACGCGGTTGCCGACGGCAGCTTCTTTCGCGCCTACGGTGACGTCGCCGACGTGCCGGCGCCGCTGCCGTCGCTCTGGGAGGTCGCGCGGGCGGGCGCTGCGGCGCTCGGCCTCGAGGTCTTCGGCGGCGACCTCGTCGTCCGGCCGGACGGCTCGGCGGCTCTGATCGACATCAACGACTGGCCGAGCTTCGCGCGCTGCCGCGACGAGGCCGCGGACGCGATCGCGTCCTACGTCGCCGAGCGCGTCGCCGCTTCCACGCCGAGCGCGCTACGGGCAGGGGGCCGCGCATGAGCGATCGACCCGGCACGCGCTCGCGCGCGCTCTTTCGCGAGGAGCAAGCGCTGATCGCGCCGGGGCAGCAGCGCATCGCGCTGCTCTCGGAGCTGGCGCTCGCGTCCGGCCGCGGTGCGACCGTCACCGATCTCGACGGTAACAGCTACCTCGACTTCTTCGCCGGCGTCGCGGTGGCGAGCCTCGGGCATTCGCATCCGCGCTACGTCGCGGCGATGGAGGCGCAGCTCCGCCGCATCGTGGTCGGTAGCTTCACCACCGAGAACCGCGTCCGCCTCCTGCAGCTGATCGCGCGTCTTACGCCCGGCGACCTCGGTCGGACGCAGCTCTACAGCGGCGGCGCCGAGGCCGTCGAGGCCGCGTTCCGCCTCGCCATGTCGTACACCGGCAAGCACGAGATCGTCGGTTTCTGGGGCGGCTTCCACGGCAAGACCGCGGGCGTGATGGGCCTCATCGGCGACGAGTCGAAGCACGGCTGGGGCCCCCTGCCCGGCGGCCGCTACTCGGTGCCGTATGCCGACTGCTACCGCTGCCCGTTCAAGCTCAGCTACCCCGACTGCGGCATGGCGTGCGTCGAGTTCGCGCGCGAGAGCATCAAGCGCACCACGACCGGCGCGGTCGCCGCGATCATTATCGAGCCGATGCAAGGAACGGCGGGAAACGTCGTGCCGCCGCCGGAGTTCCTGCCCGCGATCCGTGACCTCGCTCATGAGATCGGCGCGGTGCTGATCGCCGACGAGATGATCACCGGCTTCGGCCGCACCGGCCGCTGGTTCGGCTGCGAGCACACCGGCGTCGTCCCCGACGTCATGACCGTCGGCAAGGGGATGGGCTCGGGCTTCCCGATCAGCGGTCTGATCTCCACCGACACGATCGTCGCCTCGACGCCATTCGCGCGGCCGAGCGCGTCGTCCTCGAGCTACGGCGGCAATCCGCTCGCGGTGACGGCGGCGCTCGCGACCGTCGAGACGATCCGCGACGAGGGCCTGGTCGAGCACGCCGCTCGGGTGGGCGCGCGCATGCTCGAGCGCCTGCGCGCGATGCAGGAGCGCTTCGAATTCATCGGCGACGTGCGCGGTGTCGGCCTGCTGATCGGCCTCGATCTGGTCGCGAGCCGCGCGACCAAGGAGCCGCTCGCGCGCGACCTCACCGAGCGCATTTTCCTCGAAGCGCTGCGCCGCGGCCTTCTGATGATGGGGTACTTCCCCCGGGTCCGCATCAATCCGCCGCTCACCATCAGTGACGAGGAAGCCGACCGCGGGCTCGATATCCTCGAGGAGGCGTTCGCGACCGTCGCGCGCGACGCGGAACGGCAGTGACCCTGCGGCGCAATCGGCCGCTCCGGGGCGCGATCGTCGGCTTCGGCAACGTCGCGGTCGAAGGACACCTGCCGGCGTGGACGGCCGACCGGCACATGCAGCTGATCGCCGTTTGCGACGCCGATCCGGCCCGCCTCGCCAAGGCGGCCGAGCTGGTGCCGAACGCGCACGCGTACGCCTCGCTCGACGAAATGCTGCAGCAGGAGCGCCTCGATCTCGTCGACGTCGCCACGCCGCCGGTGACGCATCCCGAGATCGTCCTCCAGCTGATCGCGAAGCGGGTGAACGTGCTGTGCGAGAAGCCGCTCGCGCTCCACATGGACGACTGCAACCGCATCCGGGCGGCGGCGAGCGCGGCCCACGTCGTCGTCTTCACCGCGCACAATTGGAAGTGCGCGCCCATCATTCGCACCGCGCGGCGGGTGCTGCGGCGCGGGGACATCGGTACGGTGTCGCGCCTCGAGATCGAGACGCTGCGGACGACGCCGCCCGGCTCGGCCGACGGCGCGACTTGGCGGCTCGATCCCGCGATCGCGGGCGGCGGCATCCTCGTCGACCACGGCTGGCATGCCTTCTACCTCGCGCTCTCCATGCTCGACGCCGAGCCGGTCGCGGTGTCGGCGCGCACCGAGCAGCGCAAGTTCACCGCGGCGGCGGTCGAGGACACGGCCCAGTGCACGATCGAGTTCCCGCATGCACGCGCCGACATCACGCTGACGTGGGCCGCGGCTGCGCGCTCGAACCGCGTGAGCGTCACCGCCGACCACGGCCGGATGGAGATCGCCGACCGGACCCTCACGGTGTCGGTGCAAGAGCGCGAGCCCGTCGAGACCGGCTTCGCGCAAGCGCTCTCGGCCGGGTCGTACCACCCCGATTGGTTCGCGACGATGTTCGACGACCTGCGCGAGGAGCTCTACGAGCCGCGGGTCCGCGGCGCGAATTTCCGGGAAGCGGAGACCTGCTGCCGCTTGCTCGAGCTGAGCTACCGTTCGAGCGCCGCGGGCGGGGTCCGCCTGCCCTTTCGCGAGCCGCTGCCGCCTGCGGGCGGCGGGCCGCCAGCGGCCGGTGACTGAGGCGTCGCCGGAAGCGCCGTCCGAGCCGCTCCCCTTCGACGCCGTTCTGCTGATCGCGCCGGAGGCGCACGTGCCGGTTGCGGGTACGACGCTCCTCACCCGCGCCGCCTTCACCGCCGCACGCGCCGGCGCGCGCCGTCTGCTCTGTCTCGGCACCGCGCCGCTGCGGCCGCCGCGCATGCCGACGCTGCCGATCGCGTGGGCAGCGAGCGAGGATCGCGCTGCGGTCGACGCTTGGCTGGGCGAAGCGTCGGCCGTCGTGGTCGCGGCCGCGACGACCGTCACCGATCCGCGTACGCTGACGGCGTTTGTCGCGAGCGCGGACGGCGCGCCGCGGCTCGCGCCCGGCGGCCTGCTCTGGCGCGGCACCGCCAGCGACGCCGATCGGGGGATCGATGCCGTCGCCGGCGCGACGGCGCGTCGCGCCTCCGCTGCGGCGGCGACGAACGGCACCGGGCGCTGGACTCCGCCGCGCGCTGCGCTGCTCGTCGACGCCTCGACGCCGGCGGGACGGACCGAGGCGTCGCGCGGTCTCTTCGAGCGGATCGGACGCGCCGGCGACAGCTGGTTCACCCGCCACGTCGATCGCCGTCTCTCGCGCGCGATCACACGGTTGCTGCTGCCGACCGGGATCGCGCCGAACGCGATCACGCTGACCTCGATCGCGATCGGTGTCGCCGCGGGCGCGCTCTTCGCGGTCGGGAGCGGGTTGGCGGCGCTCCTCGGTGCGCTGCTCTTCCTCCTCTCGACGATCGTCGACGGCTGCGACGGCGAGGTCGCGCGTCTCACCTTTCGCGAATCGCGCTTTGGGGCGCGGCTCGACGTCATCGGCGACAACGTCGTGCACCTCGTTCTCTTCGCGGGCATCGCGGTCGGTCTCTACCGGCACACGCCGGACCGGCGCTTCGTCGTGCTCGGTGCGGTGCTGCTCGCGGGACTCGTGGTCTCGATGGCGACCGTGTGGTGGTCGTTCGTCCGTCACCGCCCGACGTCGGCGCAACGACGGGTCTTCGAGGCGTTCGCCAGCCGCGAGTTCGCCTACGTGCTCGTCCTGCTCACCGCGGCCGGCCTGCTCGAGTGGTTTCTCTGGGGCGCAGCGATCGGCAATTGGGTGTTCAGCGGGGCGCTGCTCGCGCTCGGGCGAGCGGGAGCGCGCTGACGCTCCGCGCCGCGGCACCTGTCCGCCGCGATACGATCTGGCGCGTCACCGTCTGCGACGCCGGTCGAGAAATCCGCGCGGCACGGAACCGCACGCCATACTCGACCGCGGTGCAACGGCGGCATCCGTCGCGTGTTGCCATCCGTATGAAAGGCATGAGTGAGACGTCGCGCGGGCAGCCGGAGACGGAGCAGTACCCGCTCCTTCCCGAGCAGTATCGGGGGCTTTCGAACGCCCATGTGGATACGGAGCCGGAGCGCCGGCTGCTGCTGGCGATCTTGAGCGACGCGATCGTCACCTTTCAGTCGAGCGCCGCGAGCGATCAACGGGCGCGACGGAGAGCGTTCGAGGACGCCGCGCGCTGGCTCTTTTCCGACGCGCACGACTGGCCGTGCTCGTTCCTGAACGTCTGCGAGGAGCTCGGCATCGCGCCGGGGCCGTTGCGCCGTGCCTTGCTGGCGTGGCGCCGGCGCGACGATCCGCGCTCGCCGGTGTGCGCCGCCCGGCGCCGGCTCCTCGCCGGCAAAGAGCCGAAGCTGGGCGTCGCCACCGGCTGATCCGGGCGCGTCATACGTCCTCGGATCTCCCGAGGCGGCCGAGGCCGCTGCGGCGGCGCGGGATGCCGTCGGGCGGTGCGAGTCGCCTCAGGCGCGTCGCGCGCGGCGGCGCGCGTAACGTACCATCCGTGCGAGGGTGCGGATCGCGCGTTGGCCGGACGGCGCCGTGACGCGGCCCGACTCCGCGACGCCGAGCGGCCCGGCGTTGCCGTAGGCGCGATCGGTGTAGACGAGCTCCGACGCGACCAGGATCGGCTTGCCGTGGCGGCGGCTCGCGTCCGCGGCCGCCAGCGCGTAGCGGCGATCCTGGCTCTCGTGGAACGTCCCGATGCGCTCGAGACCGTGGCCCGGCCAGAACGGACCGCGGCGGAACATCTGCGCCTGTGCCGCCTGAATCCCGATCCCGAGATACACGATCGCGTCGACGTCGGGATGCGCGGCCAT
Source organism: Binatia bacterium (assembly GCA_041485125.1). GTDB lineage: Bacteria > Desulfobacterota > Binatia > UTPRO1 > UTPRO1 > JBGPIT01. The sequence continues at coordinate 22,395 of JBGPIT010000002.1, read as the reverse complement.
GAGCTCCAGGACCTCCGGGATGGTGTCGCGCGTCTCGCCGCCGGCGAGGTCGACCGGATTCGAACGGCTCCAGCGTGACGGCACCATCGCGTCGATCGCGCTGCGAAGATCGTCGGGCAGCGGGATCAGATCGAGGCCGGCCTCGACGCACGCGTCCGAGGTGAGCACGCCCCACCCGCCGGCGACGGTGAAGATCAACGTGCGCGGTCCGCGCGGCAACGGCTGGGTCGCGAAGGCCGCGGCGGTCTCGTACGCCTCCTCGACGGTCTCGACGCGCGTGATGCCCGCCTGGCGGCAGACGCCCGCGAAGATGCGGTCGTCGGACGCGAGCGCGCCGGTATGCGAGCTCGCCGCGCGTTTGCCGGCACCGGTCACGCCGCCGCGCACCAGCACGAGCGGCTTCCGCGCCGTGTGCGCGCGCGCGACCTCGAGGAAACGGCGGCCGTCCTCGACGCCCTCGAGGTAGGCGAGGCTGACCGTGGTCTCGGGATCCTCGCCGAAGTACTCGAGGTAGTCGGCGAGCTCGAGCTGCGCGGAGTTGCCGCACGAGATCGCCTTCGACATGCCGATGCCGGTGAGACAGCCGTAGTTCATGAAGCTCGAGGCGAGATTCCCGCTCTGCGACACGACCGAGATCGGACCCGGCGGCGGATACGGCGCGACGATCTGCGCGCACATGCGCACCGCGGTCGAGATCAAGCCTTGGCCGTTCGGGCCGGCGATGAGGAGCCCGAGCTCGCGCCCGAGCGCCACCAGCCGGCGTTCCATCTCCTTGCCGTCGGCCGACTCGCCGTACCCGCCCGAGGCGACAAAGGCCGCGCGTACGCCGGCCGCGGCGCACTCGCGCAGCAACGTCTCGTTCACCGTGTTCGGCGTGCAGATGAAGGCGAGATCGGCGCGCCCGCGTGGCACGTCGGCGACGCTCTTGTAGGTCGGACGGCCGAAGGAGACCGCGCCCTCGCGGTTGATCGGGAAGAGCTCGCCCTCGTACCCGCACGCGATCAGGTTGTGGTACGTGACGCTGCCGAATTTCCCGGGATGCGCCGAGACGCCCGTGATGATGATCCCGCGCGGGTAGAAGAGCGGCCGGAACCGTTCGACGAGCGTGCTCATCGTGGCGGATCCTCGAGCTCGACGAGCGCGTCGACGACGACCGGCGCGTCGCCGGAGACGATGAGCGGGTTGACGTCGATCGAGCGGATGTCGGGCCGCTCGACGCCGAGCCGACCGAGCGTCTCGAGGACGTGCGCGAGCTTGGCGCGGTCGATCGCGGGCTCGCCTCTAAAGGTGCCAAGCAGGCCGCGGTAGCGAAGGGCGTCGATCAAGTCCTCGGCATCGTCACCGATGAGCGGCGCGACCGCGAACGCGACGTCGCCGACGACCTCGGCGAAGATGCCGCCGAGGCCGAGCATCACGCACGGCCCGAAGACCGGGTCGCGGATCAGGCCGGCGATGACCTCGCGCTTTCCGGGGATCATCGGGACCACGAGCAGGTCCGCGTCGCCGTCTTCCGGACGCCGCGCCGAGAGCAGGTCGGCGGCGGCGCGCCGTACGGACTCGGCGTCGCCGAGCGCGACACGCACCAGGTTGCGCTCGGTCTTGTGGGCGATGCCGCGGCCGCAGAGCTTCACGCCGACCGGCAACCCGAGCGCCGTCGCCGCTCGCACCGCCGCCTCCGCGTCGGCGACGAGATGCTCCGGCGGTACCGCGATGCCCGCCGCGCGCAGCAGCTCTTTCGACTCGTGCTCGGAGAGCGTGTGCGACACGCGCGCAGCATACGGACGGCCGTCCGCGATTGCCACCGGGAGCGGCGGGGTCGCGCCTGTGCGCGTGCATCGGGGCGGTGCGATTGACCCGCGCGGCGACCGCACGCTATGCGCCAGCCATGAAGCAATGGTTCGCTCTGTCGGCGATCGGACGCGACCGGCCGGGAATCGTCGCGGATCTCGCCGAGCTCATCTACGAGTGCGACTGCAATCTCGAGGACTCGAGCATGACGATCCTCGGCAGCGAGTTCGCGGTGCTGCTGCTGCTCTCGGCGGTGACGCCGGACGCCGAGCGCCACCTTGCGAGCGGTTGCAAGCGGCTCGAGTGGGAGAAGCGTCTCACCGTCTTCTTCCGTCCGCTCGAGACCGAGCCCGTTCCCTACGCCGCCCGCACCCACGCCCGGCGCTTCGCGCTGCAAGCGATCGGCGTCGACCGCGCCGGCATCGTCGCCAAGCTCGCCCGCAGTCTCGCCGACCAGGGTGTCAACATCGCCGCGATGACGACGCAATCACGTCCCGAGCCCGAGAGCGGCACGCCGATCTACACCGTGCGTGTTCAGCTCGACGTGCCGCGCGAGGTCGACGTCGCGGCACTCGAGCGGCGCCTCCACGCGATCGGCGAGGAGCTCGGCGTCGAGGTTGCGTTTTCGTAGTCGCGCCCGCTGTTCCGATGCGGGTCGCTCCGCGAAGTGGAGTGGGCGGACTCAGCTGGTGAGGCGGCCGAGGCCGCCGGTATCGGCGAGGGTCCGGAGCTCGGTGTAGCCGCCGATCGACTCGCCGTCGATGAAGATCTGCGGGACCGTGCGGCGTCCGCCGGCCCGTTCGACCATCTGGGTGCGGAGCGCGATGTCGGCGCCGACGTCGACCTCCTCGTACTCGATCGCCATCTCCGTCAGCAGGCGCTTCGCCTGGACGCAGTACGGGCAGTAGTCCGTCGTATAGACCGTCACGCGTGCCATGAGGGAAACGTACTGAGCTGGGATGGCTCTCGCAAGCCCGCTTCTGAGGTGAGGCGCGTCCCGGCTCGCCTTCCGAGCGCGATTTGACTTCGGCCTCGGCTCTCGTGAACTGTCGGGCGATGACGCGTTTTCCGGATCTCGTCGCTCTCGTCCATCGCCTGCGCGCACCCGGCGGGTGTCCGTGGGATCGCGAGCAGACGGCGGCCACCTTGCGACCGTTCCTGCTCGAGGAGGCGTACGAGGTGCTCGAGGCGATCGACGCCGCCGACCCGGAGGCGCTCTGCGACGAGCTCGGCGACCTGCTCTTGCAGGTGGTCCTGCACGCCGAGCTCGCGGCCGAGGCGCGGCAGTTCACGATCGAGGACGTGATCGCGGCGATCAGCGACAAGATGATCCGCCGCCATCCGCACGTGTTCGGCGATACCGTCGCGCCGGACGCCGCGGCGGTAGTACGGAACTGGTCGCGCATCAAGGCCGAGGAGCGCGCCGGCAAGGCCGGCGACGCCGACCGGTCGCTCTTGAGCGGCTTACCGGCCGAGCAGCCGGCGCTGCACGCCGCCTACCGGACGGGAGAGAAAGCGTCGCGCGTCGGCTTCGACTGGCCGTCGGCGCGCGCCGCGCTCGCGAAGGTGCGCGAGGAGGTCGACGAGCTCGACGCGGCGCTCGCGCGCGGCGACACCGGCGAGATCGAGCACGAGCTCGGTGACCTGCTCTTCGCGGTCGTGAGCGTCGGGCGTCTCGCCGAACAGAACGCGGAGATGGCGTTGCGTGGCGCGCTGGTGCGGTTCGGCCGCCGCTTTCGCAGCATGGAGAAGGCGCTCGACGCCGCCGGCACGGACATCCACGACGTCACACCGGACGAGCTCGAGCGTCTCTGGGAGGAAGTGAAGGCGGCAGAGCGCGGCTGAGCCCGTGCGATCACGCCGGCGCGCGGTCGACTCTTCGTCGCAGTCGCCGGCGCAGCGCCGCGCGGAACGCGCTCACCTCGGGACCGCCGAGCGCGAGCACTACGGCGGCGCACACCGTCGTGCCCGCCACCACCGCGACGGCGAGCCAAGCGGCGCGGACGGCGAACGGCACGCCGCCGCCGAACCATTGCACCCGCCGCGTGATGAACAGCACGACCGGAACCATCGCGAGCGCGGCGACGAGCGTCCGCAGCGCCCCGCGCAGCCAGCTCCACCAGTCGAGCGCGCCGCTCTTTCGGCCGAGGAAGATGCAGAGGAACAGCAGATTCACGGTCGCGGACAAGGACGTCGCGAGCGCGAGGCCGCCGTGGCGGAGCTCGAGGACGCCGAACGTGCGCGTCGCGTGCGCCAGCGCGGCACCGATCGCCGAGTCGGGCGGCACCGGCAGCGGCCCGATGAAGAGGACCACGAACATGAGATTCGCGGCGAACGCCACCGCCGCGGTGAGGACGGGCGTGCGCGTGTCCTCGAGCGCGTAGAAGGCGGGTACGATCACACGCACGCACGCGACCGACCACAGGCCGATCGCGAAGAAGCGCACGGCGACGGCCGTCTGCTGCGCCTCTGCCGGCCCGAACTCGCCGCGCTGGAAGAGCACCGACGTGATCGGGTCGGCGATGACCATGAGGCCGATCGCCGCCGGCAAGGCGATCACGTTCACCATGCGGAGCGCGAACACCACCGTGCCGCGGAACTCCGCCATGTCGCGCTTGGCGAGCGCCGCGAAGCTCGGCAACGCCGCGGTGCTGAGCGCAACCGCGAAGACGCCGAGCGGGAACTCGAACAAGCGCTCGGCGTACCACAGGTACGAGACGCTGCCGCTCGGCAGCAGCGATGCGAACATCGTGCTCACCAGGACGTTGATCTGGTAGACGGCGGAGCCGAAGACGGTCGGCAGCATGAGCGCGCCGAGGCGCCCGACGGCGGGATGGCGCGGCTCCAAGCGCGGCGCGAGCGGCACGCCGTGGCGCACCAGCGCCGGCACTTGGCTCACCAGCTGCGCGACGCCGCCGAGGACGACGGCGACCGGCAGGCAGTAGATGCCGAGCGGTCGGGCCAGAACCGGGACCGCCGCCACCATCACCAGGTTCATCACCACCGGCGACATCGCCGGCGCGGTGAACTCGCGCAGCGAGTTGAGGACCCCCATCGCCGCCGCGACCAGACCGATCAGGAAGATGTACGGGAAGACCATCCGCGTCAGGCTGACCGCGAGCTCGAGCTTGCCGGGCATGGCCTCGAAGCCGGGCGCGAAGAGACGAGTCAGCGGGCCGGCGAGCGCGATCCCGAGGATGGTCACCACGAGCAGGATCAGCGCCATGGTGGTGAAGAGCACCTGCGCCACCCGGTCGGCGTCGCGACGGGTCTGCGTCGTCAGGTAGCCGGTGAAGATCGGGATGAATGCCGCGGTCGTGGCGCCCTCGGCGACCAGACGGCGGAGCAGATTCGGGATTCGGTAGGCGACGAAGAATGCGTCGGCACCGGCGCCGGCGCCGAAGAAGTAGCCCACCACGATGTCGCGCAGGAGACCGGTGATGCGCGACACCACCGTCACCACGCTCACCACGCCCGCCGCGCGCGCGATCTCTCGCCTCTCGCTCATTTGACGCACCGGGGTCCGGTTGCTAAAAACTCGCCGGCAATGAGAAAACATCCTTCAGCGGCAAAGCGGCACCGTCAGAGCCTCACCCGGCACGATCGCAACCAAGCGATCCGCTCGCGCGTCCGCACCTCCGTGCGTCACGTACGCGAAGCGCTCGAAAGCCAGAACGCCGGCGATGCGCAAGAGCGCTTGCAGCAGGCGACGCGGGCGATCGACAAGGCGGTCACCAAGGGCGTCCTGCACCGCAACACGGCTTCGCGCAAGATCTCGCGTCTGACCCGCGCGCTTCGTCAGCTGACCGCTCCCGCCTGAGCGGCGAGCGCTCCTCGCCCCGCGCCGCGCTTCCGCGGCGCGCAGAGATCCAGCACCCACTCCTCGAGCATCGCGCGCGGCTCGCCCATTCCGCTCTTTGCCGCCAGGTCGATCTCCGCCAAGCGCACCATCGCCCGGCGGAGGACCGGGGCGCGGTGGGCGCGCAGCGCCGTCTGCAACGTCCGCCGCTGGTAAGGGTGAACGGCGAGCTCACGCTGCGCATCGTCGATGCTGCGGCCGCGCGCGACCAGATCGGCGCCGGCGAGGACCGTCTTCAAGATCGCGGCGATCGCGCCGATGATCGCGATCGGCGCGGCGCCCTCGTCGAGCGCGAGCGCCAGCGCCCGCATCGCGGCGGCGCCGTCTCGGATGCAGAGCGCGTCGGTGATTTCGAAGTTGCCGTGCTCGCGGCCGGCTGCGGTGACGCGCGTGACGTCCTCGAGCGTGATCGGCCGCCCTGGCGGCACCGCGGCGGCCAGCTTGTCGAGCTCGCTCGCGAGCAGCAGGAGATCGCGCCCGGTGCAGTCGACGAGGAGATCGCGGGCGTCGTCGTCGAGGCGGCGGCCGCGCTCCTTGGCGAACGCGTCGGCCCACTGGCGCATCTCGCCCTGGCGCGGGTGGTCGACCGGGACGTGCTCGGCGAGGTCGCGGCAGCGCGCGAAGAACCGCTTGCGCATGTCCGCCGCCCGCGCCACGATCGCGAGCGTCACCTGCGGCGCTTGGCGGTCGAGCGCATCGGCGAGGCGCTGTTGCCCGCGCTCGTCGAGTGACTCGGCGCCGCGCAGCACGATGAGCGTGCGGGCGCCGAACAGCGACGGCGTCTCGATCGCGTCGGCGACGACGTCGGCATCGGCGTCGGCGAGGTGGTAGCTGAGGAGCGCGAGCGAGCCGTCGCGCTCGAGGCGGCGGCGCAGCTCGGCGAGGGCGCGCTCGGCGCGCAGGCCGTCGAACTCGCCGCGGCGTTCCTCGGCGAGAAGCAGCAGTCCCGGTCGCCGCTCGGGGGCGCTCAGAAGTCCTCCATGACTTGCTGGTAAACGTCGCGTGCGAGGCTCGCGACGATGCGCTCGACCGCCTGCCGGCGCCGGCTCTCGGCGAGTTGGATGTCGGTGAACGCCCCGAGGTCCTCGGGATTGAGCGTCGAACGGCGGAACTCCGACGAGGTGGTGACGATCACGGAGGCGACGCTCTCGTAGTCGCTGGCGGCGCGCAGGTTGTGCGCCTCCCAGACCAGCTCGTGGTTGTCGCGCCGGCGGAGCTCGAGATCGAGCGCGAGCGTGGTCTGGTAGATCAGCACCTCGTCCTCGCGATTGAACGCCGTCGGCCGGTCTTGCACCTCCTTCACCTTGCCGCTGAGGACGAGATCGCCGGCGCTGGGATCGTTCACGACCTTGAGCGGACCGCGCATCGAGAACTCGCGCTCGATCGCGAGCGCGAGGCGCTTTTCGATGCCGATCTCGCGGGTCTCGTTGACGAAGGTCGCGACGCCGAGCGTCCGCAGCTCGGGAGTGAAGGTGCGGCCGCCGTCGGTGAAATGGTAGCCGCAACCGCCGGCGAGGAGCACCAGCGCGATGAAGCCCGCCGCCGGCGCGATGCGACGTCGCTCAGACAACGATGCTCACCAAGCGCCCGGGAACGACGAGCGTCTTCCGGATCGTCTTGTCGCCGAGCTGCGCCCGCACGCGCTCGTCGGCGAGCGCACGCGCGAGCATCTCGGCCTCGGGCGCGTCGGCGGTGATGGTGAACCGCCCGCGCACCTTGCCGTTCACCTGCACCACCATCTCCACCTCCTCCTCGACCAGCGCGGTCTCGTCGGCCGCCGGCCACGCCACCCGATCGAGCAGCTCGGTGTGGCCGAGCTGGTCCCAGAGCTCGTTCGCGATGTGCGGCACGAACGGCGCCAGGAGGACGATCGTGGTCTCGACCGCCTCCACGATCGCGTCGCGCAAGGTCGAGTCTGCCGGCGGCTCCGCTTGTACCAGCTCGGCGTAGCCGTTCACCAGCTCCATGATCGCCGCGACGGCGGTGTTGAAGTGGCGCCGCCGTTCGACGTCGTCGGTGACACGCGCGATCGTCCGGTGCGTGAGGCGGCGGAGATCGCGGGCAGTGCCGTCGCCCGCAACGGCGGACCCGTCCGCCCCGCCGCGCTCCGACAGCCAGGCACGGCCGCGGTAGACGATGCGCCACAGCCGATGCAGGAAGCGCGAGGCGCCCTCGACACCCTGATCGTTCCACTCGAGGTCACGTTCGGGGGGCGCAGCGAACAGCGAGAAGAGCCGCGCCGTGTCGGCGCCGTAGCGGTCGATCAGGTAGTCGGGGTCGACGACGTTCCCTTTCGACTTGCTCATCTTGGCACCGTCCTTGATCACCATCCCTTGCGTGAGGAGGTTCGCGAACGGCTCTCGCAGCGGGGTGCCGTCGTCGCGCGCAGCGGCGACGTAGCCGAGGTCGACCAGCACCTTGGTGAAGAAGCGTGAATACAGCAGATGCAGGACCGCGTGCTCGATGCCGCCGATGTACTGATCGACCGGCATCCATGTTCGGAGCGCCGCCGGATCGAACGCGCGTCCGTGCTCGCGCGGCGCGGTGTAGCGCAGGAAGTACCACGACGACTCCATGAAGGTATCGAAGGTGTCGGTCTCGCGGCGCGCCGGCGCGTCGCAGCGCGGGCAGCGCGTGCGGACGAAGCTCTCGAGCTTCGCCAGCGGGGAGCCGCCTGCCCCCGAGAACTCGGCGTCGATCGGCAGCACGACCGGCAGCTGCTCGCGCGGGACCGGCACGACGCCGCAGGCGTCACAGTAGACGACCGGGATTGGCGTGCCCCAGTAGCGCTGGCGCGAGACGCCCCAGTCGCGCAGGCGGTACTGCGTGGTCGCGCGGCCGATGCCGCGCTTCTCGGCGGCGGCCGTGATGCGGGTCTTCGCCTCCTCGCTCGGCAGGCCGTCGAACTCGCCCGATCGCACCAGGCGCCCGGGGCCCTCGTAGGCGGCCTCCATGCGCGTCGGCTCCAGCGGCGGCTCGCTCTCGGGCTGCACCACGACCACCATGCGCAGGCGGTGCGCGCGCGCGAACTCGAAGTCGCGCTGGTCGTGGCACGGCACCGCCATCACCGCGCCGGCGCCGTATGCCATGAGGACGAAGCTCGCGGCGTAGATCGGGATCTTCGCGCCGGTGAAGGGATTGCGCGCGTAGGCGCCGATGAAGACGCCTTCCTTCCCTTCGCCGCGCTCGGCCGCCGACTGGGCGCGGACGCGGCGGACGAAGTCCGCGACCTCGGCTTCTTGCGGCGTGCCGCGCGAGAGCGCGGCGACGAGCGGATGCTCGACCGCGAGGCTCACGAAGGTCGCGCCGAACACGGTGTCGGGACGGGTGGTGAAGACGGTGATCGCGTCGTCGCGGCCGTCGACCGGGAAGCGCAGCTCGGCGCCGACGCTCTTCCCGATCCAGTTGCGCTGCATCGTGAGCACCTTCTCCGGCCAGCCGCCCGCGAGCGTGTCGCAGCCGGCAAGGAGCTCCTCGGCGTAGGCGGTGATGCGGAGAAACCACTGCTCGAGCTCGCGCTCGGTGACGACCGACTCGCAGCGCCAGCAGCGGCCGTCCTCGACTTGCTCGTTGGCGAGCACGGTCTCGCAGCGCGCGCACCAATTCACCACCGAGCGCTTGCGGTACGCGAGCCCGCGCTCGAGCATGGCGAGAAAGAACTCCTGTTCCCAGCGGTAGTAGGCGGGGTCGCAGGTGGCGAGCTCGCGGCTCCAGTCGTAGCTCAGGCCCATGCGGCGGAGCTGGCCCCGCATGTAGTCGATGTTCTCCGCCGTCCACGCCGCGGGATGCACGCCGCGCGCGATCGCGGCGTTCTCCGCCGGCATGCCGAAGGCGTCCCAACCGATGGGATGCAGCACCTCGTAGCCGCGCATGCGCCGATTGCGCGCGACGACGTCGCCGAGCGTGTAGTTGCGGACGTGGCCCATGTGGATGCGGCCCGAGGGGTAGGGAAACATCTCGAGGCAATAGAAGGTCGGACGATCGGGGGTGTTCGAGACCTCGTGGGCGTGCTCGATCCGCCAGCGCTCCTGCCAGCGCTGCTCGACCGCGTGCGGATCGTACCGCTCGTCCATCCTCACGGCGCGTCCCGGCGCTCGCCGGGCCGGGTCACGCCGGCGATCTGATCGAGGACGCCGTTGACGAAGACGGCCGACTCCTCGCTGCCGAAGCGCTTCGCGATCTCGATCGCCTCGTCGATGACGACTTGCACCGGCGTCTCGGGCCGGCGCAGCAGCTCGTAGGTGCCGACGCGCAAGATGGTCAGATCGACGTTCGCGAGCCGGCCGAGGCGCCAGTGCTCCGAGCTCTGCGCGATCAGCTCGTCGATGCGGTCGCGGTCGTCGAGCACGCCGTCGACGATCTCCGCGGCGAAGGTCTGTGACGCGCCGACACCGCCGAAGTGACGCACGGTCTCGCGCACGCTCCGCAACGACTGATCGCCGGTGAGCTGCGCCTGGTAGAGCGCCTGCAGCGCGAGCTCCCGTCCTTTGCGCCGAACGCCCATGGTCAGCTCAAGAGCTTCCGCAAGCGCGCCATCTCGAGCGCGGTGGTCGCGGCCTCGAAGCCCTTGTTGCCGTGGCGCGCGCCGGCGCGGTCGAGGGCCTGCTCGATCGTGTCGGTGGTGAGGACGCCGAACGCGACCGGCAGATCGTGGTCGGCGACGACGGCGCCGATGCCGCGGGTCACCTCGCTCGCGATGTAGTCGAAGTGCGGCGTGTCGCCGCGGATCACCGCGCCGAGGCAGATGAGCGCGTCGAAGCCGCCCGCCTTGGCGAGCCGCCGTGCCGCGAACGGCACCTCGAACGCACCCGGCACGTGCACGACGCTGATGTCCTGCTCGGCGACGCCGTGGCTCTCGAGCGCCTCGAGCGCGCCGTTCAGCAGCGCGTCGGTGATGCTGCGATTGAAGCGCGACACCACGATACCGATGCGCAAGCCGTGGCCGTCGAGTGATCCGGCCAATTCCCGCACGGCCACGACCAGCCCCGGCTAGCTGCTCACCTTGAGCCCGGTGAACAGATGCCCGAGCTTCTCCTGCTTGGTGCGGAGATAGGCGATGTTGCCGCTGCGCGCCGGCACCTCGAGCGGCACGCGCTCGGCGATGTCGATGCCGTAGCCCTGCAGCCCGAGCACCTTGCGCGGGTTGTTGGTGAGGAGGCGGATGCGCCGCAGCCCGAGGTCGCGGATGATCTGCGCCGCGATGCCGTAGTCGCGGAGATCCTCCTTGAAGCCGAGCTCGAGGTTCGCCTCGACCGTGTCGCGCCCTTGGTCTTGCAGCGCATAGGCGCGGATCTTGTTGGCGAGGCCGATGCCGCGCCCTTCTTGATGCATGTAGACGATCACGCCGGCGCCGAGCGCCTCGATGACGAGCATCGCCTGGCGCAGCTGCTCGCCGCAGTCGCAGCGCTCCGAGCCGAAGACGTCGCCGGTGAGGCACTGCGAGTGCACCCGCACCAGGACCGGATCGGTCGGCTTCGGCGTGCCCTTCACGAGCGCCATGTGCTGATGGCGATCGACGCTGTTGCGGTAGACGATCGCGCGGTAGTTGCCGCCGGTCGCGCTGGTGAAGTCGGACTCGACGGTGCGCTCGACGAGGAGCTCGCTCCGCAGGCGATGGGCGGCGAGGCTCGCGAGCGTGGTCATCCTGAGCTGGTGCTCGCGCGCCAAGGCTTCGAGCTCGGCGAGCGTCGCGACCGCACCGGTCTCCGCGAGCACCGAGCAGATCACCGCGGCCGGCCGCAAGCCGGCGAGGCGCATCAGATCGACGCCGCCTTCGGGGCCGCGCATGCGCGCCAGAACACCGCCGTGCTGTACCTGGATCGGGAAGACGTGGCCTGGCATCACCAGATCGCCGGGGCCCGCGCCGTCGGCGACCGTGACGCGGATGGTGCGGGCGCGATCGGCAGCCGAGATGCCGGTGGTCACGCCGCGGTAGGCCTCGATCGACGCGCCGAACGCCGGCTGCCGCGCCGGTGAGGGGTTGGCGAGCAAGGGAATCCCGAGGTGCCGCATGCGGCGCTCGGTGAGGGCGACGCACACCAGTCCGCGCGCGTGCACGGCCATGAAGCTGATTGCCTCGGTCGTCACCCGCTCGGCGGCAAGGCAGAGGACGCCGCTGCCGCCGTCGGCCTCGTCGACCAGCACCAGCATCTTGCCGGCGCGGATGTCGGGCAGAATCTCGTCGATGGGGGAAAGCATCGGAGTCGCGGGCACTATAGCCCCTCCCCCTTAGTATTGCACCGCGCCCTCGAGCAAGAGATCGGCGCCGAGGCGGCGGACCTCGCCCGCGCGAAAGCGCGGCGCGGCCGCCAGCCGCCCGACCCGGAGCGGACCGAGCATCGGCCGCCCGTCGCTGCCGAGGAGCCGCGGCGTTGCGATCAGCAGCAGGCGGTCGACGGCGCGCTCGCGAAGCGCCGCCGCCGCGAGATCGCCGCCGCCCTCGATGAGGACGCTGGTGATCCCGCGCGCCGCCAGTGCGTCGAGGAGTGACACGATCCGGATGCGGCCGCCGCGACCGGGAAAGCGCAAGAGCTCGGCGCCGGCGCGTTCGAGGGCGCGCGCACGCGCGGCGGGTGCGGTCGTCGTCGTCGCGATCAACGTCGGCGCCGCGGAGCGTTGCCGAACGACCTTCGCACGGGGCGATATTCGCAGCGCCCCGTCGACGATGACGCGCACCGGATCGCGGCCGCCGCGCCCGCGAGACGTGAGCGCCGGGTCGTCGGCGAGGACCGTCCCTGCCCCGACCATGACCGCGTCGACGTGGTTGCGAAGGCGATGGACCCAGCGTCGTGCCGCGGGCCCGCTCAACCAGCGCGACTCGCCGGACGCGGTGGCGATCCGGCCGTCGAGCGAGGCGGCGAGCTTCAGCATGACGAACGGCCGGTGCCGCACGATGAAGTGGCGGAACCAGGCCGCGACCTCGGTGGCCTCGGCGGCGAGCACGTCGGTCGTGACGGCGATGCCGGCGGCGCGGAGCTGGCGCACGCCGCGGCCGCGGACGCGTGGGTTCGGATCGGTCGCCCCGACGACGACGCGCACGACGCCGGACGCGATCACCGCCGGCGCGCACGGCGGCGTGCGTCCGGCGTGGGTGCAGGGCTCGAGCGTGAGATAGAGCGTCGCGCCGCGTGCCTTGGCGCCGGCGGCGCGGAGCGCGAACACCTCGGCGTGCGGTCCGCCGGCGCGGCGATGCCAACCCGCGCCGACGACGCGGCCGCCCTTCACCACGACCGCGCCGACCGGAGGGTTCGGGCTGGTGCGCCCGAGACCGCGGCGCGCCAGTGCGATCGCGCGACGCATCCAGCGCTGGTCGGCGGCGCTGCCGTTCTGACGGACGGGGACGCGTCGGCTTGCGGGCATCGCGCGCCGCTCAGCGCGGGCGGCGTGGCCGCGGCACCGGCGCCGAGCGACGCTCTTTGATCAGGGTCTCGAGCTCCGACATGAACTCGCCGATGTCCTGGAAGGAGCGGTACACCGAGGCGAAGCGGACGTAGGCGACCTTGTCGAGACCGTGGAGCTCGCGCATGACGGCTTCGCCGATGACGGTGCTCTCGACCTCTTTCTCGCCGCGCTCCTGCACGCCGCGCTCGATGCGGTCGACGATCGCCTCGATCTGCTCGACGCTCACCGGCCGCTTCTCGCAGGCGCGCTTCAGGCCGGCGACGATCTTCATGCGGTCGAAGACCTCGCGCCGGTCGTCCTTCTTCACCACCAGCGGCAGCGCCTCTTCGGCGCGCTCGTAGGTGGTGAAGCGACGGCTACAGTGCAAGCACTCGCGCCGCCGCCGGATGACGTCGCCCTCTTTGGAGAGGCGCGAGTCGATGACCTTGTTCTCGAGGTCCCGGCAGAACGGGCACTTCACCGCGCGGGGTAGATCGGGAAGCGGCGGCAGAGATCGGCGACCTCGTCGCCGATCGTGCGGAGCGTGCCGTCGTCGCCGACACGCGCGAGCGCGCGCGCGATGAGATCCGCGATCGTCGCCATCTCGGGCTCACGCATGCCGCGCGAGGTCACCGCCGGCGTCCCGATGCGGACCCCGCTGGTCACGAACGGCGAGCGCGTCTCGTATGGGACGGTGTTCTTGTTGACGGTGATGCGGGCGCGGTCGAGGGTCTCCTCGGCGAGCTTGCCGGTGAGCTCGGTGCCGCGGAGATCGAGCATCATCAGATGATTGTCGGTGCCGCCGGTGAGGAGACGGAAGCCGTGGCCCATCAGCCCAGCCGCGAGCGCCTTGGCGTTGGCGACGATCTGGCGCTGATAGGTCTTGAACTCGGGGGTGAGCGCTTCCTTGAAGGCGACCGCCTTGGCGGCGATCACGTGCATGAGGGGGCCGCCCTGGTTGCCGGGGAAGATCGACGAGTTGACGCTCTTGGCGTGGCGCTCGGGATAGAGGATCAAGCCGCCGCGCGGACCGCGCAGGGTCTTGTGGGTCGTGCTGGTGACGAAGTCCGAGTGCGGCACCGGCGAGGGATGGATGCCCGCGGCGACCAGCCCGGCGAAGTGCGCCATGTCGGTCATGAGCAGCGCGCCGACCTCGTCGGCGACGGCGCGGAACCTCGCGAAGTCGATCTCGCGTGGATAGGCGCTGTAGCCGGCGACGATCATTTTGGGGCGATGCTCGCGCGCCATCGCCGCGAGCTGGTCGTAGTCGAGGCGCTGGTCGGACTCGCGTACGCCGTAGGGCACCACCCTGAAGAACCTGCCGGAGAAGTTGACCGGGCTGCCGTGCGTGAGGTGGCCGCCGTGGCTCAAGTTCATCGCCAGGATGGTGTCGCCGGGCTGCAGCTGCGAGAAGTAGACGGCCATGTTGGCCTGCGAGCCCGAGTGCGGCTGGACGTTCGCGCCCTCGCAGCCGAAGAGCTCGCGGGCGCGCGCGATCGCCAGCTCCTCGACCTGATCGACGAACTCGCAGCCGCCGTAATAGCGCTTGCCCGGGTACCCCTCGGCGTACTTGTTGGTGAGGATCGAGCCCTGCGCCTCGAGCACCGCCTCGCTGACGATGTTCTCCGACGCGATCAGCTCGAGATTGAGCTGCTGCCGCTCGGTCTCGCGGCGGATCGCGGCGGCGATCTCGGGATCGGTGCGCTCGAGGGCTCCGGTCATGGCTCGTCGGTGCGGGTCGCGCCTATTTGTGCTGCTCGATGTAGTTGACGACGTCCTGGACGGTGCGAATCTTCTCCGCGTCCTCGTCGGAGATCTCCATCTCGTACTCTTCTTCGAGCGCCATCACGAGCTCGACGATGTCGAGCGAGTCGGCGCCGAGATCCTCGATGAACGACGCCTCGGGGGTCACCTCGTCCTCGCTGACGCCGAGCTGCTCACAGATGATCTCGCGTACTTTCGTCTCAACCGGAGACGCCATGCTCCCTCCTCACGCGTACAATCCGCCGTTGACGTGAATGACCTGGCCGGTGATGTACGCCCCACCCGCGCCGGCGAGAAATGCGACCGCTGCCGCGACGTCCTCGGCCGTGCCGAGCCTCCCCAGCGGGATCAACGCCAAGTACATGTTGCGCGCCGCGGGGTCCAGGCTTCCGGTCATGTCGGTTTCGATGAATCCGGGCGCGACGACGTTGGCGGTGATGCCGCGGCTCGCGAACTCACGTGCCGTCGACTTGGTGAAACCGATGATCCCCGCCTTGGCTGCTGCGTAAGCCGCTTGGCCGGTATTGCCCATCACGCCGACGACGGAGCCGATGTTGATGATCCGTCCCGAGCGCGCGCGCATCATGCGCCGCGCGACGGCTTTGGTGCAGTTGAAGACCCCCTTGAGGTTGACGTCGACGATGCGGTTCCAGTCTTGATCGCTCGTTCGGAGGATCAGCGCATCCGCCGAAACGCCGGCATTATTGACCAGCACGTCGATTTTGCCAAGGCGTTCGCCGACGCCGCGCACGGCGGCGTCGACCTGCTCGCCATCGGCGACGTCGAACGCGAGCGCTTCGGCGTGGCCGCCGCGCGCCGTGATCTCGCCGACCACCTGCTCGGCGGCTTCGCGCTGCGCGCGGTAGTTCACCACGACGTGCGCGCCGGCGGTCGCGAGGACGCGCGCAATCGCCGCGCCGATACCGCGCGACCCGCCGGTCACGATCGCGACCTGCCCCGCGAGCGTCTCGCTCATCGCCGCCACGCCCTCGCCGCAGCTGACGCGCGGCGCGCGTCCGCCGTGACCACGACGGTGCTCATGCGAGCGCCCGCGCCGGCTCGAGGCGCTGGCGCCACTCCGCTGCCGGCCCTTCGCCGGCGGTGGCCGCGTCGATGCCGAGACGCATGCGCTGCAACAGCTTGGTCAACACCTGCCCCGGTCCGATCTCGATCGCACGCGCGCAGCCGAGGCGCTGCAGTAGCTGCATCGACGCTTCCCAACGCACGGGAGCCGTGACTTGCCGGACCAAGAGCGCGGCGACGCGATCCGCGTCTTGGTTGAGCGTCGCCTCGACGTTGGTGACCACGGGGAGGCGCATCGTGTCGAGGCGGACGGCGGCGAGCGCGCGCGCAAGGCCCTCCGCGGCGGGCGCCATCAGCGCACAGTGGAACGGTGCGCTCACCGCGAGCTCGATCGCGCGACCGCCGGCGCGCGTGGCGAGCTCGATCGCGCGACGGACGGCGGTGCCCTCGCCCGCGATCACGATCTGGCCGGCGCCGTTCAGGTTCGCGGGCGCGACGACCTCACCGTCGGCGGCCTCGGCGCAGGCTTGCTCGACCGCCTCGGCGGCGAGACCGAAGATCGCGGCCATCGCGCCGCGCCCCTGCGGCACGGCCTGTTGCATCAGGCGCCCGCGCGCATGCACCAGCCGCAAGGCGTCGGCGAATGGCAGCGCGCCGGCGACCACGAGCGCGCTGTACTCGCCGAGGCTGTGCCCCGCGAGCCATGACGGCGCGATCTCGACCTCGCTCGCGAGCGCACGCCAGGTCGCGATGCTGATCGCGAGGATCGCCGGCTGCGCGTTCTCGGTGCGGATCAGCTCCGCGTCGGGACCTTCGAAGCAGAGACGCGTCAGCGGTTGCCCAAGCGCGTCGTCGGCCTCCTCGAAGGTCGCGCGCGCGACGGCGTGGTCGGCGGCGAGGCGCCGGCCCATGCCGACACACTGCGAGCCCTGACCCGGGAACAGCAGAGCGGTTGGCGGAGGTTGCATCCGATCGCGCGAGCCGCGGGCGCGAGCCGCGTCGGAGCGCAGGCGCCCCGCACCCGGACAGTGGCCGGGCGAGTCGAACGCGGCGCGCGGAGGCTCAGGCCTCGCCGACGTCGAGAACTTTCCGGCCGCGGTACTCGCCGCAGTGGGCACAGGCGCGGTGACGGCGCATCGGCTCTTGGCAATTGGGACACGTGATGTAGCTGACGGGGGTCAGCGCGTCGTGGGCGCGGCGCTTGTCGCGCTTGGTGCTCGATGTACGGCGTTTCGGAACTGGCATTGGTCCTCCTCGTCCGCGCTCAGCTGCCGCGGTCGATCTTCAACGATCGGAGCACCGCCAGACGCGGATCCCCGCTGTCGGTGGTGCAGGCGCACTGCCCGGTGTTGAGATTCGCTCCACACTGAGGACAGAGGCCGCGGCATTCTTCAGCACAGAGTGGGCGCGTCGGCAAGGCGAGCAGGACCTGCTCGTAGACGAGCGGCGTCAAATCTACCTCGGTGCCGCTATAAAAGGACTGCGTCAGATCGCCGGCCGCGAGCTCGATCTCGCCTTTCAGGCGCGTCTCGGGTGTGAGGATGATCGAGAAGTCCGTGTCGAGCTCGTAGGGCAGCGGCTCCAGACAGCGGGCACAGGTGGCCGACGCGGTACCGCGCAGCGTCCCATCGAAGAAAAGATCGAGCTGCGCACGATAAAACTCGACGTGCACCTCGAGCGGCCGATTGAACTCGTAGTCCTGCGTACCGCTCTTGTGCAGGGTCGCGTTCAGCTCTTGCACGGGTTGCGGATAGTCGAGCGCCGTGGGGACGGCGAGAATGTCTTGCAGCGGAATCTTCATCAGAGGTGCCGACGGTGGGGGACCGCCCCTTCCTTATACGTGCCTCTCCGGAGAGCACAAGCGAGGGTCAGCGCTTGGGAGGCTCGTCGCGCCCATCGGCGCGCGTTGGCGGCGCAATTCCGACCGTGCGCTCCAGCCTGCGCACGCGGCGCAGCAGCTCCGGCAAGCGCAAGAGCGCGGCGCTTATCCGACGCCAGCGTGTCACGTCGAGTGCTGGATAGCCGCCGACGATCGCGCCGGCGGCGACCGAGCTCGGCACGCCGCTCTGCGCGACGATCTGCGCCCGGTCGCCGATCGTGAGGTGACCGGCCGCTCCGGCCTGCCCTCCCATCATCACGTTGCGTCCGAGCTTGGTCGACCCGGCGAGGCCCGCCTGCGCCGCGAGGAAGCTCGCCTCGCCGATCTCGCAGTTGTGACCAACCATCACCAGATTATCGAGCTTGGCCCCGCGCCGCACGATCGTCGCACCGAGCGTAGCGCGGTCGATCGTGGTGTTCGCGCCGATCTCGACGTCGTCCTCGATCACCACGGTGCCGGTCTGCGGAATCTTGAACGGGGCATCGGGAAGTGGCACGAAGCCGAAGCCGTCGGCACCGAGGACGACACCGGCGTGCAGCAGCACCCGATCGCCGATGACGACGTCCTCGCGCACCACCACGCCCGCGTGCGCGACGAAGTCGGCGCCGATGCGCGCGCCGGGATAGATGACGGCATGCGGAAAGATCGTCGCACGCGGGCCGATCGCGACGTCGTCGCCGACGACGACGTACGGGCCGATCGAGGCACCCTCGCCGATCGACGCGGTCGGCGCGACCACCGCGGTGGCATGGATGCCCGGCGTCGGAAGGCGTGGCCGGTGAAAGACGCCGAGCGCGCGCGCGAACGTCAAGTAGGGATTCCGCGACCGCAGGCTCGCGAGCGGCACCGCCGGCGCGTCGGATGGCAGGATGATCGCCGACGCCTTGGTCTCCCCGAGCTGCGCCGCATAGCGCGGATTGGTGAGGAAGGTCAGATCGCCCGGGCCGGCGTCCTCGAGCGATCGCACGCGCTCGATCTCGAGGTCGCCGTCGCCGGCGAGGTCGCAGTCGAGGCGCGCGGCGAGATCGCGGAGCTTCACGCGTGCGCTCCGACAAGCGCGGCAGGCGTCGCGAGCCGGCCTCCGCGCCGCGCGACACGGCGACTGTGAGGGACGGGTCGAGCGCAGGCGCGCGATCGCCGCATCACCACGACTTCGGTCCGCCGGCTCCGCATGCCCGCGTATAGGCGCAAGCGCAGCGCGCCCGCAACCACAGCAGCGTGCGCGCGGGTGGCGCGTAATTTGCCGGGTTCCGAGGCCTATGTTACTGAGCCGACATGTCGGAAGTGATCGATTTTGCGAAAGGTGACGGGCTGGTGCCCGTCATCGTGCAGGACGATGCGTCGGGCAGCGTCCTGATGCTCGCGTACATGAACCGTGAGGCGTACGAGCGCACCGTCGCGACCGGCTTCGCCTGCTACTGGAGCCGATCCCGTCGCGACTTCTGGGTGAAGGGCGAGACCTCCGGCCACAAGCAAGAGGTACGCGCCATCCACGTCGACTGCGACGGCGACACTATTCTACTCAAGGTTCGTCAGCATGGTGCCGCCTGCCACGAGGGCTATCGCAGCTGCTTCTTCCGCAAGCGCGACGGTGACGCGTGGGACGTCGTCGAGGAGCGCGTCGTCGATCCCGCGGCCGTGTACGGCCGCCGCGCATGAGCGTGCTCAGGCTCGGGATTCCGAAAGGGAGTCTCGAGGACGCGACCGTCGAGCTCTTCCGCAAGTCGGGCTGGCGGATCTCCGGCGGCGGGCGCAGCTACTTTCCCGACGTCGACGATCCGGCCCTGCGCTGCAACCTGATCCGCGCGCAGGAGATGGCGCGCTACGTGGAGGCCGGAACGCTCGACGCCGGCATCACCGGTCGCGATTGGATCCTCGAGAACGGCGCCGACGTCGCCGTCATTCGCGATCTCGTCTACTCGAAGGCGACGTTGCGGCCGACGCGCTGGGTGCTGGTCGTCCCCGAGGCGTCACCGGTCCAGAAGCCGGAGGACCTGCGCGGCAAGCGCATCGCGACCGAGCTCGTCAACTATACGCGGCGCTACTTCGCCGACCTCGAGGTGCCGGTCGACGTGGAGTTCTCGTGGGGTGCGACCGAGGCGAAGGCGGCCGAGGGTCTCGTCGACGCGATCGTCGAGGTGACCGAGACCGGCAGCACGCTCCGCGCCAACGGGCTCCGCATCGTGTGCGAGCTTTTCCAATCGAACCCGCAGCTGATCGCGAATCATGTCGCGCTCGCCGATCCGTGGAAGCGTGACAAGATCGAGCAGATCGGGCTCCTGCTGCTCGGCGCGCTGCAGGCGGAGACGCAGGTCGGGATCAAGCTCAACGTGCCGAAGGACAGGCTCGAGGCGATCGTCGCGATGCTGCCGAGCATCACCGCGCCGACGATCTCGAACCTCTACGGCAAGGATTGGTTCTCGGTCGAGAGCATCATCGCCGAGAGCATCGTCCGCGAGCTCATCCCACAGCTCATCAAGGCAGGCGCGGTAGGAATCATCGAGTACTCGTTGAACAAGGTGCTGTGAGATCACGCCCGCCGCGCGCGACTACTTGCCCATCTCTTTCAGAATCTCGTCGGCGCGGCCTTGGGCGATCAGCTGATCGTTGCGGCGCGCCTGCTTGAGCCCGATCCAGGTGAAGAAGAACACCAGGATCAACATGCCGGCGATCGGAATGTTGTCGGGCTTGAGCAGGATGTCGAGGAATTGCTGCCAACCGCTCATGCGTTCCATGCCGAGTGAGCTAACAACGGCGGCGCTTGCTGTCAACGCGAGACTGCACGAGACGTCAACGAGAACAGCGGCTTGCGGAGTGCAACCATTTTCGGTACAGGACGGCGTTCACGCGAAACGCGCAGCAAGTCCGAGGGAGACCAACGCAATCCAGGCGGTTGAGGAGGCGGCGGATGCGGTCGAACACGGACGCCTCGCTTTCCCCGACCTTCCGAAGACGCACGCTGCACACGAGCACGAACACCGGTGAATCGACGACCATGAAAAGGATGGGTGCACGCCGATGCTGAGCTGGTGGCTTCCCGAGAGTCTCTCGACGTTCAGCGGTGAAGTCGACCGCCTCTTCTACCTCATCTACTACATCACCGGGGTGACCTTCGTGCTCGTCCAGGTCACGATGCTGGTTTTCCTCTTCATGTACCGCCATCGCGACGGGCGGCGTGCGTCGTACACGCACGGCAACACCACGCTCGAGATCGTCTGGACGATCGTGCCGGCGCTGATCCTGGTGCTGCTCGGCTTCATGAGCAAGGCGAGCTGGGACCACATCAAGATCCTGCGCCCGAAGACGAACACGACCGTGCAGGTCACCGCCAAGCAGTTCAACTGGGAGATGCTCTATCCCGGTCCCGACGGACAGTACGAGACCGCCGACGACAAGATGCTCGAGAACGACCTGCACGTCCCGGTGAACACGCCGATCGGCATCCATCTCAAGTCGAAGGACGTCATCCACAGCTTCTTCGTGCCGGTGTTCCGCCTCAAGCAGGATGCCGTGCCCGGTCGCACCATCGAGGTCTGGTTCGAGGCGACCAAGCCCGGCACCTACGAGATTCCGTGCGCCGAGCTCTGCGGCTTCGGACACTCCGGCATGCTCGGTCACGTCACGGTGCAGACCAAGGAAGAGTACGACGCCTGGGTGCGCGAGCAGTGGCCTTCCTGATGCCGACCGCGCGGAACGATCAGAGCGAGAAAAGGACGATGCAATGACGGTGCACGCACCAGCAGCGCACGGGCATGGCCACGCCGAGCATCACGAGCTCGGCTTCGTGCGGACGTACATCTTCTCGACCGACCACAAGATGATCGCCCGTCAGTTCCTCTTCATGGCGCTCTTCATGATGATCATCGGTGGATCGCTCGCACTGATGATGCGCTGGGAGCTGGCGTGGCCCGAGGGCCAGACCGGCGACAACCCGAACGCCGCGACCCGCGTGCTGCTGAAGGCGTTCGGCGACCCGGCAACGGGCGATCTGCCGGTGCCGTTCACCAAGTGGATCCCCGAGCCGTACATGTACGACGGCCACATGGACCCGGCCTTCTACAACGCCGCCTTCACCATGCACGCGACGATCATGATCTTCTTCGTGGTCATGCCGATCCTGGTCGGGTGCTACGGTAATTTCCTGATCCCGCTCATGATCGGGGCCGGCGACATGGCCTTCCCGGTGTTGAACATGCTCTCGTTCTGGGTCGGGGCGGTCGCCGGCGTCATCATGCTCAGCGCCTTCCTGGTGCCCGGGGGCGCCGCGGCGGGAGGCTGGACGTCGTACGCGCCGCTCGCGGCGGTGCCGCAGTACACCGGCGTCACCTGGGGACAGAACCTCTGGTGCATCAGCATCATCGTGCTGGGCATCTCGTCGCTGATGGGATCGATCAACTACATCACGACCATCATCAACATGCGCGCGCCGGGAATGACCTACTTCCGGCTGCCGCTCGTCGTCTGGGCGCTCTTCATCACCGCGATCCTCCTCTTGCTCGCCCTCCCCGTCCTCACCGCGGCATTGGCGATGCTGCTCCTCGATCGTATGGCCGGCACCAGCTTCTTCCTGCCGGCCGGCGGCGGCGAGCCGCTTCTCTGGCAGCACCTCTTCTGGTTCTTCGGCCATCCCGAGGTCTACATCATGATCCTGCCCGCGATGGGCATCGCCTCGGAGATCCTGTCGGTCTTCGCGCGGAAGCCG
>JBGPIT010000001.1:0-54755 GCA_041485125.1 Binatia bacterium | reverse complement strand
GTAGTTCTCCATGAGGTGCTTGTCATTGTGAGAAGACACCGTGGTCTCGACGTTGACGTTGAGCTTCGGGTAGTGCTTGGCGAGCTTCTTCAGCTCCTTGTAGGTCTGGATGGAGCGCTCGAAGAGCCCGGGGAAGACCCGGATCTCGTCGTGCAGCGCGCCGACGCCGTCGAGTGAGACGTCGATCCCGAAGTCGAGATCGGGACAGGACTTGAGGACGTCCTCGACGATCTTGAGCGTGCGGATGGTGGTGCTGCCATTGGTCGGGATGCCGACGTTGCGCACGCCGGTGTTCTTGTAGAAGATCTTGACGATCTCCCCGATGTCCTTGCGGAGAAACGGCTCACCGCCCGTCGGCAGGAGGAACATCAAGCTCTTGCCCATGCTGGCGGTGACTTTGTCCACCTCCTCCAGCGTGAGCTCCTTGCGCTTGAACTCCATCGTCGGCGTTTCCCATCCGGGATGTGCGCCGTCGGCGAGGAGGCAGTGCTTGCACTTGGCGTTGCAGGCGTCGGTGATGAAGTACACCATGTAGACCGGCATGGCGCCCTTCTTCGACAGCATTTTGGTGCCGTGTGACAGGTAGTCCAGGTAGCCCATGAGTCCTCCTAGTATTTCCGTCCAGCAATGAAGGTTGCGATACCGACGACACTGCCGAGACCGGCCGTGAGCAGCTCGATCACGAGAATCACCGATCCGAGTGCCCAGGCTTTGAGTCCGCCGTGCACGTGAAGCAGCCGAAGGAACGGGACATTTAGCACGATGATGGCGGCAAAAGCGAGAAAAGTCGCTAGCAAAAGCGTGCTGCTCTGCAGCGCAAGTGCACCGATAAGGAGCAGAATCAGCAGACCCGACAGCGGAACGCTCAGCATGTAGCTGAGCGGCACCGAGGTGTCGTTCTGCCCGATCGTCTCGGCGCGCTTACGGAGCTTGAGCCGCGCCAGTGCCACCGAGCGCAGGTAGTCGACCCGCAGCAACCCCTTGAGATCGTAGCCTTTGACGTGCTCGACCTCGAGATCGGGAAGGACGCGGATGCGGTAGCCGAGGCTCCCCAGCTTCTGTCCGAAATCGGTGTCCTCGACGTTGGGGTTGGCGTAGTTGACGTCGAACCCGCCCGACTCGACGAAGACCCTGGTCCGGATCGCCGCGGCGGTGGTGTAGAAGAGCGGCACGTCCTCCCCGGCCCGCCGGGCGTACGTGTAGTACATCCAGAGGTTCTTGTAGCGGCTGCAGATGTTTCCGAAGCGCATCTCCGGCGCCTGCACCGCGATCACGCCGTCGAGGGTGGGGTCGTCGAAGGCCTCGACCAGGCGCCGCAGCGTGTCCGGCCGCACCATCACGTCGGAGTCGACGAAGAAAAGGATCTCGCCGGTCGCCTCGCGCGCGCCGACGTTGCGGGCGCCGGCGGGACCGAGCCGGCCGCCGCTCGGGATCACCCGGCAGCCGTACGACGCCGCGATCTCCCGCGAGCGGTCCGTCGAGGTGTCGTCGACGACCAAGATATCGTAGTCGACGTCGGTGTTGGCGCGGAGCGTGGTCAGACACTCGTCGAGCAGGCGCTCAGCGTTGTAGACCGGCATCACGACCGAGATGCGCGGCGCCGCCTCGGCGCGACCGGCGGCGTCACGACCTGTCGGATCGCGACCTGATTGGTCGCGATCGAACGGAGCGATGCTCATCGGTAGCTCACCCCTGCCGCATCGGCGGCGCGCACGCCGGTGATCGACTCGGCGGCGACGCCGGCCGCGCTCGCGACCTTCGGATCCATGCCATTCATCGCGGATTCGAGCTCCTCTTCCATGCGGGCCACGCGCTCGGGCTCGCGTGACGCGAGGTTCTTCACCTCGGCCCGGTCGTTCGCGAGGTCGAAGAGGAAGCGCTCGCCGCGCGAGGTAGTGATCAGTTTGTAGGGTCCGTCGTAGAGCGCACGCAGCGCGCGGTTGTAGACGGCGCCGTATTGCGACACGAACTCGGGGTTGATGTGCTCCTCGGCGATCGTGGCATGGTCGACGCTCTGGATCGGCTCGCCTTGCACCGCGCCCGGTACGGTCGCGCCCACGGTCGTGAGCACGGTCGGCATCACGTCGACGAGCTGGACGGGTGTGCGGTTCTCGCCGCGCGGACGATCGGCGCCGGGGAACTTCACGATCATCGGGATGTGCAGCAGGCCCTCGTACATCATGCGGCCGCCGTGACCCACGATGTCGTGCTCGCCGAGGAGCTCGCCGTGGTCCGAGGTGACGATGATGAGCGCCTTCTCGAAGCGGTTACGCTTCTTGAGCTCGTCGAAGAACGTCCCGATCGAAGCATCCATCGCGAGGATCTGGCCGTCGTAGTTGGCGGTGACGAACTCGCGCTCCTCGTCGTCGAGGCCGGCGGGAATCGCGTGTGTGAAGAGACCCTTCAGCGCAAGCGCGTGTGCATTCGGCAGATCGCGGCTCCAGAGGTCGTACGGCGGCGCGGCGAGCCAGTGGTGCGGCTCGAGGTAGTTCACGAAGATGAAGCTCGCCCGGTCACGCCCGGGACCGTCCAAGAAGGCGAGCGCGGCCGCGTTGATGTCGTCGGCGCTGCGGAACGGCTTCTTGCAGTAGGCGGGCCAGAAACGTTGCAGAAAGCGGATGACGTGCGGCACCGGCCGGAGCAGCAACCAGGGATGATCCTCGTAGTGCTGAAAGCCCTGTGCCATGCCGAAGCCGCGGTCGAGGTTCGCGAAATTGGCGGCGAAGCCGGCGGTCGCGTAGCCGCGGTCGCGGAGCGCCTCGGCGACCGTCGTCTTGTCGTCACCGAGCGGGAGAACGCGCTTGCGACCGTAGATCATGGGGCCGGAGTGCCAATCGCCCGCGTAGTGGGCGCCGTGCCGGCTCGGGTACATGCCGGTGAACATCGAGGCGTGACCCGGCACCGTCCACTCCGCCGGTGAGCGCGCCTCGACGAACTTCAGCGCGTCCTTCGCGAACGCGGTGAGATGCGGTGAGGTGTCGCGTGCGTACCCGTAGGTCGACATGTGGTCGGCGCGCGTCGTGTCCATCGAGATCAGGATGACGTCGGGCGAGCCGGCCGGCGCGGTTGCGGTGCTCGCGGGACGATCGAGCGGCGGGGTCCAGAGCGGCGGGCTCCAATGATGCCAGAGCATGGCTGCGCCGATGCCCGCCGCGATCTCGACCGCGAACCGCGGGCCGGTGCGCCGCACCACGAAGCCGACGACGCGATCGGCGAGGACGCCCGCGAGCGGCAGCGCCGCGAGCAGGAACGCGAGCGTCGCGCCGCTCGGCTCGGTCTTGCTGAAGTAGTCGCTTTGCGCCTCGCCGACGATCGCCTTGCCGAGCGCCGTGAACGCCGTCGTGAGGAGCATCAGCTGGAGGAAGCCGACGACGCTGTCGCGGTCGGGTCCGGCCAGTCGCGCCCCGATCAGGACCGTGCCGACGCCGAGCGCGAGGAAGAACGCCTCCCCGAAGAGGCCGGGTGGCTCGTAGATGCGGATCAAGCCGTAGACGACCGCCATGCCGAGCGCGAGCGTGACGGCGCTGAAGCGGCGCGTGAGCGCGAGCAGCGCGCCGACGACGATCCCACCGGCGGCGCCGATCACGAGGTCGATGCCGAGCAGGGCGACCGCGACCGAGGCGGGAATGACGCCGCCGAAGGCCCAGTTCGCGAGGGTCTCGACCACCCACCACCCCGCTCCCGCAGTGATGCCGGCAGCCGCGCCGGCGAGGAGCCCGCGGCCAAACGACGCGGTGCCGCCGCGCGATGTGCTCGTGTCAGTTGTCATGCGTTTCGTTCGTTCGAGCGAGAGTCGTTGCCGAGAGCGTCCGCTCAGTCGCCGTGCTCGCCGAAGCGCCACAGCACGTAGAACGTCGGCCGGCGGCCGTTCAGATGCGTGATGATGCCGATGCCGACACCCACCATGCCCCAGAAGAAGATCTGGATGGTCACGTTGAAGAAGACGTTCGCGTCGGTCATCGAGCAGAGGAATCCGACCATCGAGCTGAAGATCGCCCACACGATCCGCCGCATGTGCGGATCGTGGATACGGTCGTAGCCGCGATAGAGCGCGACCAGGGCGGCGGCAAAGATCCAGAGCATGAGAACCCAGCCCGCGATGCCGTGCTGTCGAATGAGGGTGAGGTGCATGTTGGTCGAGATGTCGGCGTCGCGTTCGGTGGTCGCCATCGCCAGGCGGCGCGTGCTGCCGACGCCGAAGAGCAGCTCCTTCGGACTCGCCGAGAGCACCTCGCTCACCGCTTCGCTGCGCCGGGACGCCTCCGCGGTGATCTCGGGCATCGACAAGCGAAGGTAGTGCTGCGCGACGATGCCGCTGAACATCATGACGCCGACGACGACGAAAATACCAATGAAGCGGTGCGAGGTCTTCCACAAAAACGCGCAGACGGTGATTGCCATCGCGACCAGCCCCATGCGGGTCTGCGTCAAGAATACGCCGATCAAGGTCACGGTGGCGCACGCGACCCAGAAGTCGCGTTGCTCGCGGGTGCGGCTGTGCAGCAGCTGGGTGAGGAGGAACGGCAAGCCGAGGACGATGTAGGTCGCGAGCAGCACCGGGTTGCCGAGGGTCGACGTCATGCGGGGTGCGCCGGCGTGGCCGAGTTGGTTCTCGAGACCGATCTGCGAGAGACCGATCAAGGTGACGCCGACCGCCGACAGGCCGACTACCGTCGCGATCTGGTTCGCCTCGCGCTGGCTGAGCCGTGTACAGACGATGATGAACGTCAGGAAGAAGCCGGTCGCGACGTAGTAGGCGACGCCCTGCAACGCCGGCCCCGGCTCGGGCGAGAAGAACGACGCGACCACCGCGAAGACGACGAAGGCCGCGATCGGCCGATTCACCGCCGTGCCGTAGATCACCAGCTGATGGCGGGGCGAGCGCTGCACCGCCACCCAGGCCGCCGTGATCGCGACGAGGAGCTCGAACGGGCTGAGTTTGAAGGAGCCGAGGTCGAGCTGGAACGGGTAGTGGAAGACGCCGGGCGCCAACGCCGCGGACATGAAGAGCAGCGTGAGGACGAGCCCGAGCGTCGCCCAGCGGTTCAGCACCTTGATGAAGGTGAGCGTCACCAGCCGGACGTCGAGCCACCACGAGCGGTTGTCGATGTAGATGAGGTCGTAGCGGAGCTTGTCGCGCGGGTGCGTGAAGTAGCCGCCGCGCACCTGGGCGAGCCCGGTCATCCCGGGATTCACCGAGAAACGCCGCAGGTAGCCGGGGATCTCACGGCAGAAGGCCTCGAGGAAGATCGGCCGCACCGGCCGCGGCCCGACCAGGTTCATGTCGCCGCGCACCACGTTCCAGAGCTGCGGGATCTCGTCGAGCTTGGCGCGCTTCAGGTAACGGCCGATGCGCGTGTAGAGGCCGTCGGAGTGCTCGAGCAGGCGGGCGCCGATCTTCTGCTCGGCGTTCAGCTCGAGCGTGCGGAACTTGATGATGGTGAAGATCTTGCCGCCGCGGCCGACGCGTTGGCCGCGATAGGTGACCGGGCCGGGGCTCGTGATCTTGGTCGCGATCGCGATCACCAGGGCGAGTGGTGACAGCAGTACCAGTCCGATGAGCGCGGCGACGCGTTGCCAGATCGGCGTCGCGCGGGCGACCGTGACGCTTTCCCAACGGATCTCGGCCGGCGCCGGGGCGGCACCGATCAGATCGGGTGCGGTGACGGAACTCTGGATGCTCATGATCGCCTCTCGTCTAACGGGTTCCGGAGCCGGCCACCGCCGAGGGAGTCGCGGCGGAGATATGGACCGGCGTGGAGGAAGCGGCGAGTGGCCGGGCCGCGGCCTCACGGGCACGCTGCCACTCGGTGTGCCACGTCATGAACACGAGCAACGTCCACAACGGGCGACTGTGATCAACACGCATCGCGTTATGCTCGGCGATGAGACGCTGCACGTAGGCGGACTCGAAGAGACCGACCCGCTCGAGGCTCGCCGGCGAGAGCGTATCGGCAACCAGCTCGCGGAGCTCGCCGCGCAGCCAGGCCGGCACGGGGACGTTGAAGCCGCGCTTCTTGCCGCGCAGGATCGACTCCGGAACGTGGTTCCGGAGCGCCCGCTTCAGTACGTACTTCTTCGCGAAGCCCCGGAGCTTCACGTCGCTCGGCAGCCGCGCCGCGAGCTCGACCAACGAGCGGTCGAGGTACGGCACGCGCGCCTCGAGCGAGTGGGCCATGCTCATCCGGTCGGCCTTGGTGAGGATGTCGTCGGGCAGGTAGACGTGCGCGTCGATCGCCTGCAGCCGTGCGAGCCAATCGTCACTGCCGGCGCGCTCGGCGGCGGCGCGGAAGAGCGCTGCGGTATCGCTGTGGCCGTTCCGTGCGGGACCGATACAGAGCTCGGCCTGCACCTCCTCCGACAGCACGACCTTCCACCAGAAGTGGCCGTCGGCGAGCGGCAGGTGCGCGCCGCCGACGAAGCGCTTGGCCTTGTAGTCGAAGCTGACCTTGGCGTGCGACACCGGCAGGCGCGACACCAACGCGGGCACCAGCGTCCGTCCGACGATCGACGGCAGGCGGCGATAGAGCGCCGAGAGCTTGCCGGCGAGATAGGTCTCGTAGCCGGCGAAGACCTCGTCACCACCCTCGCCCGAAAGCACGACCTTCACCTTGCGGGCGGCGAGCTCCGAGACGTAGTAGACGGGCACCGCCGACGAGTCGGCGAAGGGCTCGCCGAAGTGCCGCGCCAGCTTCGGAAGGATGCGAAGCGCGTCGGGACGGACGACGAACTCGTCGTGGTCGGTGTCGTAGCGCCGCGCCACCTCGCGGGCGAGGTCGAGCTCGTCGAAGCGCTTGTCCTCGAAACCGATCGAGAAGGTCTTGATCTTCCGCCCCGCGATCTCGCTCATCAGGGCGACGAGACCGCTCGAGTCGACGCCGCCCGAGAGGAAGACGCCGACCGGCACGTCGGAGAGCAGGTGGCTCTTCACGGCCGCGCGCAGGGCCGCGAGGACCTCCTCGGCGTAGTCGTCGAGGCTGCGGGTGCGCGTCTCGGGCGCGAAGCGCAGCTCCCAGTAGCGTCGCTCGACCGGTGCCCCGCCCTGCTCGACCGTGAGCTGGGTACCCGGCTCGAGCTTGCGGACGTCGGCGAAGATGCTGCCGGGCGCCGGGATGTAGCCGAGCGAGAGGTAGTGATGGAGGCTCGTGTAGTCGAGCTCGCGGCCGAACCCCGCCGCGACGAGCGCCGTCACCTCCGAGGCGAAAGCGAGCACGCCGTTTCGCTCGGCGACGTAGAGCGGCTTGATGCCGAGCGAGTCGCGCGCGATCACCAGGCGGCGGCGGCGTTTGTCCCAGAGCGCGAGCGCGAACATCCCGTCGAGGTGGCGGACGAAATCGACGCCATGCTCCTCGTAGAGATGAGGGATCACCGCGACGTCGGACGTCGACGCCATGCGGTGGCCGCGCGCCTCGAGGTCACGCCGCAGCTCGGGCGAGTT
The DNA here is from genome assembly GCA_041485125.1 of Binatia bacterium. Taxonomy (GTDB): domain Bacteria; phylum Desulfobacterota; class Binatia; order UTPRO1; family UTPRO1; genus JBGPIT01. Next base: position 47,317 of record JBGPIT010000001.1, on the reverse strand, counting down.
GTAGATCTCGCCGTTGCAGACGACGAGCACCGAACCATCTTCGTTGCCAAGCGGCTGGTTCCCGGTCGGGGCGAGGTCGTTGATGCTGAGGCGGCGCATCCCCATGCCGAAGCTGCCGTCGATGAACACGCCCTCACTGTCCGGACCACGGTGAACGATGGCCTCGTTCATGCGGTGCAGGAGCTCGCGGGTGACGGGCGGGCCATCCGCGCGGTTCAGCTGTCCGACGATTCCGCACATGTCAGGCGTCTTCTCTCATGCATGCTCCGCGGCTCATGCGTGCTCCGTGCCGAAGAGACGGTAGCGCTCGAGCGTCACCGCGAGGGCGGCCTCGCGATAGACGCGCGGCGCGATGCCGATCCGCGGCACCATGAAGGGGTCGGTACCGGCGGCGACCACGCCGGGTCGCGACGTCACCGCGGAGCGGAAGCCGAGCTGGCGGACGATGGTCGCGACGGCGGCGTTGAAGTGCGGATAGCGTCCGCCGGTGTTCGGATAGGCGAAGTCGGGCACGGCGGCGCCGAGAAGGGCCTCGAGGCGATCGCGCGAGCCGGCGATCTCGGCACGCACCTGCTCTGCCGCGAGCAAGGTCATGTTGCTGTGGGTCTGCGTGTGCGCGCCGATCGTGATGCCGTTCTCGTGCATCTCGCGGACCTGCGCCACGGTCAGCATGGTGTTGGAAAGGTCAGCGCCGCCGTTGCTGTCGAGCTCGCTCCGCAGCGTCGCCAGGATGCGGCGGCGGAGCGCCGGGTCGACGGGGACCAGGACGTTGGTGAGCTCCTTGACCGTCGCCTGCCGCTCGTCGCTGCTGCCGAGCGCGAACTGACGGCTGCCGCCGATCTCGATCCGGAGCGAGCGGGCCGGGCTGGTCATCACGGCCGCGCGCAGCTCCGACATCCAGAGCGGCGACGACTGGTCGAGCGTCTCGGTGACGACGTAGATGGTCGCGGGAATGTGCAACGCGCGCAGAACCGGGAACGCCTGGTGGTAGTTGTCGGCGTAGCCGTCGTCGAGCGTGACGGCGACCGTGCCGGCCGGCGGCGCGCCGCCCGCACCGATCGCCTCGACGATGGTCGCGAGCGGTACCGGCGTGTAGGCGCGTGCGAGGAATCGCATCTGCGCCGCGAAGAGGCCGCGCGGGATCGTGATGTCGGGACCGGCGTAGACCGGGAACGGCGTCTGGTCGGGCGCAACGGCGTGGTAGCGCAGCACCAGACTGCGGTCCCGCCGGCGCGCGCGGCGCAAGAGCGCCAGCAGCCCGAGATGGTGCGCCGAGAGCTTGGTCGCCCATCGCAATCTGTTCAGCGTTCGAGAGCTCATGACCCTGCCCTGCTCATGACTTCGGCACCCGGTCGACGAGGTGCGTGATGGCGGTGCGGACGGCGCGCCACTGGCCGGTGCCGATCAAGCGCTTGCCCATCTGTTTCACCGCGAAGGACGACCGGAGACCCGCGAGCGTGAAGCCGCTGTCGAGAAGCACGTTCTGCAGCAACGCCGGCGACGTGCTGCGTTTGATCGCGATGCGCGGCATCGCGAAGCGATCGGTCGCGTCGGAGACCACGCCGGGCTCGCTGGTGCAGAATGCCTCGTAGCCGAGCTCGGCGAGCACCGCGCCGATGCCGGGCGCCGCGCTGCCGCGCGGCAGCGAGGCGAGCGTGACGGCGCGTCCCAGACCGTCCTCCAAGCGCCGTTTCGACTCGGCGAACTCGTGGCGTACCTCGTCGAGCGAGAGCTCGTGCATGAACGGGTGGGTCAACGAGTGGCTGCCGATCTCCATGCCGGCGTCGGCGAGCTCGCGGAGCTCGCGCCAGCCCATCATCGAGCGCCCGCCGACCTCGCCGGCGATGACGAAGAAGCAGCCCGGCCAGCCGCGCGCGGCGAGGAGCGGCAGCACGACGCGATGGTTGCTGATGTGCCCGTCGTCGAAGGAGAGGACGAAGCGGCCGGCCGCCGGCTCGTGCACCACGTCGGCGAGCCGGCTGGCGCGGAACGGCGCGCGCTCGAGCGCCGCGAGATGCGCGGCGAGCTCGGCCGACGTCAGCACGTAGGGCCGATGCGCGGCCGGGATCGCGGCGCGGTCGCCTTCGTCGTCGACGAAGTCGTGGTAGCAGAAGACGGCGGCGCCGCTCACAGGTATCCGAGTCCCTCCAGCATGCCTTCGATCGCGCGCCGATCTTGATCGCTCATGTCGGTGGCGGCGATCTCCGGCGGCGGCGCGAGCTGGTCGCGCTTGATCTCGTTGGCGGCGAGGAACTCCAGCGTGAGCGCCGCCTCGGCGACCTGGCCGTCCATGTCCGCTTGTACCGGCAACCCCATGAGGTGCAGCAGCGTCGGTGCGACGTCGCAGATGTCGAGCGTCGGCGTTTGCGTGCCACGACGCGCGGCGCTGCCGGCCAGCATGAAGATGCCGTTCCGCAGGTGGTTGCCAGTGCGCTCGCCGTCGTTCTGACCCGAGGGGACGATGTACGAGGTGCCCATGCCCTCGATCAGGCAGTACGGGTCGGTCGTCTCGACGAGCAGGTCCGGTCCGTTGTCGACGTGATCGCCGGTGTAGATCTCGTGGCGGCGGTGGACGGCGTGGACGACGCGGCGCCCGGTCGTCGGATCGACGACCTCGAGCAACGCGGCGCGGACCTCTTCGCACACCCGGTCGTAGTCCTCGGGCGCGACGGTGCCTTGTGCCTCACGGCCGCGCAGATTGACGCGCAAGCCGCTGCCGGGCGCCGACGGGCAGTACACCTGTGTCCCCGCCCAATCGATGTGCGGCGCGATGCGGGCGAACGAGGTGCGCGCGATCGGGACCTGCGCCTTCAAGCCCGACGGCACCAGACGCGGCAGCCAGCCGAGACCGGCTTTGCGGAGCGTCTTCACCACGCCGCGCGCCTCGAGGCCGATGCCGCCGAGGGCTCGCTTCATGGTCGAGCGCTTCGCGCCCTTCATGCTGAGGAAGCCCGTGTCCTCGAGCCAGTTCATGATGAGGAAGTACGACTCGAGCGCGCACGAGCCGTGGTCCGACATCACCAAGAGCCCGGTCTCGTCGTCGAGCCGTTCGAGGACCGACGCCAAGGTCTTGTCGAGCACCTGGTGGAACTCGAGGATGGTATTGGCGAACTCGGTTGCGCCCGGATGCGCCGGATGTGACGGATCCATGAAGTGCCAGAAGAAGTGCTGCACCTTGTCGAGGGTGTGGAACATCACCCACAGGAGGTCCCAGTCCTTCCGCTCCATCAGGTAGAGCGTCTCGGTGCTCTGGATGCGCTGCAGGTCGAAGGCGTCGTCACGGAACGCGCGCAGGTCGCCGACCTTGAGCGCGTCGGCGTCGACGTCGAAACGGTAGCCGTCGATGTTGGCGGCGAGCTCGTCGCGGAGCTCCAGCGGGAACGTATAGTCCTCGACGCCCTTCGGCGTCATGATCCCGGACACGACGAAGCCGTCGAGGTGCTCGGGCGGATACGTGAGCGGCAGATGGACCGCGCCGGCGCGCTTGCCGTAGGCATTGGCGATGTCCCACACGCGGCGGCTGCGCAGGTCGGCGGGCGTGAGCGGCAGCTTGCCGGTGCCGCCGTCGCTCACCTTGTAGAAGTTGTAGATGTTGTGCTTGCCGGGATTCTTGCCGGTAGCGGCGGACGTCCACGCCGGCGGCGTCAACGCGGGCAAGGTGCTGCGCAGCTCCGCATGTGCTCCTTCGGCGAGGAGGCGCGCAAACGTCGGCAGCAGGCCGGCGTCGACCCACGGCTTGATCAAGCCGAAGGTGGCGCCGTCGAGCCCGACAACGACCATCCGCGAGATTCTGCTCATCAGCGCTCGTCCTCCTGCGACATCCCTGAAGTAGTCACGCCGGCTCCCGCGCCGTCGTGTGCGCCGCGGACCGGGCGAGCGGCTCGCGCGCGGCGACCGCTGCGTAGATGCTCTCGAGCTGCCGGACCATCGCGCGCGCGCCGTAGCGTTCCTCGACGCGGCGCCGCGCCGCCGCCCCGAGGCGCCTTTGCCGCTCCGGATCGCCGAGCAGCTGGGCGATCGCGTTCGCCATCGCTTCCGGCTGATCGGCCGGTATCAGCATGCCCGTCATCGCGTCGCCGATGACCTCGGGATTGCCTCCGACGTCGGTCGCGATCACCGGCAGCGCCATCGCCATCGCCTCGAGGAGCGCGTTCGACATGCCCTCGGTGAGCGACGGCAGCACGAAGGCGTCGAGCGCGGCGAGGACGGCGCGCACGTCTTCGCGGTTGCCGAGGAAGCGCACCCGCTCGGCGATGCCGAGGCGTGCCGCGAGCGCGGCGAGCTCGTCGCGCAATGGACCGTCGCCGGCAACGACGACGAAAGGGGCGCGCGGTGTCTCGCGAAGTCGCGCGGTGGCCTCGATCAGCGTGCGCGTGCCCTTGCGGGTTTCGAGCCGGCCGACGGTACCGATCGCGACGACGTCGGCTGGGATCCCGAGGGCGTGCTTGGCCGCGGCGCGATCGATCACGCGCGGGTCGAAGCGCTCGGTGTCGACGCCGCTCGGGATCACCTCGGTGCGCCGGCCGGCCCGACCACGCGGCCGCAGCGACTCGGCGTTCACCACGACGCGGTCGGCGAACTGGACGACGATCTCCTCGAGCATGCCGCGCATGCCGTGCTCGGTCGGGACGCTGCGCCGGCCGGCGACGATCCGGCCGCGACCGGCGAGGCGCGTCGCGCCGAGCGCGATCAAGGCGGGCCGCCATTGGAAGCTCTGCACCACGTCGACGGCGCGGGCACGGAGCACGCTCGCCGTGGCGCGCACGCAGCGCGCCAGGTCGGCGCTCAGCAGCCGCTCGCCGAGACCGAGGTCGATGAGCTCGACGCCGAGGTCGCGGATGGCGTCGGCGAGCTCACCGCCGCTCTTCGCGCTGATGACGAGCGGCTGAAACCGTGTGCGATCGAGGAAACGGAGGACCTCGAGCAGATGGCGTTGCGTGCCCCCGGTAGCGAGCCGGGGCGGAAAGAACGCGATGGTCCGCAGCGCGCGCTCAGGCGAGAACGGCACGCCGGCCGCCCAGATAGCGTTTGAAGACGATCACCAACCCAATGATGATGTAGGTGACCGGGCTGAGCCAAATGTCGGCGAACGCGCTGTAGAACATCAACAAGATCATCGCCGGCGAGAGCGCCGCGGCAATCCAGCGCAGCTCCACGGGCATCGCCGGCGCGGCGTCGATCCATTTTATGTCGCGCCACGTGAACCAGAAGAGAAGCAGGTACAGCAAGAAGCAGAAGATCCCGCCTTCGGTGAGCGCCCACACGTATGAGTTGTGCGGCGGCCGGAAGAACTCGTCCTGGTAGACCTGCTTCGCGACCTCGCGGAAATTTCCGATGCCGACGCCGAACCACGGGTGATCGCCGAACATCTTCCAGCCGATCTCGACCGTCTCGACGCGTCGCTCGGTCGAGTGTGCGCCGGCGCCCTGCTCCTTGTTCTGGCTGAACGGATTGACGTTCGCCATGCGATCGAGGTTCTCCTGCGGGATCACCGTCAAGAGAATGCCGACGGCGACGAGCCCGAGCGCGATGATCTGTAGCCGTCCGCCGCCAACTCCCGCGCGCTTCTGGGTCAGGAGGTAGAAGATCATCCCCAGCCCGAGCACGCCGCTCCGCGAGGCCGTCAGAAAGACCGTGATGATCAAGCTGCCGATCACGCCGATGCCGAGGATGTTCCGAAACGTCGAGCGCTTGGCGCGAATGAAATACCACCAGAACGGAATCTGGATGAGACAGAGGAAGGCCAGGCGATTCGGGTTCGTGCCCAGCGAAAATGCCGCCGCCGCCCGGCCCCCGACGGTGTTGCCACTCGCGTAACCGAGCAGTGCCGACGGGACGACCATCAGGAGACAGAGCATCATCACCGTGACGACGCGCTTCAAGTCCGTTTTGGTGCTGAGAAAGTTCAGCGTGAAGACCAAGAAGGCAAGACGAGTGACGAAGTCCTGCGCCATCTGCGTGGTCTGGTCGAGCTCGCGGAACTTACCGCGCGTCCCGACCAGATTCGGGAACGTGTAACTCGAGACGATCGTCGAGATGATCAGTACCGCGCCGATCGCGATGAAGATCTTTACCTGACGATTGCGAAGGAACCAGAAATCGAGATTCTGTGCGAGCTTCGCAATCAGCAACACCGCGAGGATGATACCGAGAAGATTGTTGATCGTGATCAGACCATTGCCGCGCAGCGGGGTCGGATAGCTCGCGATGAGATAGTTCGTCATCAGGAGCAGGATCCCGACCTCGGGCTTGGCGACCACGATGGTGAGCACGGCCGCGGCGATGATCGCGCCGAGCACCGTCGCCTCGAGACCATTGTAGGTCGCGGCGACGAGCGTCGCGCCCAGGCCGAGCAGCACCACCGGCCACAGCCACAGCGGGGTGGCGTATGGCGCTGCCGCCGGCAGTCGCGGCGCGGCGAGGGTCTGTTCGAGGGCGACGCTCACGCGCTCAGAGCAGTCCGTCCAGGAATGCCGGCAGGTAGTTCTTGCGGCGGTTCAGCAGCACGCCGAGAAGCTTCGCGCCGGAGCGCTCGAGCTGCCGTTTGGCGCGCTGCACCTCGTCGACGCGGGTGCGATCGGCCTCGATCACGACCACCGCGGCGTCGAGCCGCGGCCCGAGGATCGACGCGTCGGTGTAGGTGTTCACCGGGGCCGAGTCGAAGACCACGAACTGGAAACGCTCGTGCAGCTGGGCCAAGACTTCCGACAGGCGCGGCGACTCGAGGACGTGCGCGGGCGAGGTCTCGTAGTGCCCGCTGGTCACTACGAAGAGGTTCGGTTGCGGCGTCTCTTGCACCACCTGATCGATGTCCTGGCGGCCGTCGATCAGCTCGGCGAAGCCGCCGTTGCGCCGGATGGGGAATACTTGCTCGAGTGCCGGACTCCGGAAGTTGGCCTCGATGAGGAGCACGTCGAGCTTCTTGCGCTTGGCCAACGTCGATGCGAAGAGCGCGGCGGTAGTGGTCGCGCCCTCTTGGTGCTCCGATGCGACGACCATCAGATCACGCAGCAGGCCGGGGTCGCCGCTGCTCGACGGCATCAAGAGGTTGGTGCCGAGACGCTGGTACGCCTCCTCGACCTGCGGTGCCAAGTCGAAGTCGATGTGGAGCGAGCCGTTGGTGCGGTAACCGTTGCCGCTGGTCTTGCCGCTCTTGCCGGATCGCCACCAAGAGCGGCGTGGCGGGCGCTCACTCGGGACGCCGGGTTCGCCGATGATCCCTTCCCGCTCTTCCTGGGCTTTCTGGAGGGCTTCGTAGATCTTGCTCATGATCGTTCCCCGTGTGCGGTCGATGCCGCGGCTAGCTGTGCTGGAGTTCCGCGACTTCGCTCATGTCGGGAATGACGGCGAAGACCGGTAGCTCGAGGTACTGCTCCACCTGCTCCTCGAACTTGAAGTTGCGGCCGAGGAACTCGAGGCCCACCGCGGTGCCGACGCCGAGACCGGTGCCGGCGATCAGCGCCGCGACGAGCATGAGCGGGTTCATCTTGTTGACCGGCTCGAGCGGCATCGTCGGGCCGTCGATCACGCTGACGTTCAGGAAGCGCTCCTGGTCGAGCGCCTCCGAGATGCGCGACTCTTCTTGCTTGCGCTCGTAGAGCTGGTACGCCTCACGCGCGAGCGAGACCTCCTGTTCGAGGCTGCTGAGCTCGATGCTCTTCTGGCGCAGCCCGACGGCTTCCTTGGTGGCGTCGTCGGCCTGCTGGTCGAGCTTGTCCTCGAGGCCGTCTACGCGCGCCGACATGTCGGCGAGGTTCAGCTCGGACTGGAGGAGCCGGCGCTCGAGCTCCTGGCGGATCGGATTGACGCTGATGCGCTCGGTGCCGACGACCGATGCCTCTTTGGACTCCGCGAGCCGCGCCGCCAGCGTCGCGATCTGGGCGTTGACGTCGACGACGAGGCGGTCGTTTTCCATGTAGTGCTGCAGCAGATCGGCGCGCTCGGCCTCTTTTTTCGAAAGCTCGACGGCGATGCCGGTCGCGGTCGGATTCACCTTCTCGAGGTCGCGCTGCAGGGTCGGCGCGGTGGCGAGCTGCTCCTTCAGCTTGGCAACGCGACGCTCGAGGCCGTGCACCTTCGCTTGCGAGATCGCGATCGACTCGGAGCCGCGGGAGGCGCCCTTCAGGGCGGCGCGAATTTGATCCTCCGGCATGATCAGCTGCTCGCGCTCGACGAAGTCGCCGAGCTTCTTCTCGGCTTCCGTCATGCGGGTGTGAGTGATGTTCTTTTGATCCTCGAAGAATTGCGTGGCGCCGCTGCTGCCGTGGATCCGAGCATGCCGTTCGAGGAAGGTATCGACGATCGCGCCGAGGATCGCCTGGCCCTTCTCGCGGTTCCTCACGAAGAGGTCGATGCCGATGACGTTCGACTCGGGCGTCGGCCCGACGATCATCATGCCCTGCAGTGCCGCCACCTGCTCCGGGACCGACATGGTCGTGTCGGAACCGAAGATCGGCGTGCCGGCCTTCTCCATGCGCTCGATCACCTGACGCATGAGCTCCTGACTGCGCAGGATCTCCATCTCGGAGTTCATCATCTCGCTGCTCGCCGAGACCGGGAACGTCAGCTCGCGTTGCGCGCCGGCGCCCATCTGGATCTCGGCGCGCGCCGGACGGACGAAGAGCTTCGCGCTCGTCTTGTAGACGAGCGGCCGCAGGAGACCGGTCACGAGGATCGACAGCACGACGACGGCGACGATGCCGAGCACCTGCCACTTACGCTTGAACAGCGAGTACAGGATCAGCTTCGCGTTGATACCGCCGTCTTGTTGCGGATTCTGGTCGACGTAGTACGGGACCGGCGGTGACCCGTTGATGGGTCGGACGAGTTCTGGGTTCACGATTTCCCCCTTGGGCGCGGGTTGGTCCTCACGGAATCGGCAACGCGGCGGTTGCGCCGGCGCGCGAGTCGACGGGCATCAGCTTGCGGACGTACTGCTCCACGAACGTGTCGGCGTTCGCGATGCGCGTGGCTGGTACGAAGACGACGTCGTTGCCGGTCAGGCGCACGGTCTCAGGTTGTCCGTTTTCCACGACGTCCTCGAGATCTACTCTGCTCGCGTGATACGCGCCGTCGGAGCCGCGCGCAATGTAGAGCACGCTGTCCTTCTTGGCGGTGTCCTTGAAGCCGCCGGCCGCGAGCACAGCTTGCAGCGGCGTCATGCCTTCTTGGACGGCGACGAACCCCGGCCGGCCGACCTCGCCTCCGACATAGGCTTTGCGATCTCCCATTTGCGTCACGATCACGACGACCTCGGGATCGCGCAACTTGTTCGAGCTGCGCTGCTTGATGATTTCCTCGAGCTCGTGCGGCGTGAGGCCCTCGGCGACGATGTCGCCGGTCACGTCGAGGCTGATCTTGCCGTCGGGACGGATCGGCAGCTCCTGGTTCGAGCGGCCGTGATACGGAAACTTGATGTTGAGCCGATCACCGTCCTGAAGGCGATAGTCGCCGCGCTCGACCGGCAGCTGCGTGAGCGCGTAGGTCTGCTCGGGGGGAGGCAGCGAGCGTCCGACGCTGCTGCAGGCGCCGAGCGCCATCAGCGCCAATATCGTGGTCGCGATGCGTGCCGCCGTCGTCACTGTTCGTGCCGTGGTGTGTGTCATGATTGGTTCCTGTCCTCCGCGTGGCCTACTGCGTACACCGTGTCGCCGTCTTTGATGAAGCTCCGCCGCTAACTCTCGCGTAAGTTTCGAGAATCCCTTGCGATTCAGTCATCTTCTTGACGCGGATGTCAGCACCCGCGGCTAAACTGGCGTGAGCTCAGAGCCGGCCGATGGCTGCCAGCGGCAGCTCCACCGACGTGCCCCGACGAAGAAAGTCCATGAGGACGCGAATACGACCGCGTTCCGCGCATGGCTTTTCGATGATGCCGATCAATCCGGCAAACGGGCCGTGCTTGATGCGTACGCGCTCACCCGCCTGATATTGTTTGCGGGGTAGGATCACACCATCGTCGCCGGTCTCTTGCTGAAGAAAATTGACAATCTCCGGCTGGACCGCCGTCGGCATCGCTCCGAACGAAACGAACCCTTTGACACCCGGCGTCCACATTACGCTGTGATATCCGCTGTGCAATTCGATTTGGACAAACAGATAGCCGGGGAAGAGCGGCACGGTCGCCCACTCGTTCGTCCAACCGACCGGTTCAAGAATGCGCGGGCAAAAAGCCACGACGCCACGGCGTTCGAGGCTTTGCACCGCGAATTCCTCTTTGCGGGGCTTGCTGCGAACGACGAACCAATCTCTGTCGAGGGGGGTCATGGATGGAATTTTGGAAATCTCAGTGCGTCAAAGCAAAGTCGATGCCACGACCCTCCGTTCTGTCGTCTTTCGTTTAAGCTTTTTCACCCTCTAGAACACGAGCAATTTGCCCTTCACACGGCAGGGACCTAGCCGATTCCAACCCCCACGTCCGTCGGACGATCGACGCCTTCAGTGTCGAGTGACCGTCGATTGCCGCCGTTGCGTTTCTGCGGGATCGTGCACAGGTGTCGTCATGCCGCAACGAAGAGTTCGCAAGAAGCTCAGCGGACGCCAGGTGTTAGCGCACGAACAGCGAGCTCGTCGCTGGTTCCGCGCGGGCGCGGGCGCTCCGCCGATCTTCGATTTCGCGTCTGCCGGTCCGCGCGGCCTGAGGATAGTCGGGCATTAGCGCTTACGCTTGGACGTCGTTGATCCGGATGCCGATTCTGCGCGCAGCGCGGCGGGATCAGGCTCGCCGTTGCTCTTCGTCGCGAGGCCCGGGAGGAGCACCATCTGGCCGACGAGCACGACGTCCGGATCGGTGATCGAGGGGTTGGCGCGGAGAACCGCTGTGATGAGCGCCGGCGTCTCGCGGCCGTAGTACCGCCGCACGATGTACGTCAGCGTATCGCCGTGCTCGATGCGCACGGGGACGAGAGCTTCACCACCGGGGGTGCCGACAGTTGCGCCTTCGGCAGCGGATCGGGCCGCGTCTGTTACAGGCGCGTTCGCGGCGTCCGATCCGGCATCGGCCGCGGGCCGCACCGCCGTCTCGTTTCCACCGCGGGCCTCGGCAGGCGCCTTCGCGACTGCGACGTCGCCGATCGACGGAGGCCGGTGCGATGCATCGGCGGCTGTCGGGGCAAGCGGCGCCGCTTCGGAGCCGTGCTCCGTCGCTGCGATGTTGCCGTCGCGCATGTGATCGCGCGGGCCGTCGGTCGAGTCGGCGGGCGCGCCCTCGCGCACCGCGTCCGCTGGCGCGTTCATAGCCGCGCTCGGCGCTTCCGCGGCGGCCGCGCGAGGCTCCTCGGCAAGGCGATCGGGCACGACCGGCGCGGCCGCCTCGACCGCATCGAGTCCGTGTGCCGCGGGCGCGGCAGCTTCCGCTGCGACCGGCTCCCGTGCCGGCCGGACGGCTACGTCGGACGCTGCGGACTCACTGAGCGGGCTCCGCGGCGCGGACCCCGGAGCGACCACGATGTGATGACCGGTCATGCGCGAGACGAGCAAGCCGAACGTGATCCCGAGGACGGCGGCGAGCCCGATCGCGGCGGCGCTGACGCGTCGTCGCCTTGCGCCCGCGCCGCGCGAGGGCCGGAGATCGGCGACCGCCTCGCCGACCGCACGCCAGCCGACGCGCCGGCGCCCCGCGGCGTATGCCGTCACCAGCGCGTTGTCCCCGGCGACGTTCACCAGCCGCGGCACGCCGCCCGAAAAGCGCCACAGGCGAAACAGCGCCGGGCGCGAAAAGAGATCGTTGGCGCTGCCGCCCGCCGCCTCGATCCGGGCCGCGACGTAGGCTTCGAGCTCGCGCCGTGCGAGCGCGCGGAGGCGCGCGAAGACGGCGATGCGTTGCCGCAGCTGGCGGAGCTCGCGCCGCTCCAGCATGACGTCGAGCTCAGGTTGGCCGGCGAGCACGAACTGGAGGATCTTTTCTTTCGCTGTTTCGAGATTCGAGAGCAGGCGGAGCTCCTCGAGCACGCCGATGCCGAGATCCTGGGCCTCGTCGATGAGCACGACGACGTTCCCGCCGCGGGCAAGCGTGTCGAGAAGCTCGGCGTTGAGCGCCTCGAGCATCTCGAGCTTCGGCGTGCCGGGAGCGGGCGGGCGGCCGAGGTCGGTGAGGATGAACCCGAGCAGATCGTCGAAGCCCACCGACGGATTCAGGACCAACACGCTGCGGGTCTCGGGACCGAGCTCCGACAGCAAGCGACGGAGCAGCGTCGTCTTTCCGGTTCCGGCCTCGCCGATCAACGCGACGAAGCCCTTGCGCTCGGCGATGCCGTAGTGGAGCGACGCGAGCGCCTCGCGATAGCTCGCGTTCAAGTAGAGGAATTTGGGATCTGGGGTGAGGTTGAAAGGCTTCTCGCGGAAGCCGAAGGATGCGAGGTACATTCGCCGGTTGCTCTAGAGACCCGGCTCAGCGCTGCCGGGGAAAGCGCCGCCGGGCGCTCGGGTCACCGGTCCCCACGACGGCGGCGCCTGCGGTGGTTGCACGCGTCGGCCCGCTGACGTCAGCCGACCAGTGCCTGATCTGGCTCGCTGCGATCGCGCCCGCGGAAATCCTCGCGCTGGAGGCCGTGCAGCTTCATCTTGCGATGCAGCGTCGCCGCGTCGACCAGCGCGTGCTTCGCGCTCATGTTGATGCTGCCGCGGTGCTTCTTCAGCACGTGGCTCAAGTAGTCCTTCTCGGCGCGTCGCAGGTACTCCTTGAGTGGAACCTCGTAGTCATAGGTGCGGCGGAGCGCATCCATGTCCTTGCGCTTGCCGGTACCGGGAAGGTCGACCTCGCGGATCACCGGACCGGTCGTGCGCAGGATCGCCCGCTCGAGGACGTTGCCGAGCTCGCGGACGTTGCCGGGCCAGGCGAAGCCCATCAGCTCCGAGAGGGCCTTGTTCGACACCCGCGTGATGCCGCGCTCACGCGCCATCTCGCTGTTGCGCAGGAACTCGCTCACCAGCAGCGGGATGTCCTCGACGCGGTCGCGCAACGGCGGAATTTTCACCGGCACGACGTTGATTCGGTAGAAGAAGTCCTCGCGCATACGGCCGTCGGCGACGAGCTCGGTGAGCTCGACGTTGGTCGCCGCGATCACGCGCATGTTGACCTTGATCTTGCGATTGCCGCCGAGACGCTCGACCTCACGCTCCTCGAGGACGCGCAGGAGCTTCAGCTGCATGTTGAGCGTGATGCTCTCGATTTCGTCGAGGAAGAGCGTGCCGCCGCTGGCGAGCTCGATCTTGCCGACCCGGTCGTGCACCGCGCCGGTGAAGGCGCCGCGCTCGTAGCCGAAGAGCTCGCTCTCGAGGAGCGTGTCGGGGAATGCCGCGCAGTTGATCGCGACGAAGCGGCCCGACTTGCGCTTGCCCTGGTAGTGGATCGCGCGCGCGACCAGCTCCTTGCCGGTTCCCGACTCGCCGGTGATCAGCACCGTCGCGTCGTTTTGCGCGAGCACCTCGATCGCTTCGAAGATCTCGTGCATGACGCGGTTGCGGCTGACGATGTTGGCGAACGAGTAGCGATTGGAGAGCTGGCTGCGAAGGTAGTTGATCTCGTCGAGCAGGCGGCGCTTCTCGAGCACCTTCTCGGTGGCGAGAAGGATCTCCTCCTTCTGGAAGGGCTTGGTGATGTAGTCGCTGGCGCCCTGCTTGATCGCTTCGACGGCGCCTTTGATGCTCGCGTAGCCGGTGATCATGATCACGTCGAGATCGGGCCAGTGCTCGCGGATCTCGCGCGTGAGGCCGATGCCGTCAGTGCCGGGAATGCGAAGGTCGACGACCGCCAATGAGAAATCGTGTTGACCGAGCAGGCGCAATGCCTCCGACGAGTTGCCGGCGCTGGTGACGAGATACTGCTGCGAAGTGTAGAGGTCCTCGAGCTGCCTGCAGATCAGCGGATCGTCGTCGACGATCAGAATCCTGGTATCCATATCGGCTCCTAGCACCTGTGCCTATCCGTAGAGGGGCAGGAAGATCAGCACGATCTTCTGACCGTTCGAGTCGAATTCTTCGATGATCTCGCCGCCGTGCATCTCGATGAGCTTCTGCGCGACCGCCCATTCGACGCCGAGCTCGGCGGTCCGGAAGAGCGGCGACGGGGGGACCTTCGGCGCGACCGCGAGGCGGATCTCGAGGCCGGGAAACTCCCGCCGCGTGGTCTTGCCGAGACTCACGCTCAATGCACCGCCGGACTTCAAGTCCTCGTGCACGTGGTGAAGCGCGATCCGGAATGCCTGTGAGATGCGCGCGGGATCGATGAGGATCGTCGCCGGTTCGTCGATCTCGTCACGCCTCACCCGGACCTCGTTGCCGTTCAGATGCGCCCCGAGGTGGCTCATGAACCCGTCAAGCAGCTCGCCGACGGCGACCTTGGTGAAGTTGAGCTTGATGGGATGGAAGTACTCGAGCGCGACCTTGAGGAAGTCCTCGAGGTTCGTGATCGTCCGCTCGAGCATGTGGCCGGCGGTGGTGTCGAACTTCTTCGCACCTTCCGCATCGCCTTTGATGTAGTCCGACCAGTAGTAGAGCTTGTGAAAAAAGTTGCCGAGCTCGTGCGCGATCTCGGCGAGCACTCGCTCCTGCACGACGACCAAGTTCCCCTGCTCCAACTGGCTGTCCTGATTTGGCGCAGGTGCGACCACAGAACGATCATTGGGCGTTCGAGGCCGCTGTTGGTGTGTGCTCATGCGGAAGTCGGTGAAGCGTCGCTGCTAGACTGTCTCGAAAACGCGGTCGTGCAGAGACGCGAGTCGAAACTGCCCGGATTGTACTCGCGCACCGGCGCGCTTTCAACCTAGAATTTCGTCGGACGAGCGACGAAAACGGTCGAAAATTCGGGGCTTGCACAGCTGGACGCCGGACTCATCGATCGCGCAACGCTGCGCGAGCATGCGACGTCCACCGACGGGCGAGCGGACGAGCGCCGCGCTTACTGCCCGCCGGGAACGGTGCGGGAGTCGAAGACGAGCTTCAAGTTCTGCACTTTCCGTAGCTCGTAATCGATCGTCAGGAGGGCCTCGATGACGTTCTTGATCTCCCCCGTCATTCGGTCGAGCTCTTGAAACGACACGCGTTCCAACTCGCGTCGCATCTGCTCATACAGGCTAAGGAGACTGCCGAGCCCCCCCGCCGACGAAAATCTACTGTCCATCTCGTCGTAGGAAGACAGAATGCGATCGATGAGCTCCCGAATCTCCTGGGTCACGCCGAAGCCTCCTAGGCAGTCCGATGTTCCGTGAGGGCGCCGCTCCGCCAGCGGTACGCGCGTACAAGCAATTCCAATGCCAGCCGCTAGCTAATGCTATGGAAAAAGATCAACAATTTCCACCATTAATCATGCAACGCGGCATATATGGACCATGCAACAATGCACGAACACACAGGGCTGCGCATCGGCAAAGTATGTGGCGTTTGCGCGATACCACTGGCAATCACGAGGCGTCGGGCAGCGCCGCATCGCGAGGGTGCTCACCATGCGCCAATACGGTGCAAATACAGCGGAATCGCGAGTCGAAAACGCGCTGTCTAGCGTTCGGGAGTTGCGCGCCCAGACCGATCCGTCGACGAGCGGCCGCCCTTCGAGAGGCGTGACAGAACGCGGTGTGGCGCGCGCCGGGCGGCAGCGAGAACGGGAAAAACTTGAGAGTCAGACGGCCGAGCGGCGGCGGGCGGGCTCTTCGTGCTCCGGTGCGCCTTCGAGCAACATCTTCAGCTCGCGCACCTTTTGCAGTTGCGAATCCATGCGGACGAGCTCGTCGAGAAGACGCTTGATCTCGTCGGCGACCCATTGCAGCTCGTGCGCGCCGATCTCGCCAAGCGCCATCTCGAGCTGCGTCGAGAGCTCGAGTAGCTTCGGAATGCCGTCCATGCCGGCATTCGCGATCCGACGATTGAGCTCACCATAGTAGCGGACGATGTCTTCGGTCTGGCGGCGCATCTGGTCGAGCATCAGCGTTTCCTAGCATCGTCAGTCGGTGATCGCCAGTGAGGGCCTCGGTGCGACGGCGGCATTGCCGCGGCCGTTCGCGGCATCCGCGGCTCTCATCTTCGCGAGCAGCGAGGCAGCCGTCAGCCGCTCGTCGTGCTGGCGCTCGACGAGCGCTCGACCACGGCGGCCGAGCGTGACGCACAAGGCTTCGTTGCCGGCGAGGTGGACGATCGCGTCGGCGAGCGCCCGCGGGTCGTCGGTGGGGACGAGCAGGCCGGTCTCACCGTCGCGCACCAGCTCCGGAATGCCCGACACCGGACAGCTGATGACCGGGCGGCCGGTCGCCATCGCCTCCATGAACACCGTCGGGATCCCGTCCATGTCACCGCTGCGGTCACGACGGCACGGCATCACGAAGGCGTGGCACGCGCGCATCTCGCGCGCCACCTCCTCTTGGCTGATGCCACCACCGAGCAGCACGTGCGCGCCGAGGTCGTGGCGCGCGATCTGGCCGGCGAGCGCTTGTCGGAGCGGACCGTCGCCGAAGAGGCGCAGCGAGAACGCGACGCCGCGCTCGCGGAGCGCGGCGCAGGCGTCGATCAGCGTATCGAGGCCCTTCTTCTCGCACAGACGCGCTACGCAGAGCATGCGAAACGCGCCGTCGTGCGGCGCCGGCGGCTCGGACTGAAAGAGCTGCATCGGGATGCCGACGTAGACCGTCTGGACACGTCCCCCGTGTGCCGCCGGCAAGCGCGCGCGGAGCAGCGCGCCGGCGTAGTCGTTCACGGTGAACACCTGGCGCGCGGTGCGCAGCTTCCAGTCGAGAGTGTCATTCCGCACCCGCAGCGCGGTCGAGTAGATGTCGTAGGCATGCGCGGTGAACGAGAACGGGATGCGGCTCACCGCCGCGGCGATCGCGGCGACGTCGGCGGTCTGGCTCGCGAAGTGGGCGTGGATCCGATCCACACCCTGCTCGCGCAGCCACGTGGCGGCAGCGAGCGCCTTCGGCGTGAGGAGGAGCAGCCGGCCGTGCGCGAACGGATTCCATCCGGCGGCGCGGAATGCCGATCCGAGTGCGCGCAGCACGCGAAGCGGGTGCGCGACGATCGTCCGGAGCGCGAGCGCGACGACGTGCAGCGACAGCAACGCCGGTGCGAGGACCGCAGCTGGACGCAGTCGCTCGAACGTTCCGTGGCGCACCGACCCGTCCTGACCGGCGTAGAGCGGGACGACGTAGACGGCGTTCCCCGCGTCCTGCACTTGCACCATCTCGTTCACCACGAATGGCTGCGACGGCGCCGGCGGATACGCGGGAATCACGTAGGCGATGCGGAGGCCGTCCGATTGGAGCGGTCGCGGACGCGGTTCGGACACGGCCGGAGAGCCTAGCATCGCGTGTGCGAGCTGTCAGTCGCGATTCACGGCCGGCGCGCCCGGTGCGAGCAGTCGCCGGTACGCATCCGCGCTGCGCGCCGCCATCGTCTGCACCGAGAACTCCTCTTCGACGCGACGACGCGCGGCGATCGCCATCCGGGTCCGCCCGGCCGGATTCGCGAGCAGCCGGCCGATCGCCGCGGCGGTCGCGGCGGGATCGCGCGGTGCCACCAGCAGCCCGGTCTCGTCGTGAAGAACGACGTCGCGACAGCCGCCGACGTCGCTCGTGACCGCGACCGCGCCCGCCGCCATCGCCTCGAGCACGACGTTCGGCAGACCCTCGTACAGCGACGTGAGCGCGAGGACGTCGACGCCGGCGAGCAGCCGCGGCACGTCGTGGCGCAAGCCGGTGAAGTGCACGCGGGCGGCGATGCCGAGCTCGGCGGCGAGCCGCTCGAGGTCGGCGCGCAGCTCGCCGGTGCCGACGACGAGAAAGTCGACGTCGGCGAATCGCGCCGCGACGATGCGCGCGGCGGCGAGGAACGTCGGATAGTCCTTCTGCCCGGTGAGCCGACCGACCTGCGCCACCAAGCGTCGCGCCGGGTCGAAGCCGGCGGCACGCCGCGCCGCCTCGCGCGTCGGCTCGAACGGCGGCACCACGCTGAGATCGATGCCGTTCGGGACGACGTCGATCTTCGCGGCGGCGAGCCCGCCGCGCTCGTGGAGCTCGCTCGCGATCGCGGCGCAGTTCACGAGATAGCGATCGGTCGCGCGGTCGAGCGCCCGCTCGACCCACACCTGCCAGCGCGGCCGCCGGATGACGTTCCGCTCCGCCGCGATGATGACCGGGATGCCGAGCCCGAGCGCGGCGAGGCGTCCGTAGGAGTTCGCGGACCACATGATCGTGTGCAGGACGTCGGGCGCGAGCGCGCGAAGGGCGGCCCGCAAGCGCAGCAGGCGCGAGGCGTCGGCGGAGCGGCGACGCGGAAACTCGTGCACCACGATGCCGAGCGCGCGGATCGGCTCGGCCCAGTAGCCGCCCGCGGCGAGCACGAGCACCGTCGGCTCGTATACGCGCCGGTCGAGGTGGCGGAGCAGCTCGTACAGCTGATACTCCGCACCGCCTTTGCCGAGCTCACCGATGACGTACGCGATGCGGTAACGCCGCGACTCGATACGCGATCTCCTGTGCGCGATGTCATCCCGAAGAATGTCGGGCACCCCTCGCTTATCACGGGTGCCGGCCGACTTCGACGCGCGTTCCGCGCGGCGCCGATCGCGCGTTGACAACCCGGGTCCCGGTGGCAAGAGTGCTCGGTGCGCGCATCCGGCGCGTCCCTTCGTGATGCTCACTCGGCCAGAGTCCCCTCGCTCCGTTCCGCCTGCTGACGACGCGGCGACCCCGGCGCGCGCGCCCGGCCTGATCGTCGCGCGCATCGGTCCCGACTCGGGCGGCGGCGTGATCACCGTCGTCGACGAGCTCGACCGTGCGACCATCGACCGAATCCGGCGTACCGCGCTGACGTTGCGGGCGCGCTACGCCGCGCCGATTACGATCGAGGCGCGCTACGTCGAGGCGCCGGAGACCGAGGCGCTGGTCGGCACACTCGAAGAGCTGCGCCCGCGCGGCATCCATCTGCGACGCGCGACCCACCTCGCGCCGCCGGCGCACGCACCGATACCCGCCGCGCCGGAGATGACGCCCGTCGACACCGGCGCGGCGACCGATCCAGCGGTGCAGGGCACGCCGTACTTCCGCGTCGAGTCGGTCGAGGCGGCGGCGCGCCCGTCGATCGACGAGGTGCCGGCACTCGCGCCGACAGAGACGCGGCCCGACGCGACCGATGCTCTGCACACGGCAACGCCGACGGCGCCCGCCGGCGTCGCCGACCGACCGATCTCACACCAGCCGCTCGCATCGCGGTTGCAGGTCGGGTCAGCGGACCCGTTCGGTGTCGACCGAGACTATCGTCGCGTCTGGATGCCTCCGCTCCGGTTTCTCTTCGAGCGCTACTGGCGCACCGAGGTGTCGGGTATCGAGAACGTGCCCACGGGGGGCGGCGTCCTCATCGCGGCGAATCACTCGGGAGCGATTCCGGCCGACGCCTTCATGCTCGCGGTCGCGCTCGAGCTCCACCATCCGGCGCAGCGCTGCCTGCGGGTCCTCTACGACAAGTTCGTCGACGCGCTGCCGTGGATCGGACCGTTCTACAATCGACTCGGCGGCGTGCCGTCGTCGTTCGCGAACGCGGAGCTGATGCTGCGCCGAGGCGAGGCGCTGGCGCTCTTTCCGGAAGGCATCGCGGGTGTCGAGAAGCGGTGGCACGATCGCTACCAGCTGCAGCCGTTCCGCAGTGGGACCGCGCGTCTCAGCCTGGCGACCGGCGCACCGATCGTGCCGGTCGCCATCGTCGGCGCGGAGGAAGCGTACCCGGTCGTGGCGCGGCTCTACCGTGTGGGTCGCCTCGTCGGCGTGCCGTGGATCCCGGTGACACCGCTCTTCCCGCTCTGCGGTGTCGCCGGTGCCGTGCCGTTGCCGACGAAATGGCGGATGCGCTTCTGTCCGCCGATCCATCCGCCCGCGGCGAGCGCGGACGCCGAGAAGGCCGTGGAGGATCTGACCGCCGAGGTGCGGAGCTCGATCGCGCGCGCGCTCGGCGACTTGCTGCTCACGCGCCGCGGCGTCTTCATCTAGGCGTCAGTCTCTCACTCCTTGCAGAGCACCCCGGCGGTCAGGAAGTAGGAGTGCGTCTCGTTGACGATGCCGCCGAACACGTCGGCGTTTCCCGCCGGCTCGATCGCGGTGACGTGCGTGCCGCCGTCCGAGATCGCGGTCGAGCCATCGGCGCGCCGGTACTCGTAGCCGACCGGGAAGTGGAAGCTGGTGTCGAGCATCTCCCCGGGCTCGAGCTCGGTCACCGGCCGCTCCACCTTGTTCGGCGCGTAGAAAACGTGGCCGGTGTCGACGGTGATGGCATGCCCGTTCTCGAAGGTCACCCGCACGATCGCGACCCCCGTCGCCGTGCAGGCGACCTTCGTCATCAGGCGAAAGCCGACCCGGCCGTTCGGGAGCCGGGTCAGAACCGGCATCGACTTACCGACGAGCGTCGCGATCGCGATCGGTCCGTCGACCGTCTCGATCAGTCCATCGGCGGTGAGACAGCCTCGCGTACACGCCCGTCTCACGGAATGAGCACGACCTTTCCGACGTTCTGGCGATTTTGAAGATAGGCGTGCGCCGCGGCGGCCTCCGCGAGCGGGAAGCTCCGCGCCACCGTCGGCCGGATCGCGCCGCGATGGTAGTAGTCGATCAGCTTCTGCAGCTGCGCGACGAGCAGGGACATCTCGTTCCAGAGATGCCCGAGGTTGAACCCCATGACCGCGCGATTGTCGTTCATCAGCGCGATCGGATTGAAGCGCGGCATGCGCAGGAACTGCCATGCCGCGGTGAGCACGCTGCGCGACGTGCCGGGTGCGGCGGCGGAGAAGCCGAAGGCGATCAGGCGCCCGAACGGCGCCAGCACGCGGTAGCTCTTGCGGAAATTCTCGCCGCCGATCGGATCGAGCACGATGTCGACGCCGCGGCCGCCGGTGATCCGCCGGATCTCGCTCTCGAAGTCGGCGGCCCGGTAGTCGATCGTATGCGCGACGCCGGCGTCCTTGAGCAGGGCGTGCTTCGACGCCGACGCGGTGCCGATTACCTCGGCGCCGTGGAGCCGGCAGAGCTGGACCGCGGCGAGACCGACGCCGCCCGCCGCGCCGTGCACCAGCACCCGGTCGCCGGCACCGACGTGGGCGAAGTGCTCGAGCATCAAGATCGCGGTGAGGTAGTTGACGGGCAGCGCGGCACCCTCTTCGAACGTCATGCCCTGCGGCAGCGGCAACGCCTGCGCCGCGGGCACCGTCACGAGGTCGGCGTAGCCGCCGAAGCGCGTCGACGCCAGCACCGCGTCGCCCGCGGCAACGCCGCTCACACGGGCGCCGATCTCGTCGACCGTACCGGCAACCTCGTAGCCGACCACGCACGGCAGCTTCGGCGCGTCCGGGTAGAGCCCCATGCGCGCCATCACGTCGGCGAAATTCACGCCCGAGGCTCGGACGCGGATGCGCACCTCGCCCGGAGCGGCGTGCGGGTCTTCCACCTCACGCACTTCGAGCACCTCTGGTGGGCCGATCTTCGGGATCCAGACCGATTTCATGCCGGACCTCCTCTCGGAATCGAGCGGCGATCCTCTTACACCTCGCGTTGCGCTGTCGCCAGCCGCGGCAGCGCGCGCGCCGCGGCGGCATCCCACGCCGGAGCCCCGTTGACAACGCGGCGACGCGTCTGCGAGGTAGCCGCGTGCGGATCTCGACGCTGCTGCTCTATCGAATGCTCGCCGGCGTCACGGCGACCGCGTGCATTGTCTTCGGCGTGGTGTTCGTCGCGGCGTTCCTCGATCGCGCCGTCTTCCAGATCTTCGCGCGACCGCTCTTCGACACCGACGTCCAGGGCTACTTCATCCTGGGATTCGCCGGCTGCGTCCTCTTCGCGTGGGCGGGTTGCTTGATCGCGAGCGCGCGCACTCCAGCCGGCACACCGGGCATCGCCACCGCGACCGCCACGGCGCTCATCGTGGCGGCGCTCCTCCGGCTGCTCGCGTGGTACTCGGGCGAGTACTGGCCGATCCGTGACCTGCTCCGCGTCGAGGCTGCGGTGCTCGCCGTCGTCGCTCTCGGGTTCATCTGGTTGAAGCCGGACCGTCGGCCCGCATGAGCGCGGCGACCGTGGTGGCGACCGCGACCGCGCCGCCGGCCGAGCGCCCGTACGTCGCCGGTAAGATAGGCGGGACGCTGCTCTGTCTCTACATCGTCGGCGTCGCGATGCGGATCGACGGCTGCTACCACGCCGACCCGAACCCGCGCGTCGACGTCGACCAGGCGGCGCCGGCGCTCGAGCAGCCCTTTCCGGCGTTCGATCTCGCCGACGTGAGTGGGACCCGGGTCGGATCGCGCGATCTGCGCGGCGCCCCGCACGTGATCGCTTTCGTCCCGAGCCTCGACTGGTCGGCGCCGAGCAAGGCACGCGTGCTCGAGCTCGCGCAAGCGTTCGCCGGCCGCAAGGAGGTCCGCGTGGCCGTGGTGCTCACCGCGCAACAGGCGACGCCGCGTGCGCTGGCGTTCGTGCGCGACCACCACACGCCCTTCTACTACCTGATCGACGACACCGGCCTTGCCGAGCGGCTCGGCTTGCTGATGGAGGCGCCGGACAAGACCGCCGCCGCGCGCCCCGCGACCTACGTCCTCGACGGCGACGGGATCGTCCGCCTGCGTGACGTGCGGCGCGACCCTCGGACCTGGCTCGCCGCGCAGACGATCGTCGATGCGGTCGAGGGTCACCCGCCGGCGGCACCTCCGGGCGAGAATCCGCCGCCCGAGAAGGCCGCACCGTGAAGCTCACGGCGCGCGTCCTCGGACGGAGCTACCGCTTTCGCTCGGTGCGCGAAGTCCTCGGGCGCGCCAGCGAGCCGAAGTCCGGCGACACGCTCGCGGGCGTCGGCGCTCGCTCGCATCAGGAGCGCGCCGCCGCCAAGCGCGTGCTCGCCGAGTTCACGGTCGGGGACCTGCGTGCCCATCCCGTCGTGCCGCTCGACGAGGACGAGGTGAGCCGCGTCATCGACGCCGGCATCGACGAGGCCGTGCACCGCGAGGTGCGCGGCTGGAGCGTCGGCGAGCTCCGCGATTGGCTCCTCGCCGACACGACGTCGCCCGAGGCGATCCGGCGCGCCGGCCGGGGCTTCACCGCGGAGGTCGCGGCGGCGGTCGCGAAGATCTGCTCGAACCTCGACTTGATCTACGCCGCCCGGAAGATGCCGGTGACGACGCGCGCCCGCACGACCGTTGGACTTCCCGGCCGCTTGAGCACGCGCCTGCAGCCAAATCATCCGTCGGATGATCATCGCGGCATCACCGCGGCGATTTACGAAGGCCTCGCCTACGGTGCCGGCGATGCATTGATCGGCATCAATCCGTGCATCGACACCGTCGAGAACGTGACCGCGCTACTCACGCTGACGCACGAGCTGATCGGACGCTGGCGGATCCCGACGCAGAATTGCGTCCTCGCCCACGTGACGACCCAGATGCGTGCCCTCGAGCGCGGCGCACCGATGGACATCCTCTTCCAGAGCCTCGCCGGCACCGAGGCCGGGATTCGCAGCTTCGGCATCACCGTCGCGATGCTCGACGAGGCGCGCGACCTGATCGCCAGGCGCGGCACGCTGCGCGGCGCGCAACACCGCATGTACTTCGAGACCGGACAAGGATCCGAGCTCTCGGCGGGCGCGCACGAGGGCGCCGACCAGACGACGCTCGAGGCGCGCTGCTACGGCCTGGCCCGGCGCTACGACCCCTTTCTCGTCAACACCGTGGTCGGCTTCATCGGTCCCGAGTACCTCGCCGACGGCCGGCAGATCATCCGCGCCGGTCTCGAGGACCACTTCATGGGGAAGCTGCTCGGCCTCCCGCTCGGCGCCGACGCTTGCTACACCAACCACGCCGAGGCGGACCAGAACGACTGCGACACGCTCGCGACCTTGCTCGCCACCGCCGGCTGCAACTACTTCATGGGCGTGCCCGGCGGCGACGACGTGATGCTGAGCTACCAATGCACGAGCTACCACGACGGTGCGACGCTCCGGCAGCTGCTCGGCCTCCGTCCCGCGCCCGAGTTCGAAACCTGGCTGGTCGAGCTCGGTCTGATGGCGGACGGTCGTCTCACCACGCGCGCCGGCGATCCGGGATTCTTCCTGCGTGGCTGAGTCGCGTCGGAAAGCGCGGCGACCGAACGCGCGCGGATCGTCGAAGGCGACGAAAGTACGCGGTGAGCCCACGCTCGCGCCGGCGGTGGGTAGCCGTGAGCCGACGGCGCTCGCGAGCCTGCTCGCGTCGACGCCGGCACGGCTCGCGATCGGTCGCGCCGGACCGCGTCTGCGCACCAGCGCGTACTTGGATTTCATCGCGGCGCACGCGCGGGCGCGCGACGCGGTCCTCACCGAGGTGCCGGCGGCGTTCGTCCGCCGGATCGGCCTGCGCGAGATCCGTACCCGCGCGACCAGCCGTGAGGCCTACGTCCGCGAGCCGGCGCTCGGACGCACGCTCGCCGCGAGCGCGCGTCCGATCCTGCGCCGCTGTCGGCACGGCGCCGACGTGCAGCTCGCGCTCACCGACGGGCTCTCGTCGTCCGCCGTCGTCGCCAACGGCGCGGCGGTGCTGCGGGCGTTGACGCGCGAGCTCGCCGCGCGTGGGTTTCGACTCGGCACGCCGCTCTTCGTGCGCAACGGCCGGGTGCGCGTGCAGGACGAGATCGGCGAGCTGCTCCGTCCGGAGGTCTTCTGCTTCCTCGTCGGCGAGCGCCCCGGTCTCGCGACCGCCGACAGTCTCTCGGCGTACGTGCTCTATGCGCCGCGACGCGGATCCGCCGAGCCCGATCGGACCGTACTCTCCAACATCCATCGCGGCGGGATCGCGCCGGCCCGCGCGGCGCGCCAGCTCGCCGTGCTCATCGAGGAGATCCGCCGCCAGCGCGCGAGCGGTGCGGCGCTGGCGGCGCTCCAGGGAGGCACGTCATGAGAGCACGCACCGTCCTCGCCACCGGTCTGCAGTTTCCCGAAGGACCAGTGTGGCTCGGGCCCGAGCGCATCGCGTTCACCGAGATCCGCGGCCAGCGCGTCTCGCTTTACGACAAGGGGCGCGTCCGTCTGGTCGCGATCACGGGCGGTGGCGCCAACGGCGCGACGCTCGGCCCCGACGGCGCGCTCTACGTCACCAACAACGGTGGCCTCTCGCTCGGCCACGAAGGGCGCTGGATGGCTGCGGAGCCGATCGCCGGCCGCATCCAGCGCGTGACGCTCGACGGCGACCTGCGCGACGTCGCGGTCAATCTTCCCGGCAAGCCGCCGAACCGGCCGAACGACCTCTGCTTCGGCCCGGACGGGCTGCTCTACTACACCGACCCGCACAACTGGGAGGACCTGGCGACGATCGGCGTCGGCCGCGTCGGGCGAACGACGCTCGACGGTGTGGTCGAGCTGGTCGCCGAGATCCCCTCGTTTCCGAACGGCATCGGCTTCGGGCCCGACGATCGGCTCTACGTCGCGCAGAGCATGACGCAGCGGATCCTCGTGATGGACGCGACACCCGGGGCGACGCCGGCGACGCATTGCACGTTGCCGCAGGGCTTCCCCGACGGCTTCTGCTTCGACGCCGCTGGACGGCTCTACGCCGCGGGAAGTCTCGGCGACGTGGTCGTCGTCTTCGAGCCCGACGGTCGCGTGCCCGAGGTCATCGAGATGGGCGCCGGCACCGAGCCGACGAACTGCTGCCTCGGTGACGGCCGCCTCTACGTCACGCTCTCGGGACCGGGCGAGCTTGTTGCGCTCGAGATGCCGGTCGAGCCGCTGCCGCTCTATCCCGCGCGCGGGCGGCGCTAAGGCTCAGGCGCCGGCGCGCTCGAGCCGCTCGTAAAGCATCTCGATCTCACGTTTCAGGCGGGCGTAGGTGGAGAAGAGCTGCTGCGGCGCCGGGTGGGTCTGGTAGAAGCTCGGGTCGTTCATGGTGGTCGCGAGCGCGGCAAGCTCGGCTTCCTTCTCGGCGATCGAGCTCTCGATCGTCTCCGCCTCGCGCCGGCGCTTCTCCTCGGCGCGCGCCTGACGCTTTGCCGCCTGACGGTCCTCGGCGCGCGACGCCGCGTCGCCGCGTTCGTCAGTCGTCGCGGAAGCGGCGCGATCGCTGCCGTTCGCCGCGATCGGCGCGGTGGCCCGAGCGGCGTCCAGACCCGCACGCGGTGCCGACGGGGTTGCGCCGTTCGTGAGGCCCGCTTTCTTCGCGAGGTAGTCCTCGTAGTTGCCGAGATAGCGGATCGCGGTGCCGTGCCCGACCTCGATGATCTCCTGCGGCAGACGGTCGAGGATGTAGCGATCGTGCGCGACCAGGACGACGGTGCCGGTGTAGTCGAGCAGCGCTTCGAGCAGGACTTCCTTCGCGGTCAGATCGAGGTGGTTCGTCGGCTCGTCGAGGAGGAGACAGTTCGCGGGCTCGATGAGGAGCTTCGCGAGCGCCAGGCGGTTGCGCTCACCGCCCGAGAGCACCCTCGTCGGCTTCTCGACGGCATCACCGCCGAAGAGAAACGCCCCCAGGAGGTCGCGTACGCGCGGCACCAGATCCACCGGCGTCACCGCCATCATCTCGTCGAGGACGGTCTTGGCGGGATCGAGGACGGCGGACTGGTCCTGCGCGAAGTAGGCGAGCCGGACGTTGTGTCCGGCGATCCGTCGGCCGCCCGTGAGCGGCTCGACGCCGGCCAGCATCTTCAGCATCGTCGACTTGCCGGCGCCGTTCGGCCCGACCAGCGCGACCTTGCTGCCGCGCTCGATCGCGACGTCGACCCCATCGTAGACGCTCAAGTCGCCGTAGCGCTTCGCCCCCTGCTCGAGGCCGACGACGATGCGGCCGCTCCGGGGTGGCTCGGGAAGGCGGATCTTCACGCGCCGCTCGTGACCTTCGGGTGGCGCAAGGCGCTCGATCTTCTCGAGCTGCTTCACCCGGCTCTGCACTTGTGCGGCCTTCGATGCCTGGTAGCGGAAACGGCGCACGAACGCCTCGACGCGCTCGATCTCCTCTTGCTGCGCGGCGTAGGCTTCCGCCTCTTGCGCGCGGCGCTCTTCGCGCGCTTGCAGATACGCGGTGTAGTTCGACGAGTAGTCGGTGAGGCGGCCGCGCGAGACCTCGGTGATCTGCTGGACGCAGACGTCGAGGAAGTAGCGGTCGTGCGCGACCAGGATCACCAGCGAGTCGCTCGCGTTCAAGAATTCCTCGAGCCAGGTGCGCGCCTCGAGATCGAGGTGGTTGGTCGGCTCGTCTAGTAGGAGGACCCGCGGATTGCGCAGCAGGAGCTTCGCCAGCGCGACGCGCATCTGCCAGCCGCCGCTGAACGTGCCGAGGTCGCGGCCGAAGTCGTCGGTGCGGAAGCCGAGACCCATGAGCACGCGCTCGGTCTCAGCCTCGAGGTCGTAGCGTGCCTCGGTGTCGTAGCGCTCGCGGGTCTCCTGATACGCGGCCATCAGCTGGTCGTGCTCGGGACCTTCGACCGGCGCCGCGCCGAGCGCGTTCTCCAGCCGGCGGCACTCGGCCTCGAGCGCGTGCAGATCGGCGAAGGCACCGAGCGCCTCCTCGAGGACCGTGCGCCCGGAGACGCCGATCACCTCCTGCGGCAAGTAGCCGACGCTCGTCCCCTTCGGCAGCACGATCTCGCCGCTGTCCGCCTCCATCTCGCCCGCGATCAGCTTCAGCAAGGTCGACTTGCCGGCGCCGTTCATGCCGGTCAGGCCGATGCGCGTGCGGTCGGGCGCGAACCAGTTCACGCCGTCGAGCACACGCTGCCCGCGGAACGTTTTGCTCAGGGTGCTGATGGTGAGCATCCGTGAGTTTTAGCCGGTGCGGGAAACGCCCGCCACTCGGGGCCGGGCGGGGCTGGCGGCCGCGACGGTACGCGCGAGCCGCCACGGCCGCGCCGTAACTTCGCGGCGGCGGGTGCGAGCGCCGTCGAGGTGACGAGGACGGACTCGGCCGCGGCGTCGTCGCGATCGGCGACCTCTTGGGTGACGTACCAGAACCAGAGCTCGACCTTCGCCGGTTTCGAGGGCGGGAGCGAAATGCGCTCGACCTTGGTCTCGCGCGCCTTGATCGCGTGGTCCTCGAAGCGGACTGCGCCGTCGTCGCTGCCGGTCACGCGCTCGCCGTCCTCGTCGAAGTAGCGCACGTCGTAGCGCCGGACGATCGGCTCGCCGCCCTCGGGTGTGACGCGCAGCTCGAGCTCGCGTAGCTCGCCGCCGCCGCCGGGGATGCTGTGCCCCGCGCCGACGTTCTCGATCTCGACCACCGCCGTGCCGCCGTCGCGCCGCGCCCGGAGCGCAAGTGCCCCGCGCAAGGTCGGCAGATCGCGGGCGCCGTGGAACGCATGCGAGCGGACGCCGCCGCGGTCCGGTGCGGTCGCGACGGCGCTCGCGCGTCCGGGACGGAGCGGCATGTGGCAGTCCTGACACTGCACGCCCTCGGTGCGGTAGGGGCTGTCGAACCACTGCTTGTAGGTCCAATCGATCGGCATGCCGCTCTCCGGCCACGCGAACCAGTGACATCCGGCGCAAAACTCCGACCGTCGCATCAGCGGCAGCTCGAGCGTCTCGTGCCCCGTCGAGCGCGCGTCCGCATGCGGTCCCGTCTTGACCTCGCCGGGCACCGCCGTCGAGATGTTCAGCGTCGGCGCGACCTCGACGTCGCGCACCGAGTGGCAGAAGTCGCAGCTCACGCCCTCGTGGAGCGGCGGGGTGTCGAGCGCGAGCGAGCCGCTCGTGCGCGCGAAGGGCGCGTGGCACGAGTAGCAGAGGGTGCGGATCGTCTCGTCCTCGCCGACTGTGCGGAGCACGTCGAGCGAGGCGCGCAGCGACCATCCGGAGAGCTCCACGGAGCGCGCCATCGGCGACTGCCGCCACTCGTCGTAGATGTCCGGATGGCAGGGCTTGCAGGTCTCCGCCGAGCGGAAGGCCAGCGCCGCTTCGCCGTGCGCCGATGCGATCGGTGCCGGGTCCGCGGCGGGCGCCGGGGTACCGGCCGGCGCAGGCGGGCTCGGAGACGACGTCGGGCTCCGGAGACCGCGGTCCGCGACGGCGATCACGCCGGCGAGAGCGATCGTCGCGCCGAGCGCCAGCATGGCCGCCCCCGAGAAACCCCGCACCGGCTCAGTATGTCGGCGTCCGCCCGGCGCGACAAGAAACCATTTCGGAACGCCGTCGACGTCCGACAGCGTGCGCGCGCAGGACCTCGCCGCGCCTGCGACGCAGACTAGCGCCGATCAAAGTGCGGCGCGGTCAAGAAGGCGGCGAGATCTTGACCAGAACCGTCTTGCCGGATCGTACCCGATCGGGATTCGGACGGAAGAGGCCGAGCCACGCGATCCAGTACTTCTGGCTGTAGACCGGCGCCATGCGCGCGGCGAGCTCCGGGTCTTTCGAGAGCTCGGCCTTGCCGACGAAGTGCGGGCCGTCGGGCCGGCCGACCCACACGAGCAACGGGCTCCCCTTCTTGATCCGCTTCGCCTTGTGGCTCGTCGGCCCGGTCGCGAAGTAGACCGCGTCGCCGTCGTACATGAACCACACCGGCACGACCTTGCTGGTGCTGCCGTCCGTGCGCCGCGTGGCGACGTAGATCTCCTTCGAGGTTCGCAGCGCCGCCGCGACGTCCGGGGCGAATCCCGCCGTCGCGATCGACGCCGCCAAAACCGTGAGCGACGCAGCGACCATCAGCCAGAGCGTCATCGTCGTCCTCCTCGCGCGACTCATCGCGCCGTCATGTCGCCAAGAGCGCCGTCGGCGTCGCACCCTCTCGACGCACCAACGCGAGCAGACACCTCGCGGCTGCGGCTCGGGACAGCCCTGCCGCCCGCACCGAACGAAGGAGTGCGACGACGTCCCGTGCCCGGGTGGTGAGAATCCCCGCCGCCACCGTACGGGACGGCGACGGGTGGGGATCGGCCACGTCCGGGAATGCCGTCGCTTCCGCACCCTCCGCGATCACGCGCGCGTACGCGGTGACGTGCTCCCGCCAGGCGCCGCGACCCGGGCGGATGAACTTCGTCGCCTGCAGACGGTACAGGCCGTCGTCGTCGCCGCGGAACCGCACGTCGTAATGGATCCGCTTCATCCCGACGGTGGGATCGGAGGCGTAGAGCAGCACACTTCCTTCGACGGCCGCGGGAACCGTCGCCAGGTCGGAGATGCGGATCGTTCCGCACACGCGCGCGTGCTGCCCGCCGTTGCCGCCGCCCTCGATGTCCAGGTGCTGGAGGACGATCTCCAAATCAGCGACCAGGCACGTGCCGGTCGTGCGGCCGCGCTCCGCACCCACACGCGGCGTGTCGACTGCGAGACCGATCGGACCGCTGAGACGTTCACGGAAAGAGACGCCGGTGATTGCGTGCACTATGGCGTTCGCAGTAGCGCGAGCATGCGGTTCGGTCAACGCAACACGCGACGGTCCGGTCGTTGCGGTTCGCGGAGCAAATTACCTTGACGGTCACGAGAGCCTACGCGCATAACGCGCGAATGCCCCCGCCCCCGTCGAGGTTCGCACGCTACGTCGAGTTCATCCTCACGCATCGTCGCGCGGTGGTGATTGCACTCATTGCCGTGACGGTCTTCTGGGGGACGCGGCTCCCCGCTCTGCGCGTCGAGATCGACCCGGATGCGAACCTGCCGCAGGATCACCCCTACATCCAGGCTCTGCAGACGCTCGAGCATCGCTTTGGTGAGAAGAACCTGATCCTGATCGGTCTCTTCCCCAACGACGGCGATGCCCTCACGCCGGCATTTCTCGCCAAGGTGCAGCGCATCACGCGCCGGATCGGCGACGCGCCCGGCCTCATCCGTTCGACGTATCTCAGCATCGCCTCGCCGCTGGTGAAGGCGATCGAAGGTGAGGACGACACGCTCCTCGTCCGACCGGTGCTCGACGGAACGCCCACGTCGGCGGCCGACGCGGCCGAGGTGCGGCGACGACTCTTCGCGAACCCGTTCTGGTCGGGCATGGTCGTCGCGAAGGACGGCTCCGCCGCCGCGATCATCGCCAACTTCCGTCTCACGCCGGAGCTACCGGGCTATCCCGACATCCAGGAGCACGTCGACAAGCTCATCGCGGAAGAGAACGACGGCAGCTTCACCGTTGCGTACGCCGGCCCGGTCGCGGTGACGACCGGCCTCGCGCACGTGACCGAGCGCACGGTGACCTTGCTGCCGTTCGCGATGCTGGTCATCGCGATCATCCACTACGAGGCGTTCCGCACCCTCCAGGGCATGTTCCTGCCCCTCCTGACCGCGCTCCTTGCGGTCGTGTGGAGCCTCGGGTTCATGGGACTCCTCCGCGTGCCGCTCGATCCCTTCAACACCACGACGCCGATCCTCATTCTCGCCGTCGGCGCCGGTCACGCGGTGCAAATATTGAAACGGTACTACGAGGAGTACGACCGCTCGCATGACCAGTTGGACGCCGTTCGCACGGCGCTCCTGCGGGTCGGACCGGTGATGGTCACGGCAGGTGCGATCGCGGCGCTGTCTTTCTTCTCGCTCACCGTCTTCGCCACCGCGACGATGCGGAACTTCGGCCTACTCACCGGCTTCGGCATCCTCTCCACCCTCGTGATCGAGCTGACGTTGATCCCCGCGCTGCGCGCGATGCTTCCGGCGCCACGTGCCACCGAAATGGCGCGCGAAGCCGCGGGTGGACGCTTCCTCGACGGCATGCTCGGCCGCCTGGCCGGCGTAATCGTCTCTCGGCCCGCGACCATCGTCGGTGTGACCTTGCTCCTCGCCGCGACGGTGACGATCGGCGCGATGCGCCTCAAGGTCGATACCAGCTTCAAGCGCCAGTTCGGTCCCACGCATCCGGTCCGCATCTCCGACGAGCGCTTGAACCGCGCGCTGGCTGGTACGAACACGTTGATCTTTCTCGTCGAGGGAGCGGCCGAAGGGGCGCTGCATGATCCCGCCTCCCTCGGTGCCATTGCCGAGCTGCAGCGCTTCGTCGAGCAGGATCCCGCCGTCGGCAAGACCCTCTCGATCGTCGACTACCTGCAGGAGATGCACCGCGCGCTGCACGGCGGCGCCGCCGAGGCCGCCGCCCTGCCGGACTCGCCCGATCTCGTCAGCCAGTACCTGTTCCTCTACTCGATGTCGGGCGGTCCCGAGGATCTCGACAGCCAGATCGACCCGGAGCACCGCAGCGCGGCGGTGCGCGTCTTCCTCCACAACGACTCGACCGAGTACGGCGAGGCGTTGATCGCGCGCGTACGCGACCACGTCGCACAGACGTTTCCCCCGCAGCTGACCGTGCGTTACTCCGGAACGCTCGCCTCGAACGCCGCCCTCACCGAGGTCATGGTGCACGGCAAGATTCTCAACATGATGCAGATCGCCGCGATCATCATCGTCGTGGCGGGCTTGGTCATGCGCTCGTTCGTCGCCGGACTCCTCATCGCGGCGCCGCTCGCGATGGCGGTGTTGACCAACCTCGGTATGATGGGATTCTTCGGCATTCCGCTCGACGTCATGACGTCACCGATCGCGGCGATGGCCGTCGGGATCGGCGCCGACTACGCGATCTACTTCCTGTTCAGATTCCGCGAGGAGCTGGCGGTCGAGCGCTCGCGCCGGGTCGCACTCGAACGGACGTTGCGGACGTCGGGGAAGGCGATCGTGTACGTCTCGTCGGCGATCGCCGGAGGCTACCTGGTCCTGTGCGCGTCCGGCTTCGTGTTCCACGTCGAGCTCGGCACGATGGTCGCGCTCGCGATGGTGGTGTCGAGCCTCGCCGCGATCACGCTGCTACCGGCACTGCTCCTGATGATCGACCCGGCTTTTCTGTCGCAACCGGCCACGCGCAAAGCGCCGGAGCCGCTGCGCTCGGTCGGCTGAGACGCGCGCTCAGAGCTCGGCGGCGCCGCCGGCGAGCTGAACGCCCGCTGCCGGGCGCGCCAACGGCAGGCCCACGCGGAACGCGGCGCCGCTCGGCTCGACGTTCTCGAAGCTCAGCTCGATGTCCTGGAGATCGGCGATCCGCGACGCGACGAAGAGACCCATGCCGAGGCCGTCGACGGCCGTCGTGAAAAACGGCTCGAAGATCTTCTCGCGGTGCTCCGGGGGGATGCCCGGCCCATGGTCCCGCACCACGGTCACCAATCGTCCGGCCGCCTCGTCCACGCTCGCTCGGACCTCGACTTCGGCGCCCTCCGGCGAGAACCGCACGGCGTTCTGGAGGAGCGTGAGGAAAAGGCAGGTCGCGGCTTCACCGTGCACGCGCACGGCCGGCGCGCTCTGCGGCAGGTCCTTCCGATAGATGAGTCCCTTCGCCTTCAGTGTGCTCGCGACACCCTCCTCGGCGCGCGACAGGATCTCATCGAGATGCTGAACCTCGTGGCCTTCCACGGGCACCGTGGCGGCGCGCATGATGTCCTTGACGAGGTCGCGGATGCGTTCGCTCTCGGCGAGCGCGGTCTCGAGATAGGTGGTGCGAAACTCCGGATCGTTCATGTGCGTCGGCAAGAGCTGGAGAAACGTCCGTATGGTGGCGAGCGGGTTGTTGATGTGGTGTGCCAGTCCGGAGGCGAGGTAGCCCAGGGTGGCGGCGCGCTCCGCGCGCTGCAGGCGTTCCTCGAGCACGCGATGCTCTTCGGCGAGGCGCCGTCGGCCCAGCACCTCCTGGACCAGATACGGCAGAATCGCCAGATACCCTTCCTCCTTGACGAGGTAATCGTCCGCGCCGAGCTTCATCGCCTCGACCGCGAGCTTCGCGGATGAGGCGGTGGTGACGAAGATGGTCGGCGAGTCGACGCCGGCAGCGCGGATTTCGCGCAGCAGCTCGATGCCGTCGCCGTCGGGCAGCCGAAAATCGAAGACCAGGAGATCGTACCGGCGTGCCGACATCCGTCTGCGCGCCTCGGCGAGCGTCGGCGCGATGTCGAGCGTCCATCCCTGCAAGACCGTCTCGAGCTCGTCGCAGACGAGCTCTGCGTGCGACGTGTTGTCCTCGACCACGAGCGCCGCCTTCTTCATGAGACCATCCTCTCTTCGCGTGGAAAGCTCACCCGAAAGGTCGAGCCCTCGCCATGAACCGACTCCACCCAGAGCCGTCCGCCGTATCGCTGCACGATGCGCTTCGCGACGGCGAGCCCGATGCCATGTCCTTGTTGTACCACGCCACCGACCATCTGCTCGGGAGCGCGGTGATAGAGCGTGAAAATGCGCCCGAGCTGGCTCGGCTCGATGCCGACCCCGTTGTCGCGCACGAAATATTCCACGGTGCCGTTCTGTACGGATCCGCCGACCTCGATGCGCGGCTCGGCTTTGTCACCGACGTATTTGCACGCGTTGGTGAGCAGGTTTTCGAATACGTGGTGGATCTTCTGGTGCTCGGCGACGACCGGAGGCAGCTCGCCGATCTCGACCTCGATGCCTTTGCTCTCGACCGCCGTCTGCGCGCGGGCTACCGCTTCGCGTACGACCGCGGCGACGTCGACGAGCTCACGACGTTCGGCGATCTCCGTCTGGTTCACCACCTCGAGCAAGTTGCGCAGCATCGTCGCCATCAGACGACAGTCGCGCAGCAGCCGGTCCGCGTAGCGATTACCGCGCTCGGAAAGGTGCTCGCCGTCGGTCTCGATCAGCTTGCGGGTGGTTTCGGTGCTCGCGACAGCGACGTTTTGCAGGTCATGCGTCACGATGTGCACCAGCTCCTGTAACTCGTCCGTGCGTTCCTGCAGCTGGAGGGATCGCGCCTCGAGAAGCTGTGTTCTTTCGCGGACACGCTGCTCGAGGAAACGGTTCTGATCCTCGATCTGCTCCTTCGCGACCTTCAGCTGATCCGACAGGGTGCCGGCGAGGTACCCGTTCATGAAGAAGAAGATGATCGCGCCGATCACGACGGTGATCTCGCCGGTGCGCGAGAAATGGTGGCTCCAGATCGACACCGGCGGTGGGAAGAGCTCGAGGCGCGTCCCCACCGCCATCACGGTCAAGCACAACGCGGCCGCGCCGGCGATCAGATAGGACCCGTTGCGGGACATGAAGGTTGCGGAGGTGATGACGATCATCGAGTAGATGAAAGGCCCGTACGGAACGTCCAATCCGCCGAGAAAGTAGATCAGGCACGAGATGCCGACGAGATCGATGCACCAATGCACGTAGAAGTGTCCCATCGGAAAGCCGCGAGACCTGCCGATGTACCAGTAGGGACCGTCGAGCGCGGCGACGAAGGCGACCACGGCCATCGCGGGCCAGAAGCTCGAGAGCGGCAATCCCGACGGAAGGGCCGTCGCGAGCACGACCACCTCGAGAAACATGCAGGCGACGACCCGGAAAAAGAGACCGTCGACGTAGGATCGGCGGCGCGCCTCGATACCGTCGATCGACGCTACCGGTGTCGCATCAGCCATGGTGGGGATCATGTGTTGTGGGCAGCGCAATCCTGGTGCGCCTCAACTCGGCAGCGCCCGCTTGCGAGGCGGCGTCCAGGCGTTCTTTCAATATCGCGGCACCGGTGGCGACGGGGAGCGTGCGCTCCACTCGGAGCGGCTCCGCGATCGCCAAGGCCGTATGGCAACCGGGGAGCGGAATATCGGCGATCAGACCGGGGACGTGCATCACCGGGCGTACGCGCACCGCAAGCGGCCAGAGGACTGACCCGAGCCGCGCAGCCATGCGGATGATGCCGGTCGGCACCGTGCCGTAGTGGGCGCCGCCGTCGACGGCGATGAAGAACGGCGCGGGATTGCGCATCCACGCGCCGACGTCTTCGAGGCGTTTCGGATTGCCGCGGGTATGGATGGGCCGCATCTTCAAGTCGAAGCCCTCACCGATACCGCGCATGATCTCTCCGCCGAACGAGTTATCTGCGACGACCTCGAAACGCGCGAGCGCCGGCCGTAACCCTGATCGTGACCCCGCAAGCAATGCGATCGTAAGTTGATGAGCGCTCCAAAACGGCACGATGACGTGTCCGTTCGCTGCATCCTTCAAGAGACGATCTGAAAACCGATCACACGATTGACCACCGTCGAGCTCTGGGACGGCAGCGATCACCGACAGAGGCGCCCTCTCGGCCATGCGGCGTAGATACGCAACCAGCAACGGCGTCAAGACGGACGCCCACCGATGCGCGCTGCTCACCCCAACCGACCCTGGGAGCATACTAATCGAGCAGTGACACACCCGCTACGGGGAAAATGGCGACACCGACGCGAGACCCGTCGGGCTCGCGTGGAAGACTCGCTGGGTGACGCGCGAGGCGTGACTACGCGGATGCTGCCGCGGAAGAGCGGCCATTTCCGTGGCGCTCGACGAGCGCCAGGATCGCATCGAGGTCGTCCGCCGTCTCCAGCTCCGTCTCGGGAATGCGGATGCCGAACGCCTCTTCCGCCGCAAAGACGATGTTGAGCGCCGCCACGGAATCCATCCCCAGGTCTTTTCGGAGGGACACGCCGCCGCGGACTTTTTCGAGGGGGAGCTGCAGCTCGCACGCGATGATCTCGGCGACACGCGCTCGCGCGTTGTTGTCCATCGTTCTCCTCAGTGGCTGATGCTGCGGACGACGAGGGCCGCATTCCGTGACCCGAAACCGAACGATGTCGAAAGCACCGTCCGGATCGGCTGGGTCCGGGCGCCTTCGGTGACGTAATCGAGATCGCACTCGGGGTCGGGCTCGGTCAGGTTGATCGTGGGCGGAATGATTCCGTCCCGGAGCGCGAGCGCGGAGATGATCAGCTCGACTGCTCCGGAAGCGCCAATCAGGTGGCCGAGCATCGACTTGGAGGAGCTGACGGGAATGTCATACGCGCGCTCGCCGAAGACCTGTTTGAAGATCCGTGTCTCGGCCACGTCGTTCTTCGGTGTGCTCGTCCCGTGGGCGTTGATGTAGTCGATGTCCGCCGCCGTCAGGCCTGCGTGCTTCAAGGCGAGCACGATCGCGCGCGCGCCCTGCTCCCCTTCTGTCGCGGGCGCCATGTGATGGAAGGCGTCACACGTCGCGCCGAATCCGGCCAACTCCGCGTAGAGCTTCGCACCACGCTCGCGCGCGACGTCTTCCGCCTCCAACAGCAGAATGCCGGCGCCTTCCGAGAGCACGAAGCCGCTGCGGTCGCGCGAGAACGGTCGGGACGCACGATCGGCTGGATCATTGAGCTTCGAGAGCGCGCCGACACGATCGAACGACGCAAAGAGCAGAGGGAAGATCGGCGCGTCGCTTCCGCCGACGAGTGCCGCGTCCAGGGAGCCGGCGCGGATCTGGTCGAGAGCGAGACCGATCGCGTCAGCGCCCGCGGTGCAGGCCGTGGCAATCGCGTACGCTGCCCCACGGAGGCCGAGTGCAATCGCGACCTCCGAAGAGAGTGTCCCTGGGTACTGCAGCGAGAACAGCGGATGGACCCGACTGAGTCCCTTCTCCGCAAAGATGAGCCCGTCATTGACCGCGCGACCGATCGCACCCACGGCACTGCCGATGCACACGCCGACACGATCGCGATCCAATGACGAGGGCGAACCTGCGTCCTCCCACGCCATACGCGCGGCGGCGACTCCGAAGTGCGCGAACCGCCCGAATGCCGGAATTTCGCGACGGGTGAGAAAGTCTTCTGCGTTGAAGTCGAGAACCTCGCCGGCCACTTGGCTGGCGCACCCACTCACGTCGAACGACGACACGGGTCGGACGGCGGAGTCGCCGGCCGTTACCGACGACCAGAGTCTCTCAGCACCCACACCGAAGGGGGTGACGCAACCGAGACCTGTAATGAAGACACGTCGCAAGCCGAAGGCGCTTTCTCCGAGGGGTGAATTCAACGTAGCCCAGCCGAAGACGCTAAGGCAAGCGATTTGATATCTCGCAAACCAAACGCCGCTCGCTAAGGCGGAGCGTCGACGTGGTGTAGGTCGGCACGCTGCGATCGGCCATAGAGAGTGCGTTACGATCGCAGGAGGGGCGTCGACGTGTAGGTCGCCTACATCGCCTCGACATCCGGTGCATCGGTCGCCTGATGAGCTCCCGTCACGTCGCGGCGGCGACGGTCACCGAGACGATGGTGTTCGAGCTTTATCGCGGGCGTTCCACCGGTGTTTCTTTCATTAATTATATTAACGCACGCGGAGCCGGCCGTACGCGGCGTCCCGCGGCTAGGAGGGTCAGCCTCCTAGATCAACCGCAGGGAATCGCCGACCCGGACCCGGCCGCGGAGCTCGACCGCGGCGTAGATGCCGGCGTTGCCGGAGGTGCTCCGTGCCACCGTGCGGAGGATCTTCGGGTCGCGTGGCAGATCCTCCTGGGGCAAGGTGGTCATCACGCAGCGGATGGTGCTCATGAGGACCGGGGCACGTGCCTGCCCGCCGATGGCGAGCGTGCGGCCGACCCAACCCTCCTCGATGCAGCCGGTTGCGGTGCCGGTGTCGACGACGACGTTCGGACGGAAGCGACGCACGTCGAAGCGACCGCCGGGATACAGCGCGTGCAGGGCAGCGAGCGTCGCGGTGGTCATCACGTGGAGCGGCGCGGCGTCGAAGAACGAGCCGGGCGGGCACGGGTAGTCGCCGGCGTCGATCGCGAGCTGGTCGACGCCGGCCTCGATCTCGTCGACGGTCTGGATGGCGATCTCGAAGAGGCTCATCGTGCCCGGCTCGGCGCGCACGAGGTCGACCTCGCGCCCCAGCCAGGCGGAGAGCGCGGGTGCCGCCTCCGCGGCGGGGATCGTCGTCCCGTCGGGCATGGTGATCTCGGGTGCCGAGTCGGGACCGGTTGGATAGCGTGCGGCGCATTCGAAGAGCCGCGCCCAGCGCTTGGCGCTCAGCACGCGGCCGGTCTCGCGATCGCGCACCGCGTATCCGCGGTCGCCCGCGACGCCGGCGGCGGTGATGTCGGCTTCGTCGATCTGCTCGCCGCGGAAGGACTTGATGGGATAGCGCCAGAGCGCCTGGACCCGTCCTAGCGTGCCCGGTCCGGTCTCACTCGCGGTGTCACTCATGCCGGGCGTCTAACCCGCTCCCCTCCTCTCCGCAACCCGCGCGCATCAGCGGGGCGCCATCTTCCGCAACTGCGCCGGGGTGAGAAAGAACTCGAGGATGCCCGCGCCGCGCGGCGGCAAGCCACCGACGGTGATGCCGGCGAGGCCGGCCTTCCGAAACGGCAGCGGCACCAGGCCCGGGGTGCCGACGAGCAGCGTCGACGCGAGCTCGCCGAGGTCGGGCTGATGACCGACGAGGACGATCGCCTTGTCCTCGCGATGTGCTCCGAGAACGTCGAACACGGCGTCGGCGCCGCCGGCGGGCGCGAGCGCGGGCACGACCTCGACGTGATCCTCGAGATCGTAGCCTTCGGCGACGATGGCCGCAGTCTCGAGCGCGCGCCGCAGCGGACTGGTCAGGATCGCGTCGACCGGAAGACCGATCCCGCGCATACCGGCGACCACTTGCCGCAGCTTGCGCTTTCCTTCGCCGGTGAGCTTACGGTCTTCGTCGCGCTGGTCGCGTTGCGGATCTTCGGCGATCGCGTGTCGTAGCAAGAGCAGCAGATGAGCCGAGGTGGTCTTCATTCCCGTCGCTCTAAAAGATCGGCGGCGAGCAGGCAACGGATTGACTGGTGACCCGGCGCGAGTAGTACAGTCCGCTCGTGCCTCCTGGCGACCTGCTCTTCTCCTCCGCGCCGCGGCCGGTTGCGTGAGAGCCGTGGCCGGACGCGAGCGCTCGTGGCGATCCGCGCCGGCGCGCATGCGAGCACCGGCGTGGTAGCCGACGCCGACGACGAGCGCTCGCCCGAGGAGCGCGCCTATCTCGGGACCGTGCTCGCTTCGAGCGCGATCGCGGCCGAGCTTCTCGCGGAGATGGAACGCGTCGCCGAGCAGCTCGCGCCGGAACGTTCGGCCGCGCTCGCCGCGGAGATCGAGGGTCGATTCGGCGCACCGCTCGCCGAAGCGACGGCCGCCCTCGCGGCCGCGCCCGCGCCTGCCGTGCTTGCCCCGTTCGACGCGATCTACGGTGCCGCGTTCCAGCACGCCGTGAGCTGCGCGACGCTCTTCGGTGGCTTTCCGGCGGCGCCGCCACCGGAGCGGATTCCACGGATCTTGACGTCGCTCCACCACCACGCGCAGGCGCAGGAGCGCTTCTACGTGATCCGCGACCTGCTGTCGGCGTTCCGCGACTACTGGTCGCATCCCGAAGCCGCGCCGGCGAGCGCCGCGACCGCGGCGTCCGATACGTCGGGTGCGACGTCGAGCACGCCGGCGCGAAGCCCGCTCGTGCGGGTCTCGGCCGGTGGGCATCACGGCGGGTTCTCGCTCTACGTGCCGGAGACGTACGAC
This sequence comes from Binatia bacterium, assembly GCA_041485125.1. Lineage (GTDB taxonomy): Bacteria > Desulfobacterota > Binatia > UTPRO1 > UTPRO1 > JBGPIT01. The sequence goes on along the minus strand of JBGPIT010000001.1, from coordinate 7,133 downwards.
GAGACGCGTGCCTGGCCGGTGATCGTCGCGCTTCACGGTGGGTCGGGCAACGGGCGCGACTTCCTCTGGTCGTGGCTGCGCGACGCGCGCCGCCGCGGCTACGTCCTGGTCGCGCCGAGCGCCGTCGGGTCGACCTGGAGCGCGGTCGAAGAGCACGGCCTGCTCGAGATCCTGGCCTGGATCGGCGCACGCTACGCGATCGATCGTGAGCGCGTGCTCCTGACCGGGCTCTCCGACGGCGCCACGTTCACGCTCGTCTACGGGCTCGCGCATCCGGAGACCTTCCGCGCGCTCGCGCCCTGCTGCGGCGTGTTCCACCCGGTCAATTTCCAGAACGGCAATCTCGAGCGCGCGGCGGCGAGGCTGGTCTATCTGGTGCACGGCGCCCAGGATTTCCTCTTCCCGGTCGCGTACGCGCAGATGACCCGCGATCTCCTCGTCGAGGCCGGCGCCGATCTCACCTACCGCGAGCTGCCGGAGCTCTCGCACACCTACCCGCGCAGCGAGAGCCCCGCGATCCTCGACTGGTTCGAGGCGAAGACCGGACGCGCCTGATCCGCACGCGGTCGGCGGAAGGTTCCCTGCTCCGATGACGGACGCCGCGCCGCCGGCCGAACGGCGGACGCCGCATCGCGCCGGCGCCGCTTCGCGCACGGTCGCGGCGCTCCTCGTACTCGCCACGCTGGCGGCGTACTTGGCGTCAGCGCACGAGGAGGGCTGGCTCGGCGTCGTGGTCTCGACCGCGCCACCGGAGTCGGGACCCGCGGCACGGCTCGGCACGATCGCGCGGGAGAGCCCCGCCGAGCGTGCCGACTTGCGCGAGGGCGATCTGGTGCGCCGCAGCGGCGTGCAGCCGATGCGGAGCGCGCGCGATCTGATCCGCGCCGTCCGGCGACGCACGCCCGGGACGGTCCTCCCGCTCGTGATCGAGCGTGGCGGCACGCGCTTTCCCGTCGACGTCGCGCTCGCGGCGCGCCCGGCGGGATTCGCGCGTCTCTTCGAGTACGAGCGCGACGAGTGGCAGGAGCCGGCGCGTGTCCTGGATGCGCTCGCGGTCGCCGACGGCGCAACCGTCGTCGATCTCGGCGCCGGCGGCGGCTATTTCACCGAGCGCCTTGCCGAGCGGGTCGGCCGTGCCGGTCGCGTGATCGCGGTCGACATCGACACCGATGCGCTGCGGGCGTTGGCGCGACGCTTTCCCGCGCCAGAGTATCCTCACGTACAGGTGCAGCGCGGCTCGGCCGCGGATCCAGGGCTCGACGCGACGAGCGCCGACGCGGTCCTGCTCGTCGACGCGTACCACGAGCTCGCCGACCCGGCAGCGATGCTCGCGCGGCTCCGGCGCGCCCTTCGTCCCGGCGGACGTCTCGTCGTCGTCGACCGTCCCGCGGCCGAGTGGCATCCCGAGCAGCACGCGATCCCGGAGTCGCGCGTACGCGAGCAGGTGACCACGGCGGGATTCCGGGAGCGCGCGCGCTTCGAGTTGAAGCGCCAGTTCGTCCTCGTCTTCGACGTCGAGCCCGACGCGGCGCCGTCGCTGTGAATTCTCCGGCGGTGGTGTATGGAGATCGTAACTCCAGCGCCGAAAGGGGCCTTCGATGAAGCTCGAATCAGTCGTCGCAGTCGTGACCGGCGGAGCGTCGGGACTCGGGGAAGCAACGGTACGCGCGATCGTCGCGGGCGGTGGGCGCGCGGCGATTTTCGACCGCCCACAGTCGAACGGCAGCGCGCTCGCGAGCGAGCTCGGCGCCGGCCGTGCGATCTTCCTGCCCGCCGACGTCACCCAGCCGACCGAGGTCGCGCAGGCGGTGGCGGAGACCATCGACAAGCTCGGTGCCGTCAACGTCGCCGTGAACTGCGCCGGCGTCGGCGTGGCGCGTCGCACGGTCACCAAGGAAGGCCCGATGGCGCTCGAGCTCTTCAGCAAGGTGATCGAAATCAATCTCATCGGGACCTTCAACGTGATCCGGCTCGCCGCCGCGGCGATGGCGAAGAACGCGCCCAACGACGACGGCGAGCGCGGCGTGATCATCAACACCGCCTCGATTGCCGCCTACGACGGCCAGATCGGCCAGGCGGCGTACTCGGCGTCGAAAGGCGGCGTGGTCGGGATGACGTTGCCGATCGCGCGCGATCTGGCCTCGCTCGGGATCCGCGTCGTCACGATCGCGCCCGGCACCTTCGACACGCCGATGCTGGCGCTCTTGCCGCAAGACCAGCGCGCCGCGCTCGGCGCCGCGATCCCCTTCCCGTCGCGCCTGGGCCGGCCGTCCGAGTTCGCGGCGCTCGCGACCCACATCATCCAGAACCCGATGCTGAACGGCGAGACCATCCGCCTCGACGGCGCGCTCCGCATGGCGCCGCGGTAGGGTTACGAAGCGCGCGCCGGCGCGCAAGATGGCCGTGGGAGACGGATGATCTCGGTTGTTTGACAATCGTTACCATCTGGAATAGGTTCCCATCGTGCTCGACGCCCGACGCGACCGCGAACGCAAGCTCGACGACTTCACCGCGCTCTGCCGCCGGCAGGGCCTGGCGCTGACGGTGCAACGTCGAACCATCCTCGAGGCCTTGATCGGCCGGCACGATCACCCGACCGCCGACCACATCTACGCGGACGTGAGGACACGCATCCCGGGCGTGTCGCGGACGACCGTCTATCGGGTGCTCGAGACGCTGGTGCGACTCGGCGTCGCCCGCAAGAGCAGCCATGCCGGCGCGCAGGTGCGGTTCGATCCCAATACCGACCGCCACCACCATCTGGTCTGCATGCAGTGCGGGAAGGTCGTCGACGTCGAGGACGACCGGCTTTCGGAATTGCCGCTGCCCGACGTCAAGCGCTCGGGCTTCACGATCGACGACTACTCGGTCCAGTTCAGCGGCAGCTGCGGCGACTGCGCGCGCAACGCGCGCGCGGCCCGCTCACGGAAAAGGAGAAACTGAAGAATGCTGAGAATCGGTCACCATGCTCCGGACTTCGAGGCCAGTGCGTTCGCCGACGGCGACATCAAGAGCGTCCGCCTGTCGGACTACCGCGGCCACTGGGTCGTCCTGGTCTTCTACCCACTCGATTTCACCTTCGTCTGCCCGACGGAGCTGCTCGCGTTCGCGGGCCACGCCGACGAGTTCCGCAGGCTCGACGCCGAGGTCATCGCGATCAGCGTCGATAGCGTCTACTCGCACAAGGCGTGGGTGGAGCGTGATCTCCAAGCGGTGCGCTATCCGATCGTCTCCGACATCACCAAGCAGATCGCGCGCGAGTACGGCGTCCTCGACGAGGACAACGGCGTCGCGCTGCGCGGCACCTTCATCATCGATCCCGAGGGCGTGGTGCAGTACGAGGTCGTGTCGGCCCTCAACCTGGGTCGCTCGACCGACGAGACCTTGCGCGCGCTCGAGGCACTCCAGACCGGCGAGCTCTGCCCGGCCAACTGGCGTCCAGGCGGCGAGACGCTCGGTCCAGCAGCTTAAGCGCAGAACGAGAAGGGGGAACGAACATGGCGAAAGGCGAATTCGTGACTGATCTGAAAGAGATTCGGCGCCGGGCCCGCCAGCACATCGAGCAAGGCGCGGTCACCGAGACCTACCGCGCCAATCGCGAGGTGGTGCTGAAGATCCTGAACGAGGCGCTCGCGACCGAGATCGTGTGCGTGCTGCGCTACAAGCGGCACTACTTCATGGCGAATGGCATCCATGCCCAGCCGGTCGCGGACGAGTTCCAGGAGCACGCGGATCAGATCGCCGAGCGCATCACCCAGCTCGGCGGCGCGCCGAACCTCAACCCCGACGGCATGACCAGCCGGAGCCACTCGGAGTACGTCGAGGGCACGTCATTGATCGACATGATCCGCGAGGATCTCGTCGCCGAGCGGGTCGCGATCGACTCCTACAAAGAGATGATCGACTACATCGGCGACGACGACGTGACGACGCGCCGGATGCTCGAGAGCATTCTCGCCGTCGAGGAAGAGCACGCCGACGATCTGGTGAACCTGCTGGCGACGCTCGACCCTGGCAAGAAAGGCTGACGTTGCGCGGGGGTGCCGCCGGCCCGATCGGGTCGCGTCGCGTCGGGACGGCTCAGAGCTTGAGCTGGTTCGCGAAGCGGCCGGCGTAGGTCGCCTCGCCTTCGGCGCGCTGCAAGACGATCTGACACAGCCGGACGCCCGCTCGAATCGCGAGCGGGCGTCCGGCGACGTTTGACATCTCGAGCACCTGGCGATTGTCGACGCCCGGCGCGACGAACCCCGAGGTGACGTGGATCATGAGGCCGAGGCGGGCGTATCGACTACGTCCTTCGAGCCAGCCGCCGATGTTCGGCGGCAGCCGGATGCGCTCCCGGGTGATGCCGTGGATCGTCTCCCCCGGCTTCAGCACATAGCGGTCGAGCGGCCGCACCGTCGTGACCGTCCGGAAGTCGGCGTCCTCGTCGAGCTCGATCACCGGCGGCCCGCCTTCCATGACGCGGATCTCGTCGCCGAGGTGGAGGTCGATCGAGGCCGGCCCGACCTGCGCCGGATCGAACGGGTCGATCCCGATGCGGCCGGCGGCGATCTCCTCGAGGATGACGTCGTGGGTGAGAATCATCGCGGTCTCGAGAGCGACTGTAGCCGCTCCCGGACCGCGCTGCGAGACGATTTCGCGCGCCGCTTAGCCCGGCAGCGAATCGCAGAGCTGGCGCACCCGCTCCCGCGCGCCGGTCACGATCGGCATCCCGTCGCCGACCAGGAGGGTGTCGAAGGCGAGCGCGCGGAGGCTCCGCACGCTCTCGCGGAGCTGCGCGGGATCGTCCATCACCTTCTCGCGCAGCAGGCTCAGGGAGCCGGCGGGATTGCCGATGATCGCGTCGCCGACGATGAGCACGCGCCGTTCCGGCCAGTGCAAGGCGACCTCGCCGGGCGACTTTCCCGGCACGCCGACGATCATGAAGGGTCCGAGCGAGCAGCCGTCCTCGAGCTCGCCGTCGATCTCGGCGCCCTGCCCGACCGCGTACGCGTGATCGGCGGGGTGAATGAGCGTCCGCGCGCCCGTCCGCGCACGGACGGCGTTGGCGGCGCGGACGTGGTTGCGGTTGGTGATCGCGATCACCGCCACACCTTCGCGCGCGAGCGCCTCGAGCCCCTCCTCGCCCGGATCGACCGGATCAATGCAGATGTTACCCTTCGGGTGGCGTACCAAATGGCCGTTGAAGTCGTAGCCGTGCGGCTCCGAAAGCCGGCTCCAGGTGAGCACGTCAGGAATCAGCTCGCGCATCGTCGTCCTCCTCGGGCCGGCGTCCCGCCCTCCGCCCGTTCTTAGCGCGCGCCGCTGCGGTTTGGGAGGCGGGCGAGCCCGCATGGCCGCGACCGTGCAACCGCGTCATCACCGGCTTTGCCCAGTAAACGCGTCCTGCCCAGAAAGTCTGTCGTTGCCCAAGAAATCGGCCTAAACCCGCGTCACGCACGGACGAACCTCCAGCCGTCCCGTCGGCGGTGTGCCGACTAGATCGAAGGTCGCAACGGTCGGCCCCTCGCGCGTTGACGGGACGCAGTGAAGCTCCACGTCCATCCTCACACGCAACTCTTCCTCCCTAGGCCATAGCCAGTGGTCGAACGGCCGATCCGATCCGACTTCCGGCAGCGAGAGCGTGTACCACTCGTGCGAGTTCTCCCCCTCTTGGGGTGTTCGCGCCGCCGCCCCTAGAATGAGATTGGCGATTCCCTGGGGAGCAAGCGTCACCTGAGCCGTCGTGTCGCCTAGCCATGTCAGCGAGAATGGGCGAGGGTTGATCTCACAAGCGCTCGAACGTCGAGGCGACCTTCTCGATGATCAAGCGCGTGTTCGGCGACGCCGTGCGCAGCAAGGCGCCCGTGGCGCAGGTGAACGAAGTCCTGCTCAAAGTGCTCTGCCACAACGTGCGCTGCCTCATCCACGCCATTACGAGTTGGGCATTGATCCGGCACTCCGCCCGGTGGTAGTGGCACCGGCGCAGTGAGCCACCGTTTATCGACACTGGCGGCGGGGCTGCTGCTGGCGATTGCGATCGCTTCATGGCCGCCCCAGAGTAGCGGCCAGGAACAGGTGGCCGACGAGCATCGTCACGCCACCGAGGACGGTGAGAGCACCGTCCACGATCCGCCTCAGGGGACCGCCATCGCCGAACCGACTCGCGCTGCGCCAGGTGAGCCAGAATCCCCCGAAAAACATCAGAGCAGCGAGAGCAGCTGGCCGGAGCGCCTTTGCGAAATTCTGCGGGTTCCGTCCGTAACGGACTGGCTCATCGCCCTGGCGACGATTGTCTACGTCATCGTCACGGCCCGTACGCTGCGGGCCATCAATCGACAAGTGAAAATCGCGGGAGACGCGGCGAATGCCGCCCAGGTTGGCGCCGAAGCGGCCCAGACGGCTGCTCGGGCGGCGCTCGAACAGGTCGAAGCCTCCAAGGCCGCTGCCCGCGCAGCGGCGCAGTCCACTGATTTGGCGCTGGAGGCGGGCACCACTACGCGTCGATTGGAGCGCCCGTGGTTGATCATGGGCGTCGAGAAGACGAACGTGCGCGAGATGCTGTACGCGGCTCGCTCTGACGAACCGCGATCGTTTCCCGTCATCGTCCAGGTGGACTGGGTGCTGGCCAACCACGGCCGGACGCCCGCATGGATCATCAACTCGTCGCGACCCGAGATCCGCTTCGTTCGGTTGCCGTATCCGGCAGAGCCGCCCTATCGATTCGAGGAGACTGAAGACAATACCCCGTTGCCACAGGGCTCGCCGCTCACGGCCCAGGAAATACGCCCTACCTCGCGCGAGGAACACGACGCGATCCTCGCCGGCGAGGCCGCGCTCGTCTTCTGCGGAATCATTTCCTACCGCGACGTATTCGCGGGCCTCGATGTCCAAGGCGACTTGCACGAAACACGCTTTTGCTTCACCTGCGAGCGCGCAATCTTGAGTGACGGGCTTATCTGGGTGAGCAGATTTGCCGCGGGCGGTCCCGCATCCTGGACCAAGTACACTTAGGATCAGCAGAACCAACGCCGACCGTCCTGCCCAAAAAGGGGGGCGCCTCACGGGCGGCTGCCCAGCAAATCGGCGAAGGGGGGAGGATACTGGGCAAAGCCGTCATCACCTAACAAAACTTGACAAACATCGCCTGG